>CADBQP010000048.1 GCA_902796835.1 uncultured Bacteroidales bacterium
CTTGTTATCTCCCTTCGCTTTCGCCTCCCGGCCGGCTCGGAACTTTGTCCCTCGTGGCCGACGAGGCTGCTTTGGTCGTTGACAGCTCTGTCCTTGCGGTCATCGCTTGTTTACACTGACGTAGACGACGCTCTTTGTTTTGAAGTATTCATCGTCGAAGTAGTCGGAGAGTGTCCAGGTTTCGCTGCTGTTTTTGAAGGGACGGAGTTCGGCTTGCAGGTCGCCGCCCTTGAGGCAGATGATGCCGTTGGGCAGTGCGTTGTGTCCGCCTGGGCGAATGTTTTTGCGCACGAGGCGGGCCAACTCGCTGAGGTCGGTTACGGCGCGGCTTACGACGAAGTCGAACATCTGCCGTTCTTCCATGACGTTGCGGTGGGCCAGTGTAACGTTGTCGAGGCCTATGGCTTCGGCCACGGCGGTGCCCACTTTTATCTTCTTGCCCACACTGTCGATGAGGTGGAACTGGCTGTCGGGAAACATGATTGCCAGCGGTATGCCGGGAAATCCGCCGCCGGTGCCAATGTCCATGATGGCTGTGTCGGGGCGAAAGCGTATGGCCTTAGCTATGCCGAGCGAGTGGAGCACGTGGTGGAGGTAGAGGTTGTCGATGTCCTTGCGCGAAATGACGTTGATTTTAGCGTTCCAGTCGCGATAGAGGGCATCGAGGGCTGCAAATTGCTCAAGCTGGCGTGGCGTGAGGTTAGGAAAGTGCTTGGTGATGGTTTCTATCATAGCTGAATTTTTAGGAATGTTCGGTCGTCGAAAGAGTTGGCACCGCTCATCATGCCTTTTGTCGACATGTTTTCGTCGATGCACAAAGGGTCGCTCTCGAGCAGGCGTTTCAGGCTTTGCTCTGAGGCTTGGAGTGTGTCGCAGAGCAGCGGATAGCCGTCGGTGGCGAGCACTATGTGTGAGGCTGTGCCCGTGGGGAGCACACGCACTTGGGCGGGATTGACGCGGCTGCCGTCGAGCACGGCATAGGCAAAGGGATTGTCGGTGCGTGTGTTTTGAAAGTGGCATTGCTCGCGCAGCCAGGTCATGATGTATTGGCGGCTGAGGTCATTGTGGCGCAGTTGGTCGATGGTGTGTCCGCAACCAATGAGCCAATGGGCCACATCGCTGCGCACGTTGGCGAGCACTTTGTCGATGAGCTTAGGGTTGGAATAAGTAGTGCCGCCAAATCGACATTGGCAGTCGCCTATGAGCCACACTTCGTTGCGCTCGCGGCTCAATATGGCGGCGCTGCACGTGAGCCTGTTTTCGGCCTGTTGCTGCATGTGAGGCGGCAGGTGATAGGTGTCGTAGGCCTTGTTGATGGCGTCGGTGAGCCATTCAAGGGCTTGGGCCATGGTTGATTGCGCCGGCATGGTGGCTATGGCTGCACACACGGTTTGCATGGCCACATAACCCGTGGTGTGTCCGCCCGGGCGCCAGGTTCCCTTCGACGTGGAGCCATCGACCACGGCTGCGAAACTACTGGTCACCACGAGGCCGTCTTCGCTTGCTCTGTCTGGGCTTTTGCTTTCTTGAAAGGTTTCTATAGCTCTCATGCTTGGCTGAGGTTTTCTGTTCGTATCGTTGGCTCCGCCTTGGGGTGTCCTGCGGGCCAAAAAGCTTTTCGATGAGGTCTGTGCGCTGCAGTTTTCGCAGGGCGGCAATGAGCTTGGGGCGCTCTTGGCTTTGATACCAGAAGAAGAACATGCGTTGTCGCTGTTTTTCGTCGGGTGTCTTGGCTGAATATATGGGCTCCAGGGTGTAGGGATGCAGGCCCGAATACCACGTTTCGGTGCTCACGGTCATGGGTGTGGGCGTGAAGTCTTGCACCTGTTCGAGTTTGAAGTCGAGGGCCTTGGTCTCGGTTGCGAGGGCCGCCATGTCTTCGTCGTGGCAGCCGGGGTGGGAGCTGATGAAGTAGGGGATTATTTGCTGATTGAGTCCGTGGCGGCGATTAATGTCGTCGAAAAGTTTCTTGAACTGGTGGAAGAGTTTGAACGAGGGCTTTCGCATGAGCTTCAGCACGGTGTCGGAAGTGTGTTCGGGAGCCACCTTGAGGCGTCCCGACACGTGGTGGCAAATCAGCTCTTCGGCATATTTTTGCTTTCCGTGGTCAATGGCTTCATTTCCGCTGCGATGCAGAATGAGGTCGTAGCGCACACCGCTTCCCACGAAGCTCTTTTTGATGCCGGGCAGCGAGTCGACGGCATGGTAGACGGCAAGGAGTGGCCGGTGGTCGGTGTTGAGGTTTTTGCAAATGGCCGGGTGAATGCAGCTGGGGCGTGCGCATTGCCGGCACAGGCTCAGGTCGTTGCCTCGCATGCCATACATGTTGGCCGACGGGCCGCCGAGGTCGGAGAGGTAGCCCTTGAAGTCGGGCATTTGGGCAACTTGTCTGACCTCGCGCAGTATGCTCTCCTTCGATCGGCTCATGATGAACTTTCCCTGGTGGGCCGAAATGGTGCAGAATGCGCAGCCTCCGAAGCATCCGCGGTGAAGGCAGACGGAGTGGCGTATCATTTCGTAGGCCGGTATGCGTTTGCCGCGATACTTGGGGTGGGGCATTCGTGTGTAGGGCAGATCGAACGAAGCATCTACCTGTTCGGTGGTGAGGGGCGGGTAGGGCGGAAAGACTACAAGCATGTTTGTCCCCACAGCCTGCAGCAGTCTGTGGGCCTCCATGCGGTTGCTCTCGGTTTCGATGTGCCTAAAGTTTTCGGCATATTTCCGTTTGTCGGCCAGGGCCTGTTCGTGGGAATGGAGCACTATGTCGTTAGGGCCAATGCCTTGGGGCACCTCGTCCTTGGTGCAGAGCATGACGGTTTGGCGCACGGGGTGACGGCGCAGCGTGGCCTTGAAGTCGGCTACAGTGCAATAGCTGTCGGGTCTGTGGTGCAGTATGCCGTCTTCCAGGCGCTGGCAGAGTTCGCTGATGGGCAGTTCGCCCATGCCGTAAATGAGCAGGTCGGCACCGCTGTCGCACAGGATGCTTGGCCGCACGCGTTCTTGCCAATAGTCGTAGTGGGTGAGCCGCCGTAGCGAGGCTTCTATGCCCCCGAGCACTACGGGCACGTCGGGATAGAGCTGTTTGAGAATTTGAGTATAGACGATGGTGGGATATTCGGGGCGCATGTCGTGGCGGCCGTCGGGACTATAGGCATCTTCGGAGCGCAGACGGCGGGCTGCAGTGTACTTATTGACCATGGAGTCCATGGCCCCTGGTGCTATGCCGAAGAATAGGCGCGGTCTTCCCAATCGCTTGAAATCGCGGAAGTCGCCATGCCATGAGGGCTGCGGCACAATGGCCACGCGCCAGCCGTGAGCCTCGATGGTGCGGCCAATGACGGCAGCGCCAAAGGAGGGATGGTCCACATAGGCGTCGCCACTGAAGAGAATGACGTCTACATAGTCCCAACCTCGCAGTTCGAGTTCTTTGCGGGTGGTTGGCAGCCAGTCGGTGAGGCGATATTCCATCGTGTTGTGGTGCTTGTGGGTTGAGCAATAATTTATTCCATGGGCGTTTGGGCCTTGCTCAGCTCAATGAGCTTGGCCAGGCCAAAGGCTTTCATGTCGTTGTGATAGACCACGTCGATGCAAAGGTCGAGAAGGTCTTTGCTGTCTTCGTGCGACGAGGCTATCATGCTGCGAATGCGCATTTTGAGTTTGTCGAGCGTCTCTTCTGTGACATAGCCAGTGGAGTCGATGAGCCCGGAGAGCAGGTTGTATTTTTTCAGAGTGGCCAGATGTTCGTCGCTCACTTGCATGGAGCGGCTGCCTTTGGCATTGAGTTGAATAGTGTATTCCATTGTGTGTGGTTTGGAAAAGGTTTTAAGTTAAGACTTAACAGTGTGTTTCAGTTTTGACCAAGCAAGAATTTCACTATGGCTCTCATGGCCATGCTGCGCTCGTAGTCAGTGCGTATGGCTTCAAGGGGAAATCCCATGCAGATGGCTCGGCGCTTGCCATCTTGCAGGGCAATGCCCGCCGGCTGTCCGTCTGCATAGGCAAAGGCCGTGAAGGCTGCCTTGCTGGCGGGTTGGAGCACGTCGGGATGCTGCACGGCATAGATGGAGTCGCTGACGGTGCGCTGAATGTGGAGTGTGGTTCCGAGGGCCGTAATGGCATCGTTGTTGGGAAGCGTGTCGTTCACGGCCGTTTGCTGGCAACGATAACCCAAAGTGTGGGCGCAGAAGGCCTGCTCGTCGGGCTGCTGCATGTCGCTGCCTATATAGGCGCCGCTCACCAGCAGATGGCCGCCATTGTCGGCAAAGTGGGCAAGGAGGTTGCGCGTGGCTGGTGGAAAAGTCTTGAAAGTGCGCGAATTGTAGGGCACGTCGCGTTGCAGTCCGCAAAGGTAATCGATAATGTCGAAATCCTCGGTTTGTTTTCGTTCCATGTGCTCAAAGGCCTCGCGGCTGCACGACGAAATGCTGATACCCGCAAGTGTAGCTGCGGCTTGGGCGTGGGTGGCAGTGTGGGCGAAGGTGTTGCCGGCAAGGGCCTTGCCCTCGAGTTCGCTACTGCTGTATCCGTGAGCATTGGGACCTTCGGAATCTGAAGCCAGGGGCGAGAAATTTAGTTGTTGTCCGCACAACGAGGAGTTGCTGACATAGGGCACGCCATAGTCGCGCTGAATGTCGAACCCGACGCTGTCGGGGCTGGTGAGTGTGGCCGGCCCGCTCACACGGTCGAAGGCATTGACAATGAGCAGTCGGTGTTGCCCACCGGGGGCCTTATAGACGCTGAGCACTTCGGAGGGGAAACTCTCGCCGCCATCGTTGACGGCAGTAATGCGGAAGTCATAGCGTAGGCCAGGTGCAACGGGGCAGGAAAAGTGAGTGTGTCTGCCTATGAGCACCCCCTGGTCGAAGTCTCCATTGTCGATGCGTGTGTAAACGATGTATCCTGTGGGCTCGGCGCTAGGCTCAAGTTTGTCGTCGGTAGGTTGCCAACTCAGTTCGGCTTCTCTGCCGTCGGGCGAGAGCATGGCTTGAAATTGACGAACGGGCAGAGGTTGCACCACGGGCGTGCCTAAATCGTGTTGACGATACACGTATCGGAGCAACGCTTTGTAGACACTCCGGGCCAGGAGAAATTTGAAATGCGGGTCGTGGCCGTATTTCATGTCGTCGAAATTCTGATGCGACAGGGTTTCGAGAATGGCTGCCGGCACGTTGGGCGTGCGTGTCTCGCCATAGTTGCGGTCCCACACCTCGCGGCGTTTCCATTCGGGATATCCACTGCGGGAGAGATCGTGGTGGATTGTAGAGAGAAGTTCATCGGCAAAATCGTAGGAAGCCATTCGCGAGATGCCGCTGACGTAGCGGGTGTTTTGCTCATGGTCTATTGTGGTTGAAATGCCAAGAGTTCCCACCACATTGGGGCGCTGGCGGCGTCCGGCGTCGCTGTGAACAGCCAGCGAGAGCTCGAAAGGAATGCCCAATCCAGCCTTTCCGGGCTGATAGATGCTGCCGCCACTCATGTAATTGAGCATGTGGCTACGCGAACGTATGTCGTCGTTGTAGTCGTTGGTGCCGCGGTCTTGATTGAAGAGCGTGTCGGGCACGCCACACCACTGAGCGTGGTAGCGCGCTCCCTCCAGGAATCGGGGAAGTCCGCTCGTGAGCCCATTGCGCAGCGACATTCCCATGCCTCCTCCGAAGTAGGCCGCGTCGGCACAGACAATGCCCTTTTGGTTGCTCTGATTGTAGAGAACCACGCTGCCTCGCTCGCTGTGAAAGCCTTCATCGAAAAGATAGGTGCCGAGATAGGCCCACGTGCCGCCGCCCATTTGCTGGTTTACGTGCAGGCGGGTGGTGCCGCCAAGGTGGCGGACTTCATAGAGCGCATCGCTCACACTCTGGGGCAATGTCTGGTAGCTCACGTAGACAGCGTAGCGTCCGCGTTGAGGAATGTGGGGTGTCCATTGTGCCTGAGCCGTGGCAGAGGGTTGGGTGGCTACAATGCGGGCTGTTCCGTTCAGAAAAGGATTGAGAGTGTCGTTGAGCACTGGGCCGGGATTCTTGAATCCTGCAGCAAAGTAGTCTCGCCACGCGGCATTCTCCGGGGCTATTTCAGAATAGATGCCCTGCATGGTTGCCGTGTCGTTGTCGACTACGCAGCGATGGTGGTTTGCATCGCGCTCTCGGGGAGTAGCAACTATGGCTCCCGCATTTTCGAGCATGGGAATGAGATAGGGCAGAACGATGGATTGTGTGAAAAGGTCCTCGGTGGTGCAAAATAGGCGGGGGCGTTGCCAACTCCAGTATCCGGTGGCGTTTTTATAGTACTTGCCGTGGCTGGGACTAATAAAGAGGTGGCGTCCTTTGAGGCCGTGCTTTGGATGATGGGGCTTCGAAAGGTTTTCAATCCAGGGCATACCATGATAGTCAATGTTGTTCCACTTTCGTTCAAGGTCGAGTTGGCGTTTACGTCGGGCATTTGGAATGCACTCGCTGAGGCTTCGGCCGCGTTTGTCGAACATCTGGATTTCGTAGCGGGCCATGCTGTCGGGAAGAAGGCGGGCAAGTTCGCCCGAAACATCCTTCAGCAGATTGGCAGTGAGCGCTTGTCCGCAAAAAGCTTCGTTGGGGAAAACATAAACCACTTTAAGGCTGTCGGAAACGCGTATGCTGTCTAACCGAATGGCCTGAGTCGGTGCGTAGCCAGCCTGCTTATAATTCATGAAGTAATTCTCGAACTCATACTTCAGAACACCTTGACTATAAGCATCTTGAGAAGCTAATGTAAGGGCAGTTGAAACTATCGCGAAAGTACGTTTGGCGTTGCCGTCTTTACGAAAAAAAGAAGCGGCTTTGCCACCGAAGGCAAAAGCCGCCGCTACATGTTTTGTTAGAATTGTTATAGGATTATGCATTGACTGCAAAGTTTTCTGGATGTTTTGCCTTGCCTTCGAATTGTGAGAAGTATTGTTTTATTTCCTTGATGTCACTTTCCACGTTGCCCGTGGGCCACACCTCTTTGGTGGCGACGATGCGTTTGCCAGCGTAGTCTATGCCAATGAGCTGTATGGGCAGTTTGGCTTTAAGGGCAATGAAGTAGAACCCAAGCTTCCATTCTTCCTTGCGCCGGCGCGTTCCTTCGGGCGTGATTGCCAGTTCGAAATGGGGTTCACTTTGTGCCAATTCGGCCAAATGGTCTGTGAGGCTTGTGTGGCGCTTGCGGTCGACAGGTATGCCGCCCATGCGCTTGAGTACGCATCCTAAAGGCCAAAAAAACCACTCGCGTTTCATAAGAAAGCGTGCCCTGCGACCCAAGGCTGCATAGTAGCATTCGCCAAGCAGGAAGTCCCAGTTACTCGTGTGGGGAGCTACGGCGATAATGCACTTGTCGCGTCGCTCTATGGTATACTCCTCTTTCCAACCAAGGTGATCGAAAAGAAGCCATTTGCAAAACTTTTGTAACATGTCTGTTTGCCTATTTCTTTGTGCTTTGCTCAGAGAGCTTTGATGCGTTCAGCAATGTCAGACGTGTTTTTCAAAAATTCTTCGGCCAGTTTCTTATAGAAAAGTTTCACAGACCCCGGCTCTGTATGGCTGATGCGTTGAATGAAGTCTTGCTCCATCGAAGTGATGTCATTGATAATTTGGTGTGCTGCCTCTTGATTGGTTTCTTCAATCATGCAGAGTGACAGCGCATCGAGGAGTAATGATTCGGAAATGGCATGTATTGCCTTTTTGAGTTGACGTCGTGTAGCCATGAGTGGTTTTTGGATTTTAGGGGTTTAGAGTAGTTTTTTTATACCTTTTTGATGATTTCCATTCCTTTGAGGATGGCTTGCTCGTTCATGGGCAGGAGGTCCCAGTGGCGCTCAGGCAGCGACTTTCGGAGAGCTTTCATCACGTTTTCTATCGTAACAATGGGATGCAGTTTGAGCAGTCCGCCCAATACAAACATGTTGAAGCACTTCATGAGTTTGAGCTCAGCAGCCGTTTCCATGGCATTGATGCACCAGGTGTTTATATCGGAACGAGTGGGCTGCTCTGCAATTCCGAAACTGTCGAAAATGATGTCGCCTCCGGGCTTCACCTTGCCTTGAAACTTCTCGAGCGATGGCTGATTGAGCACGATGGCAGTGTCGTAAGAACTGAGAATGGGCGAGGAAATGGGTTTGTCGCTCACGATGACGGTTACGTTGGCTGTTCCGCCGCGTTGTTCGGGGCCATAAGCAGGCATCCACGTGACTTCTTTGCCCTCCATCAGGCCAGCATAGGCTAAAATTTTTCCCATTGAGAGCACTCCTTGTCCGCCAAAGCCAGAAATGATTATTTCGTGTTTCATGAGTTTTGAGAATGTCTATGAAATATGTGGTTAACTTGCTTGAGCAACTTGTTAAACGTCTTTTAAGTCGCCCATCTTGTAGTAATCAAACATGTGCTCTTCCATCCATTGGTTGGCCTTCTCGGGTGAGAGTTTCCATCCGCTGGAACAGGTAGAAACAATCTCCACAAGGTTGGAGCCTTTTCCGTTCATGGAATTTTCGAAGGCTTTGCGGATAGCGGCCTTTGCTTTGCGAATGGCGGCTACGGTGTGGACGCTTTGGCGTGTCACATAGCTTGTGCCTTCGAGTTGGGCAGCAATTTCTGTCATGCGAAGTGGCCAGCCGTGAATCTCCGGATCGCGGCCATAAGGGCAGGTGGCCGTTTTTTGTCCTACCAAGGTGGTGGGCGCCATTTGCCCGCCCGTCATGCCATAGATGGCATTGTTTATAAAGATGATGGTGATGTGTTCACCGCGGTTTAGGGCGTGGATGGTCTCTCCCGTTCCGATGCAGGCCAAGTCGCCATCGCCTTGATAGGTGAATACTAGGCGGTCGGGCCATAGTCGTTTGCATGCAGTGGCCAGCGCCGGTGCACGTCCGTGGGCAGCCTCTTGCCAGTCTATGTCTATATATTTATAAGCAAAGACGGCGCAACCCACGGGACTTATGCCGATAGTCTTTTCGGTCATGCCCATTTCGTCGATTACCTCGGCCACCAACTTGTGTACCACACCATGGGAGCAACCAGGGCAGTAGTGCATATAGTTGTCGTTCATGAGGCGAGGCTTCTCATATACAAGATTCTCGGGGCGTATGATTTCTTCTTTTGTCATGGTGCCTGATTTTTAGTTTTCTTTTCGTATGCCCGGCATTCGCAACATCACTTCAACCATTTTGATGAGGATTGCCACGAGCCCTATCATGTAGCTTGCCATGAGGGCGCGCGAACCTGCTGACGACAGGATGACTCCTATTATTGAGATGAGGCTCAGAAGGATGAAAATGCCGTTGAGGATATTTCGCAAGAACAGCCTGTTTTTAGTTTGATGCTTTCTGCTGAGGTCTTGGCGCTTCCTTTCAACCAGGGTGTCGGCATCGTTGCGTAGCGTGTGGGGCATAATATTAATATTGTGTTCAAAAAAAGTAGTGGCAGGGACTAAGCCTTTTCTGCCTCGCTTTTCACTTTCATGAGAGCATCGACTATTTCATCGGGATCGGGCACAATGCCGCCCAGGCGACCAAAGTGGTTGACAATGGCTTTACCCTTTGCGGCCAATCGCACGTCGTAGACCATTTGGCCAGCGTTGATTTCGACAACCAGCAAGCCCTTTACACGTGTTGCCAGTTCTTCGATTTCCTTTTCGGGGAAGGGCCACAGCGTGATGGGGCGGAAAAGTCCTACACGCTCACCTTTTTCGCGAAGCATTTCAACGGCTTTGGTGGCTATGCGCGAAGCGGAACCAAAAGCAACAATGGCATATTCTGCATCGTCCATGAAAGAGGTTTCATAGCGCACTTCCTTTTGTTTTATTTCTGCATATTTCTTTTGCAGGTGCAAGTTGCGCTGCTCCATGATGGCGGGATCAAGCTCGAGCGAGGTGATGCAGTGTGAGCCGCGTTGTTTCAATCCCATTCCATTTGAAGCCCAAGGACATTCTTTGAGGATTTCTTCGTCGGTGCGGCGTGGTTTTTGTGGTGGAAGCACTACGCGCTCCATCATTTGGCCAATCACACCGTCGGACAAAATCATGGCTGGCGTTCTATACTTGAAAGCCAGTTCGAAACCCAGGTCTACGAAATCAGCCATCTCTTGCACGGAGTTAGGGGCCAGAACAATGACGTTGTAGTCGCCATTACCTCCTCCGCGAGTGGCTTGGTTGTAGTCGCTCTGCGAGGGTTGAATGGTTCCAAGTCCCGGACCGCCGCGCTGCACATTGACGATGAGGCCGGGCACTTCGGCTCCTGCCATGTAGGCAATGCCTTCTTGCATCAAGGCTACGCCAGGGCTTGACGATGAAGTCATGACACGTTTGCCCGTGCCGCCTCCTCCGTAGAGCATGTTGATGGACGCTACTTCGCTCTCGGCTTGAACCACCACCATGCCTGTGGTTTCCCAGGGCTTTAGTGCGGCAAGTGTTTCGAGCACTTCCGACTGCGGGGTAATGGGGTAGCCAAAATATCCGTCGCAGCCACATCGAATGGCAGCGTGGGCTATGGCCTCGTTGCCTTTCATAAGCAATACTTCTTTTTCGTTGCTCATACCTTTTGTCAGTCAGATAGTTTAACTTTATATACACTGATGCAGCCGTCCGGGCATATGGTAGCGCAGGCTGCACATCCAATACAAGCGCCTCCCACGTCGTGACAGTAGGCATAGCCTCGGTGATTTACTTCACCACGTGTGAGTGCAATAGTTTTAGTGGGACATGCGACTACGCAAAGGTTGCAACCTTTGCAACGGTTCACGTCGACCACAATTTCTCCTTTGATTTTAGCCATGTTTTTCAGAGTTTTTATGGTAATTTGGCTTCGTTTTGGCAAAAATAAGTAATTATTTTTTTCTTGAGTGCGCACTTTTGGTTTTTTTTAGCCTTTATTCTAAAAAAAACGTGCCTTAGAAGTCTTTTGACATAGTTGGTTTGGAAGCTATGTTTGGGTATATATAAAAAAATCTGCGCTGTGAAATTTCTTTCAAAGCGCAGATTTCCTAAGAGGTTGTCGCGAGGTTTAAGGTCTGCCTATGGAGTAGTAGATGAAGCCTGCTTGTCGCATTTCTTCGGGGTCGTAGAGATTGCGCCCGTCGAGCACCACAGGCTGTGCCATGGCTTTTATGATCCGTTCCCACGAGGGAAGGCGGAATTGTTTCCATTCTGTGAGCAGCATTAGTGCGTCAGCCCCTTCTACGGCATTGTAGATGTCGGTGGCATATTCCACTTTGTTGCCCACTCGGCGGCGGCATTCGTTCATGGCCACTGGGTCGAACACACGAATGTGGCAGCCTGCTTCATGAAGCAAGTCGATAATGATGAGCGAGGTGGCTTCGCGCATGTCATCGGTTTCGGCCTTGAAAGAGAGTCCCCACAGTGAGATGGTGCGTCCCTGGAGATTGTTTTTGAAGTGTTTGCTCAGTTTTCTGAAGAGCACGGCCTTTTGTCGTTCATTAACTTCTTCTACAGCTTGAACGAGGCGCATTTCGAGATTGTTTTGCTGGGCGGTCTTGATTAGTGCCTTAACATCTTTTGGGAAGCACGAACCTCCATATCCGCAGCCTGCATAAAGAAACTTGGAGCCGATGCGTGTGTCGGAACCTATGCCTTTACGCACCATGTTGACGTCGGCGCCCACGAGTTCGCAAAGGTTGGCAATCTCGTTCATGAACGAAATGCGAGTGGCCAGCATGGCGTTGGCAGCATATTTAATCATTTCGGCCGAGGGAATGTCGGTGAATATCACGCGGAAGTTGTTTAGAAGAAATGGCTTGTAAAGGCGCGTCATGAGTTTGCGGGCGTGTTCGCTCTCTACGCCTACCACAACGCGGTCGGGCGACATGAAATCTTTGATGGTTGAGCCTTCCTTCAGAAACTCGGGATTTGACGCCACGTCGAATTCAATGCGTTTGCCGCGCTTTTCGAGTTCTTCATTGATGGTGGCTTTGATGAGTTTTGCCGTGCCCACGGGAACTGTGCTTTTGGTTACTACGACTAAGTAGTGTTCCATGTGGCGTCCCACTTCGCGTGCCACGTCGAGCACATAGCGCAGATCGGCGCTTCCGTCTTCGTCGGGTGGTGTGCCCACTGCACTAAAGACGGCTTCAACCTCGTTGAGACAAGAACTGAGGCTGGTGGTGAAGTGAAGGCGCCCTTCGCGCACATTGCGCATCACCATTTCTTCAAGCCCGGGTTCGTAGATGGGGATGATTCCCTGCTTGAGGCTTTCAATCTTCTTTTGGTCAATGTCAACGCAAGTGACGTCTGCTCCCATTTCGGCAAAGCATGCTCCGCTGACTAGGCCTACGTATCCTGTTCCGACGATTGCTATTTTCATAGGCTGCTGTGTTTTTCTTATAAAAAGGAGGATGTGCCTCTCATTTGACACATCCTCTTTCGATATTCTTTGTCATAGAAAGTGCAAACGACTGCTGATTATTTACCGGCAGGTGCTTGCTGCGGTGTTTGTGCTCCAGGAAGTTGCACGGGAGTCTGTGCTTCGTTTTTCATGCTGGTGACTACATCGCTTGCTGAATCGTTCTGAGGTATCACGTAGGTGGTAATCACGCTAAGGAATACGAGCAAGCCAGCCAGTGTCCATGTGGCTTTTTCGATAAAGTCGGTGGTTTTGCGCACACCCATGATTTGGTTAGACGAGGCAAAGCCGGAGGCCAAACCGCCGCCTTTTGATTCCTGAATGAGCACAATAAAAGTGAGAAGCAGGGCCACAATGACCGCTACAATTACGATTAATGAATACATGTTGCTATTTCTTTTTGTTGTTATTTATAATCAATTTTTCTAAAAAACGGATTTGGTCTGCAAAGTAAGTGTTTTTTTTCGGATAAATCAAACTTAATTTGCGGATAATTTCGAGAGCCTTGTCATATCGGCCTTGTTTTACGTAGATTTTGGCAAGTGTTTCTGTAAAAAAGCTGTCGTCGAGGCTCTCGTCAGCTTCGTCAGTTGTTTCGTTAGCTTCTTGCGATGGAGTATCTTCGGTCTTGTCGATTTTGAGTCGGCCTTGTTCGCTTTCTATATAGTCCTCAAGCAGCTGTTCCCGTTGTGTGGGATGTTCAGCTGTTTCAGTGCTTTCGGGGATGGCATCTTCCATTTGCATGAGGTAGGCCACGTAGTCAACAGACGGGTCTACAGCTGGATTTTTCTTGCCGTTGTTCTCGGGTGTCGACTTGCTAAGGAATTCGTCGATGATATTTATCGGATTTGTCTGCCCTTGTGCGTTTGCCGATTGTGACCTTTCTCTGAGTGTGGGGCTTGGCAGGGGGTTGTAGTTGTTTCCCTCAACCATGTAAAAGAGGATGCTACGGTTTGGAAGCAGTATGGCGGATCTGTGAAGCTCTTCGTCGAAAGTAGGGTCGTGCATCATGAAGAGATTGCGAAGCAGAAGCAGGCGTGCAGTGTGGAAATACGGGTGCTGAGCTACAAGCTGCCGTAGCCAGTAGAGCGTCTCCATATTGAGTTGTTGGGGGTGTTGTGTGTAGTATGCGATGCTTTGCATGTGAAAAGGATTTTGTCTTTTACCAGTCGGCTACGGTGGCATTGAAGATTTGGTCAACAAGGTCTTCAATCATGTCGCTCACAAGTTTTTCCTGCACGCTTGAAAGCTGCTGGGTGGAGTTGTAGAGCGCTGTAGCCGAAAATTGGCGCTCCCACTGCTGATTCTTTTTAGGATTGCTAAAGCGTATGTTGACGGTCATCTTTAGTTGTACTTGCGAAGAGAAGCCGTCGCTGGCTATTCCTTTGTTGAATTGGTCGTATCCTATGATTTCGCCGGCTATGTGCATATCTCCGTTTCGCTTGACGAGTTTCAGTCGCGTTTGAGTGGTGAAGCGTTCTTGCAACTCGTTGTTGAACATGGCTTCCATGGGCGCCCAGCCATAAGGAGCGCGGTTGGTAATTTTGTCAATCTGAATGCTCTTGGTGAGATTGTAGTCAATAGAGGCTGAAATCAGGCTAAATCGAGGAGTGCAAGCCGCAGTGGTGCATGCCAGAAGCACGAGCAGGAGTAGTAGCTTGAAATTAGCCAATGCCGTTTTGAGCAATGAGTTGTGGGTTGTCTTGGTGGGTTGCATTCCTTATTATATAATATATTGTGTGGAGGGCTTATTCCAAACCGTATTCCTTGATCTTTCGATAGAGGGTGCGCTCCGATATTCCGAGTTCGGCGGCCGCTTGTTTGCGGCGGCCATTGTTTCGCGCGAGCACTTTTTCTATGAGTTCTTTTTCGAGGGCATCAAGGGAGTGGGGGGCTTCTGCGTTTTCGCCTTCCTTGATTTCTTCGGCTTCTATCAGGGGGGCAATTTTCTCGGCCTCTTCCCATTTTAGTGTGGTGCCCGCTCTTTGTTCTTGCACGTGAGACTCGTTGCTGCTGCGGGTTCGGTTGTTTAGTGCCTTTTTGAGTTCGTTCACATCGCGTCGCAAATCGAAGAGAATCTGATAGAGAATCTCGCGTTCGTTCTCGAAGCCTCCCGATTTTTGCTCGTTTCCTACGGCTACTATCTGCCTGTGAGCCTGCTCTGTGGGCATGTATTTTGCCAGGGTGTCAGGGGTTATCTCGCGTGTTTCGGAGGTAACCGACATGCTCTCGGCTATATTTTTAAGCTGGCGCACGTTGCCTGGCCACGAATAGCCCATGAGCATCTCTTGTGCAGCATCGTTGAGCCTAATAGGCGGCATGTGGTATTTTTCGCTCATCTCAAGGGCAAACTTCTTGAAGAGGAGCGCAATGTCCTTGCCTCGTTCACGCAAGGGAGGTATGACAATCGAAACTGAGTTGAGGCGGTAGTAAAGGTCTTCTCGGAACTTGCCGTTGGCAATGGCCTGTTCCATGTTGACATTAGTGGCTGCCACAATTCTGACATCGGTTTTCATTACTTCGCTGGACCCTACGCGAATATATTCTCCGGTTTCAAGCACTCGTAGCAGGCGTGCCTGAGTGGAGAGCGGGAGCTCGCCCACTTCGTCGAGAAACAACGTTCCGCCATTGGCTACAGAAAAATATCCCTCGCGTTTTTCAATGGCGCCCGTGAAGGCGCCCTTTTCGTGCCCAAAGAGTTCGGAGTCGATGGTGCCCTCGGGAATGGCGCCGCAGTTTACGGCAAAATAACGTTTCCCTTTTCTAAGGCTGTTGTCGTGTATGATTTTGGGAAATATCTCCTTGCCCACACCATTCTCGCCCTGAATAAGTACGCTCAGGTCTACTGGAGCTATTTTCAGGGCAATCTCTATGGCGCGGTTCAGCCCGTCGTGGTTGCCCACAATGCCATATTTGAGTTTTATGCGTTGCAACAGTGTCTGGTCCATGGTTAAGATGAATAACAATCCAAATAGTTTGGTGAAAACAAGGTGCTTCTGAGGCAAATGATTGGCATTAATTCACGGCCCGAGAGCCAGTATGCCATAATTAGCCGCAGCAAATTTAGTATTTTTCCCGCGGTTGTGAGGCACGATGCCCCAAGTTTTTTGAGCGAGTCGTTTTTTAGCCATTTCCTTTTCTCGATTATGGCGCAAATCAGTATTTTTGTAATGATTTTCTGCCTTTTGTTTCTCACTAAAGGCGGCGGCGCCTTTTCGAAGTGCGTTAAAAATGATAATGAAGTTACACTGATTAAAAACAAAGCTGATGGATAATTTTCAATTTAAGGTTGAGCCCTTCTCTGAGGATGTAACGGGCCATTTGTCGTGGGGAGTGCTTGGCAATCAGTTGCTCCGCGTGGCCAATCTAAGTGCTTCAAAACACGATTTCGGCTTCAGCAACGTGGCCGAATCCCACTACGCCTGGGTGTTGTCGCGACTAATTATAGAGGTTGGCGACATGCCGCAGACTGGCGCAGATTATAGCATTAACACGTGGGTGTCGCGCGTATACAGGCAGTTCACAGACCGTCTCTTTTCACTCACCAACGCTGCTGGTGAGCCCTTTGGCTATGCCCACAGCATCTGGGCGCTAATCGACCTTGAAACACGTCAGCCGGCAGATATTGAGCACATGGCCGATTCGGCAATAGCTAAGGCCGCCGAGCCGTACACGATTCCCATCAGCTCTGTGTCGCGTGTAAAAGTTGCACAAACCGAGCCCGTGCGCATACTCAAGGCAGCCTACGGCGACCTTGACATCAATGGCCATGTAAATTCCATTCGCTATTTGCAGGCTACACTCGATACGCTCTACGATTGTTTTGCCGCGGCCCTGAATTATGAGCGCCATCGTGTGCGCCGTGTGGAAATTTCCTATTCCAAGGAGCTCTATTTCGGCGACAATCTGTTTTTCTATGCCCAACAGGAAGACGAGTTGACCTATGCCGTGGAAATTAAGACAGACCAGAACGTGGTAGCTACAAAGGTGAAAGTATTCTTTGAGCCAGTATGTAAGTAAGTTGCCTCATTTGGAGCTTCAGTCTATGAGATAGTTTAAACTGTTGGCTCAACTTTTTTGAGAGTTGAGCCAACAGTTTTTTGTGGCAGCCATGCCATGTCTGGAATATCCAAGGAAGCCCCTCAGAAATCAATCTCAGAGAAACGCCTTTTCCCTTTTACATAATATTCTATAAGGAGACTTTTGTGTAATTGCTCGGGTATGAAGTTTGTTGTGGCCTTTCGCAGGTTCACTTTGCGGTCGGTTTCAAAATCGGGGCGTATGCGTTTAAACTCTTTGCGTGCCTTGGCCACAGCCTTGCACTCCTGCCAGCTGCCAGAAAGCAGAAACTTCAGGGCGGCGAGGTAGTCGAGCCACCATCTGACCCGCATGGTTCGGCTGAGAGTGCTTTCGGGAAGATTCTTGTAGAGCATCAGCAAATTGTTGCGAAAGTTCAGAAACGTTTTTCGGGGATTGCCTTGAGCCAGCGTACCGCCACCCACGTGGAAAACCCTGCTAGTCGGCACACAAGCCACTCCGCGTCCCCGGCTCCGCATGCGCCAGCAAAAGTCAATTTCTTCCATGTGAGCAAAAAAGCGCCCGTCAAGTCCGCCTGCTTCGTGCCAGTCGGTAGAACGCACCATCATGGCAGCTCCCGAGGCCCAAAAAACGCGCTGTGGCTCGTCATATTGCCCATGGTCGGCTTCAAGAAAGCTCATCACCCGACCACGGCAGAACGGATAGCCATAGGCGTCAATGAAGCCGCCGGCTGCTCCAGCATATTCGAACATCCCTTTTTCGGTTTGGCTCAATAGTTTTGGCGCACAAACGGCTACGTCAGCGTGAGAGTCCATGTAGCTGAGCAGGGGGCTGAGCCAGCCAGTCTCACACTCCACGTCGCTGTTGAGCAGCAAATAGAATTCGGCCTCAACCAAGTCAAGCGCTTTGTTGTAGCCCTCTGCAAAACCATAGTTCCTGTCTAATTCTATAACCTCCACGTTGGGAAATTCTTTGTGAAGCATATCACGCGAATCGTCGTTACTGCCGTTGTCGGCCACGACCACCTTGCCTTCCTTTCCGCAACCTTCGATCACAGAAGGAAGAAAGCGACGCATCATTTCTGCGCCATTCCAGTTAAGGATGACGACGGCCACTCTGCATTCGTTAACCCTAATTCTATTCATTCAATGGTCAAACTAGTTTGGTTTTCGTTAAAATCTCCAAGAACTTCAGTTGTAATCATGTTGTCCTGGCGCAGTTCGTTTTGTGAGCCACTGCACTCCACTCTAATGTAGTTATCGGTAAAACCTTGCAGGGGCATTCCGTTTTTTGCGTGCTCCCATAAAACGGGACGCCTTTTGCCAATATGCTGCCGATAGTGATTCAGGCGTTTCACTTCGCTCAAGTCCAACAGACGTTGGCTTCGCTCGTGCTTTGTGGCCGGCAAGACGATGTAAGGTATCTCGAGGGCTTTAGTGCCAGGCCTCTCCGAATAGCTGAAAACATGAAGTTGAGAAATGTCGAGCCCTTCGATGAAGCGAAACGACTCTTCAAATAGCTCATCTGTCTCGCCGCGTGTTCCCACAATCACGTCAACACCAATAAATGTGTCGGGCCGAACTTGTTTCACACGCTCAATTTTCTTCCGGAACAAAGTAGTGTCATACCTCCTCCGCATCAGTCGCAACACCTCGTTGCTTCCGCTCTGCAAAGGTATGTGGAAGTGAGGCATAAAAGCCCGCGAAGAAGCACAAAAGTCAATGATATCGTCAGTAAGCAGGTTTGGTTCTATGCTCGAAATGCGATATCGCTCAATGCCCTCCACCTTGTCGAGTGCGCGCACGAGGTCAAAAAAAGTCTCATTCGTGCCGTGCCCGAAATCACCGATATTCACTCCCGTAATAACTATCTCCTTTCCTCCCTGTGCCGCCACCTGCTCGGCCTGGGCCACCATCTCGGCCACAGTGCCGCTGCGGCTTCGCCCGCGAGCTATGGGAATGGTGCAATAAGAGCAATAATAGTTACAACCATCTTGAACCTTTAAAAAATACCGGGTGCGGTCGCCGTGAGAGCATGAAGGCACAAAAGTCCTGATATCCTTGCTCGCCACGGCTATCGATTCGTGACAAGCATGTCCTGGTTGCTGCTGTTTCCTGGCTAACGCCCTCCCTATATATTCTATGGTGTGCCCCTTGTGTTCCATGCCAATTACAAGATCTACACCTTCGAACGAAGCAATGGCCTCAGGTTGCAGCTGCGCATAGCAACCCAGAACCACCATGAGGCAGCCAGGATTTTCGCGAAGCATGCGATGAATGGTTTGGCGGCATTTGTGGTCGGCCATGTCAGTTACCGAGCATGTGTTCACAATGCAGATATCCGCAACCTCGCCTTCGCCTGCCAATGCCACGCCTTGCTGCAACATCTTATCGCGCAGCGAATTTGTTTCAGCAAAGTTGAGTTTACATCCCAGCGTTTGGTAGCGGGCCTTCTTATTCTCCAGAATATTCATATGCCTGCAAAGTTACGTAAATTCGCCGAACAGGCAAAAAGAAGTGCTTCATAGCCACCCAAAAAGTCAAAAATAGCCTTAATTGCAAACTCAAGTTTCAATTTTTCATAAGTTGTGTTAAAAAATAAACCAAATCTAAAAATAATAGTCAAGTAAATTTGCATGAAAAACTTAAGGGGGTAATTTTGCAGTGTTTTAAGGCAATTGATTGTTTTACTATTAAAATTAAACAAAAAAAATGAAGAAGTTAGTTTTCATGTTCGTAGCTTTCGCAGCTATCTCTTTCGCTTCTTGCGGTAACAAGACTGAAAATGCAGCTGCCGATGTTGACAGCGTTGCTGTTGACACTGTAGACACTGTTGCTGTTGACAGCGCAGTTGTTGACTCTGCTGTTGTAGACAGCGCCGTAGTTGCTGAATAATAAGTAGGCACAGAGAGATTTAGTTACGAACTAAATACGAGAGAATTGAAACCTGTAGGACTTTATGTCCCACAGGCTTTTTTTGTTTCAAGCAGGCGAAAAAGAAGGATGTCAGATTGCAAAATGCACGGTAATTATCTCAAAAAATATTTCAAATGTGATTTTTTTTTGTGTTTTGCTTGCAAAATTTGAAAAACTAACTACATTTGCAACGTTTTAATAAGCAATTGATTGTTTAACTTAAAAAAATCTTAAACCAATGAAAAAGTTAGTTTTCATGTTCGTAGCTTTCGCAGCTATTTCTTTCGCATCTTGCGGTAACAAGGCTGAAGCTCCTGCCGCCGAGGTAGACAGCGTAGAAGCTGTTGTTGACAGCGCTGCTGTTGCAGTTGATTCTGCTGCTGCTGTTGTTGACAGCGCTGCTTCCGTTGTTGAAGAAGTGGCTCCCGAAGCTTAAATAAGAGTTTCGCTAAGCACAAGCTCGAACATTGACTGCCCGATAAAGGCAGAACTCGAGAAAAAGGAACCTGTCGGGCTTAGCCTTGCAGGTTCTCTTTTTTTTCTTATTCTTTTATATATCGTGGGACAGCCCGGGACCGTGGCGTTGATTTCTTCTGCGCATTGATATTTTTGAAACTGAGTCATAAAGTGATATATAACCCATTCGTCGTTTTTTTGAAAGGAATTTGTTTTTGATATTTTGTATTTTGTAAGATGAATAATTCTCGTGGAAATTTTAGCAGTAAGCTTGGTTTGATTTTGGCCTCGGCGGGTTCGGCTGTGGGGCTCGGCAATTTATGGCGCTTCCCCACCGAGACGGGTCAGCACGGCGGCTCTGCCTTCTTGATCGTATATCTTATTTGCGTGGTCTGTTTGGGGCTTCCTGTCATGATATCAGAGTTCGTGATAGGTCGGAGTGCTCACGTAAGTGTGGGCAGGGCCTACAGTGTGTTGGTTCCTGGGAGTCGATGGAAATGGGTGGGCCGACTCGAGGTGTTGACTCCATTTCTCATTTTGTGCTATTATAATGTAGTGGCTGGTTGGACGTTGCGCTATGCATGGGAGTCGGCAACGGGCGGCTTCGTCAAGATGGCGAGCAGTGGTGCAGGCAATGCCTATGAAAGCTTTTTTGCTTCCTTCGTAAGCAGTGCTTGGCAGCCCGTAGTGTGTTTGTTCCTTTTTATGGCCGCCACTCACTTTGTGGTGGTTCAGGGAGTTTCGAAGGGTATTGAGCGATGGTCGAAGGTGCTCATGCCAGGCTTATTCCTGATACTGGTGTTTCTGGTTGTTTCGGCCCTTACGATGTCAGGTGCTGCCGAGGGTCTTGCTTTTCTCTTTAAGCCCGACTTTTCTAAAGTTGATGCAAGCGTAGTATTGTCGGCAATGGGGCAGGCTTTCTTCTCTTTGTCGCTTGGAATGGGCATTCTGACGACATACGCCTCCTATTTTAACGATGATGCTGACCTCGGAAAATCCGCACTCTCCATCAGCGCCATTGATACCTTTGTGGCAATTTTGGCAGGCATGTTTATTTTCCCTGCTGTGTTCACGGCCGGCGTGGCTCCTTCTGAGGGCTCTTCTTTACTCTTCATTGCTTTGCCAAATGTATTCCAAAGTGTTTTTGGCGACTTGTGGATTCTTTCCTATATAGTATCGTTAGCTTTTTATTTGTTGCTGATAGTGGCCACTCTTACCAGTACCATAAGCATTCACGAAGCCGTTACTTCATATTTGGTTGAGTCTTTTGAGTGGTCGAGGCGTAAGGCGGCTACCGTAGTGAGTTGTCTTTGCGGATCCATAGGCGTTTTATGTGCGTTGTCTATAGGAGCGGTGCCCGAGTTGACCATTGGAGAAATGAGTCTTTTTGATGCCTTTGATTATGTAACGGCAAAGTGGTTGCTGCCAATGGGCGGGCTCTTTATTACATTGTTTGCCGGATGGCGTTTGTCAAAGCAGATTTTGCTCAGCGAGATGACCAATCGCGGCACAAAGTCGTTCGCGCTTTTTAAGTTGCTCGTTTTTGCCATAAAGTGGTTTTGTCCTGTGGGCATTGTCCTCGTTTTTCTTAACGAACTCGACCTTCTTAGTTTCTGATCATTATCTAATATTTCTATTATGTCCGATCTTCAGCAAGACGTCCCTGCTGCTCTCTATTTGATACCTGTCACGTTGGGCAACACGCCTATATCGCAGGTTTTGCCCGCGTATAATCGCCACATTATTCTTGGGCTGCGTCATTTTGTGGTAGAAGAGTTGCGCACCGCCCGGCGTTTTCTTAAGCAAGTCGATAAGTCAATCGACATAGATAGCCTTACGTTTTATCCTATGGGGAAGCATGCGGATGAAAGTCTTTTTTCGTCCTATCTGTCCCCTTTGCGTCAAGGCGAAAGCGTGGGATTGCTCAGCGAGGCAGGCTGCCCGGCAGTGGCCGACCCGGGTGCGTTGCTTGTGGCGCAAGCTCAGCGTGAGGGATTGCGCGTGGTGCCCCTTGTGGGTCCATCAAGCATACTTTTAGCTGTGATGGCAGCAGGATTCAATGGCCAGAGTTTTGCCTTTAACGGCTATTTGCCCATCGACGAGGCGCAACGTGCAAAGCGAATAAAGCAACTTGAAGCGCGCAGCCTTAGTGAAGGCCAGACTCAGTTGTTCATTGAAACTCCTTTCCGCAACGAAAAACTTTTTCGCGACCTCCTGAAAGCATGCAGTCCGCAAACAATGCTCTGCATAGCAGCCGGAATAACTACGAGTGTTGAGTTTATTCGCACAAAGTCGGTGGCGCAGTGGAGTAAGGAAGGATTGCCTGATATTCATAAGGTGCCGACCATTTTTCTGATACACCGTAGCAGATAGGAACTTTCCCACATCTTTTCCAGTCGAAGTGGTGACTGAAACTACTGGCTTGACAGAAAAAATTATCTCCGAGCTAATTTCAACTAGCTCGGAGATAATTTTAAAAAGTTCGGCGATAGTTTTTCTTAGCGAGAACCCTTTAATTTCGTGAGTTGGTTTCAGCAAGAATAGGGCCGATTTATTTCTTCCAGAACTGCGTGAAAGCTTTCACGCAATACTCGTGGTCGGCCACACTGCCCGTTTCCCGACAGCTGTGCATGGCCAGAATGGCATTGCCCATGTCAACTCCGCAAACAGGGATAGTTGAGGCAAGAATGTTTCCCAATGTGCTGCCGCCTGCCACGTCGCTATGGTTTACGAATCGCTGGCATGGCACTTCGGCTTCCTTGCATATCTCGGCAAAGATGGCTGCCGAAACGGCATCGCTGGCATATTTTTGTGCAGCGTTGAACTTGATGACGGGCCCTCCTCCGAGACAGGGATGATTGGTGGGGTCGTATTTTTCGGAATAGTTGGGATGCCAAGCGTGGGCATTGTCGGCCGAAATCATGAAAGCGCGTTCCACGGCCTGATAGTAAGCCTCTTCAGTTCCGCTTTGGGCCAGGGCTATGCGCTTGAGCATGTGTGCCAAAAACGGGCTGCCGGCTCCTTGTTTCGTCTGCGAGCCCGTTTCCTCATTGTCGAAAATGGCCAGCACTTTTGTGCTGTCTGTCTCGTTGGGTGTGGCCAGCAAGGCTTCTAATCCTGCAAAGCACATTGACAAGTCGTCGAGTCGGCCCGACGAAATGAATTCGTTGTGCATCCCAAAAGTGCAGGCTGGTGTCGCATCGGCCAGGTAGAGGTCGAAATCGAGGATGTCCGAAGCCTTTACGGGGCGTTGTTTCGACACTTCCTCCACAATGAGCTTAATCAGCAGACCATCTGTTTCCAGCTTGTCGTTGATAATGCCTAATATGGGCAGCATGTCCTTTTGTTTGCTCAGCTTCACCCCATCGTTCACCTGCCTGTTGAAGTGAATGGCCAAGTTGCTGATTTGCAAGAGCGGATGTTCCTTGAAATGTATGAGCACTGTTTCGGGCGACATCTCGTTGCGGCCTCTAAGAATGACACGTCCAGCCAACGTCAGCGGGCGGTCGAACCACGTACTCATGATGGGGCCACCATAAACCTCAGTGTTGAGTTTCACAATGCCACCCTCGCATCTGATTTCGGCGTTGGGTTTAATGCGAAAAGTGGGAGAATCGCAATGGGCGCAAATCATTTTAAAACCGACCTCGGCAAGCGGCTTTCTGCCTATTTGGAAGGCAAAGATAGATGAGTCGTTTTTTGTAACGTAGAAGCGGGAGCCAGCCTTTATGTCGCCAAGTGGCTCGCGAGTGTCAAGATGTTGAAAACCAGCTTGGCTTAGCCGCTCGGCTATTTGGCGAGTGGCCAGAAAGTTGACGGGCGAAGCGTCGAGAAATGTCAATAAATCGTTTATCATGGTTGGTTGCGTTTAGATGGTCTGCGCTATAATATTATATATTGTGTATGTTTGTACGTTTCTACTCTTGGAAGTAAACGCGCTTCACACGCTCGCTGATTCCCGTGAGAATTTCGTAAGGAATCGTGTCGAGTTTGTCGCTTAGCACGGCCACAGGCAGTCGATCGCCAAAGATTTCGACCGTGTCACCCTCACGACAAGGAATGTCGGTTACGTCGATCATGCACACATCCATGCAGATGTTTCCCACATACTGCGCCTGCTGTCCGTTCACAAGGCAGTAGCCATTTCTGTTGCCCAAGTGGCGGTTCAAGCCGTCTGCATATCCGATAGGAATGGCAGCAATCCGGCTGTCTCTCTCCACGAAAGTGCGTCGACTATATCCGATGCTGTCGCCGGCAGGCACGTTGCGAATTTGCAGAATGGTGGTCTTGAGGCTGGCCACGTTGTTCAATGTGCGGTTGTCTATGGGGTCGATGCCATAAAGCCCGAGTCCCAGCCTAACCATGTCGAGCTGGCGTTCAGCAAAGCGCTCAATGCCGGCGCTATTGCAAATGTGGCGCAAAATTTTGTGGTCGAAGGATTTGCAAAGTAGACTTGAGGCTCTGTCGAAGCGCTCAAATTGCAGAGTCGAGAATTCATCGAAGTCAGGACTGTCGCTTCCCACAAAATGTGAAAAGACTGAGCGTACGATTACGGCTTGCTGGCTTTTCAGACGAGCAATGAGTGGCTCAATGTCTTGGTCGGGATGGAAACCAAGTCGGTGCATCCCCGTGTCAACTTTGACATGTATCGGAAAATTGGTGATGCCGTGTTTTCGGGCAGCTGCAATAAGAGCCTCAAGCAGTTCGAAGTTGTAGACTTCGGGCTCGAGGTCGTATTCAAAAAGCAGGTTGAACGAGGACATCTCTGGATTCATAATAATGATGTTGCGCGTAATTCCGGCCATCCTAAGGTCTGCACCCTCATCGGCCACGGCTACGGCCAAATAGTCCACTCCGCGATCTTGCAATGTCTTGGCTACTTCGATGCTTCCTGTCCCGTAGGCTGAAGCCTTGACCATGCACACCATTTTAGTCTGCGGCCGGAGCATTGAGCGATAGTAGTTCAGATTGCGCGCCAACGCTTCAAGATTTATTTCAAGCGTGGTTTCGTGAACCTTCTGAGACATCAGTTCGCCTAACTCCTCGAATCCAAAGCGACGTGAGCCTTTCAGAAGCACAATCTCGTCGTGCAGGGTCTGCAAAAGCCCACTTTCTATTAATTCTTTACTACCTGTGAAGAAATGTTTCTCCATTTCAAACCGCTCGCATTGCTGGCTGAGCTCTTGGCCCACGCCTATGAAGCGTTCAACGCCTCGTCGGTTTACCATGTCGGCCACTTTCGAATAAAGCTCGTCGGGACTGAGGCCGCTTTCGTCTATGTCGCTTAAAATCAAGGTGCGTCTGTGATTTTCCGGATTAGGCCTGCGCGCCATGAAGTTCAGGGCAATATCGAGCGAGGTGAGGTCGCTGTTATAGGTGTCGTTGATAATTGTGCATCCATTTGTACCGCGCTTCACTTCAAGCCTCATGGCCACGGGTTCCAGCTTTTCCATGTTTCGGGCCACAAGGTCTGAATCTATTCCCAACTTGAGCGCAGCTGCAAGGCAGTGTACGGAATTCCAAGCCGACGCTTCGTCTGTAAATGGAATGGTATAAGTGCCCTCTTTCCCCTCGAAAATGTAGTGAAGCGTGGTGCTGGTTTCGTTTTTGTTTGAGATGTTAGCCCTGAGTGGGGCAGAAGTTTTTGTTCGCGACCATCCCAGGCGCTCCACTCCTTGTGGCAACTTTTCCATGCAGGAGGCAATCAGCGTGTCGTCGGCATCATATATAATTGTTCGGCATTTTGAAAAAAGTTTGAGTTTCTCTTCACACTTTTCGCTCAGCGAGGAAAAATTCTCTTGATGAGCTGCCCCGATGTTTGTCAGAATACCTATGGTGGGTTGTATGATTTCTTCGAGCGCTTGCATTTCTCCGCTTCTTGAAATGCCAGCTTCAAAAATTCCAATTTCGGTGTGTTCGTTGAGCATGCTCACCGAGAGAGGCACTCCTATCTGGGAGTTGTAGGAACGTGGCGAACGCACCACACGCTTGGCACTTCCTGTCAGATTGTAGAGCCACTCCTTCACCAAGGTCTTTCCGTTCGAGCCCGTTATTCCCACTACTGGTATTCTAAATTGCTCGCGGTGGAATTTTGCCAGCCTTTGGAGCGCAGCGAGTGTGTTTTCCACCTTCAGAAATGTGGCTTCGGAAAAATCGGTAGTGTAGTTGGCAGGTAGCTGGCTCACGATGAAGCTTCTTACGCCGCGCTTGTAGAGATCTGGAATGTATTTGTGCCCATCGCCAGAGGCGGAAGTGAGGGCAAAGAATGCCGTGGTTTCAGGAAAAGCAAGCGAGCGGCTGTCGGTGAGCAGCCAATTCACAACTTTATCGGCACCGCCTTTTATTTCGGCGTTTATAATTTTTGCTATGTCTATGGAGGTATATTGCATGTCTTTGTGTTTATATGCTATGTCGTATGGTGTTTTTCTAAGTGTAGAGATGCCATTTCTTGCGAAGTTCGTTGAGTTTTTCGCTGGCGCGTCGGTGCAGTTCTTTCGCCACTTCGTCATCCTTGTGCAAAGGGCGATGGCAGAGGAGCTTGGTCGCGGCTTCCCATTCCCTGGCAAAGGTAAATGTATCGGGCGCAAAGGTCCATTCCTTGAAGCGCTCCCAAACATAGTCTACAGCCTGTGGCGAAGGGTGGAGCATGTCGGCATCATAGAAGCGGTAGTCGCGCAATTCGTCGACGACAATCTCATAGGCCGGAAAGTAGGTGGCATTTTTATAGCGGCGGCAAATATGGTCGATGGCAAGCAACAGGGTGGCTTTAGCCAGTTGGCTTTCGTGAAAACCGTATTTAGCATAGCGATATGGGCTCACCGTGAAAACCACTCTTGTGTGTGAAGGTAGCAGTTCCAAAGTCTTTAGCCATGATTCAGCAATTTCATCGTGGCGAAGCTCAATCTCTTCAAAACGCGAAGCCGGTTCTTTGTGGCAATTGGCCACTACATTTTTCTTTTCATCGTCTGAGAGTTCATTGTCTCGCAGTCTATATGCCCTGTTTGTGCCGAATGTGATGAGCAGCAGGTCGGTTGTTTTCAGGTTGGCGGCGCTGCCCTGTAGCCGTTCCCATATTTTCTTTTTTACCTCCTCTTTGCTTGCAGCGCTGAAGGCGCCGCTGTGCATCCATGAGTGCCACAGCCCGTCGCGCCCTTTGAAAATGTGTTTTTCGTCGTATTGCCCGTACATCAGAATACTGAGCGAAGTGCGTATGCTCTCAGGATTATAGAGCACCCCAAATGGGTTGACATCGGTTTGCAGTCCCGATTCGGCCATGAGGCTACCAACGTGCTCGGCAAAGCACGACCCCAAGGCCATACAGCGCGATGCGGGGCGCAACTCAAGGCCCGCTTCGGGTAGCTGAACTGGCGTGATAAGCTTCACTTCTTATGTTTTTTATAGTAAAGCAGACCGCGTTGCACATTCTCTTTGATGGCGTTCGACGAAAAGGTGGCGCCAGTGACAGCGTCCACTTTTGTGGCCTTCAGCTTTTTTGCCGATTTTCCTATAAACTTGGGAAGCAACCCCCGCTTCACTTCGGCAATGTATTTTGGCCCGTCTTGATTGTTCAGAATAACGATTTTTTGAATAATATCGTTTTTAATGTAAATCTCCACGGGCGTGGCGTCACGGAAGCCCATGACATCGGCCGCCAGGGTGGTGGTGTTAATTACGTATGTTCCGTCTTTTTCGCGGCGCATCACATCTTGTGCCGCCATGTGGCAGGTGACAAGAAGTATGCCTGACAAAATAATGGCTCTGAGTTTCATAATTATTATCGTTCCGTATAAACTTCCTTGCAAAGGTACTTTTAGTGGGCGATATTTCAAAGCAAATTCTGCGAAAAGTGCATCTTGTACACCTTTTCGTGCCATATGGGAACTCTGCTTAAACATTTCGGCATCCCCGACAGCCAAGCGCCCGAACACATGGACACATAATAAGAAGAGTTGAGCCATTAGGTTAGACTATTGGCTCAACAGAAGCAAATGTTGCGCGGATAGTTTTTACGACAAATACGCTTGTTTATACGAAAAAAAACGCAGTTTGTAGCTCGATAGCCTCACTTTTCACTATCTTTGCGCGTAAATTGAATAAATATGACTAACAAATCAGCCCTGGCTCCGCTTTTTGTGGCAGGTCCATGTGTCATAGAGTCGGCAGCGCTTATCGACGAGGTTGCTGCCGAAGTGGCGCGTGTTAAATCGTCGTTGGGTGTGGAAATCTACTTTAAGTCCTCGTTCGACAAGGCCAACCGAACTTCGCTCAGCTCGTTTCGCGGTCCAGGCTTGGAACGCGGCCTAACGATGCTCAATGATGTGAAGGAACGCTACGGGCTGCCCGTCTTGACCGACATACATGAAAGTTGTCAGGCCCCACTGGTGGCTCAGGTTGCCGATGTGTTGCAAATCCCGGCCTTCCTCTGTCGGCAAACAGACCTTTTGGTGGCTGCTGCAAAAACGGGGCGAATTGTGAACATAAAGAAAGCACAATTTCTCTCGGGCGCTGACATGCGGTTCCCTGTTGAAAAGTGCAGAGAATCGGGCGCCGCCGACATCTGGCTCACCGAGCGCGGCAATGTGTTTGGGTATAATAATCTCGTCGTCGACTTCAGAAACATTCCCGACATGCTCGAAATCGTGCCTCGCGTCATGATGGATTGCACCCACAGTGTGCAGCGTCCCGGAGCGGCCGGAGGAAAAACTGGAGGCGACCGAAGGTTTGTACCCTCAATGGCTCATGCCGCTAAAGCCTTTGGTGCCAATGCGTTCTTCTTTGAAACACATCCCGACCCCGACAATGCATTAAGCGACGGCCCTAACATGTTACCATTGACCAATCTGGCAAGCCTCATCGAGAGCCTGCTTTAAAAGATAGCGACAATACGCTTATGAGTAAGTATACAGAGATAGCCATACAATGTCTGCACGACGAAGCAGCAGCCTTGGAGGGATTAATTAATAAGATTGATGAATCGTTTGATACTGCGGTAAATACGATACTGAACTGCCACGGAAAAGTAATCGTCACAGGCGTGGGAAAGAGTGGCCATATCGGAGCCAAAATCGCCGCTACGCTTTCATCGACAGGCACACCCAGTTTTTTCGTCAACCCGCTTGATGTATTCCACGGCGATTTGGGAGTAATCACTGCCGACGATGTAGTGATTGCCATCTCAAACAGCGGGCAGACCGACGAACTATTGCGATTTCTGCCCTATCTCATGTCACACAAAATACCCATCATCGGAATGTCGGGCCATCCTGACTCGCTTCTTGCACAATATTCCACAGCACATCTCAACGTTGCTGTGGAACATGAGGCCTGTCCGCTCGACCTGGCACCCACGTCTTCGACCACGGCCACACTCGCCATGGGCGATGCCCTGGCTTGTGCGTTGATGGAAGCACGCCATTTTGAAGAGGCCGACTTCGCGCAATTCCATCCCGGCGGTGCGCTGGGAAAGCGTCTGCTCACAAAAGCCTCAGACGTGATGCACCAAAAAGACCTGCCTGTAATCGGCCCCACAATGATGCTTGCCGACGCCCTCTTCCACATGAGCGACGGCCGACTCGGCCTGTGTGTGGTAGTAGAAAACGATGAAGTGGTGGGAATCATTACAGATGGCGACCTGCGTCGAGCCATGGTGCAAAACAAGGAGCGGTTCTTCGACCTGCGAGCAGCGGATGTGATGACGCGAAACCCGAAGTGCGTAGCACCAGATATGCGTGTTGCAGAAATAGATCGCATTCTGCATGCTAACAAAATACATGCAGTAATAGTGGTAGACGAGCAAAAACATTTGCTCGGAATAGTTGACTCGTTTAGCACCCTTTTATAAGTTGATGAGTTTGTTGCTGCATTCATTTATGAGCCAATCGAAGTGCCAAATGCTGAGTTTTGTGTTTTTGCTGGCACTTCTTTTTCTTCCCAATGCGCTCAGTGCTTCGCCCTTGCCTTCCGATTCGAGCGTAGTGGCCTTTCTTCAGCGTGACTATGGCGTGAAATTCACCGACAATAACCGGGTTGTGTTCTTTAAGAACGGACAGGAAAAGTTCGACGACCTGTTCAGTGCCGTCAAGCAAGCCAAGAGTACAGTCCATTTAGAGTATTTTAATTTTCGGAACGACAGTATTTCGGCCCTGCTCTTCGGTTTGTTGTCCGACTGTGTGAAGCGTGGTGTGAAAGTGCGTGCCATTTTCGACGGCTTCGGTAACTCTTCAAACAATCGCCCCCTTTTGCTCCGCCATCTCGACACCTTGAGAGCCCGAGGCATAGAGATTTATGAATTCGACCCTGTGCGCTTTCCATGGATTAACCATGCCTTTAAGCGCGACCACCGAAAGATCGTGGTAATTGATGGTTTGGTAGCCTATACTGGGGGCATGAATGTTGCCGACTATTACATTAAAGGTAAGACTGAGTTTGGTGATTGGCGTGACATACACTGTCGTGTAGAAGGCGACGTCGTTGGTCAGTTGCAGGCTATTTTTGTGAAGTTCTGGAACCGTATTTCACGGCAGGAGGTGAGTGGTCCGCATTTATATCCTGGTTTCAAGGATGCGCGTCAGTATTTTGAGGGGCTTAAGCCCGACACTTGTGTGTCGGCTGGGCGTAAGAGTGTGGGTGTTGTCGACCGCGTTCCCGACGAAACGCCCGCCATTATGCGCGAAACCTTTGTGGAGTCTATCAATGCGGCCCAGCGGCAAATTTTAATCATTAATCCTTACTTTACCCTCAATAGAAAAATTCGCAGGGCTTTGCGAAAGGCATTGCGGCGTGGCGTAGATGTTCAAGTAATGATATCGGAAAAGAGCGATATTCCTATTACGCCGCGTATTGTGGAGCACGAAGCTCACCGTCTCATGAAGAAAGGTGCGACGATTCACGTATATACAGGCGGCTTTCACCACAGTAAAATTATGATGGTGGACAGTTCTTTCTGTTTTGTGGGTTCTGCAAATTTGAATAGCCGTAGTTTGCAGTACGATTACGAGTGTAATTTGCTTGTGGACGATGTTCCTACTACGGAGGCGCTTATCTCTATTTTCAGCGACGACAGCCAGGGACGCTGCTACAAACTGACGCCAGAGCTGTGGCGTAAACGGTCGTGGTGGCGGCGTTTTCAGTGTTGGTTCTTTCAGATTCTGACGCCTTTCGTCTAAGCCTTGTTTTGGCTGGAGGTTTAATCGTTAAAAATATCTGCTCCTTGGTATGATGAAGACAAACTTCTCTATAATAAAGGCCGTGGCTATTATTGCCGTGGTGGTATATCATAGTTGTACCATTCCCTACGTGGGCCGTTTCCTCGGACTTTTCATGATCCCGGTGTTCTTCATTTGTTCGGGCTACTTCTTTCATACCAAGTATCTCGGCGATGCTTGGGCATTCGTTGTGCGGCGCTTTAAGGGACTCTACAAACCGTTCGTTGTGTGGAGTGTATTCTTTTTGCTCATTCATAATCTGTTGTTCCCTTTGGGCATTTTAAGTGAGGAGATTGGCAATTCGGCTGGCGGAGTGTTGCATCCCTACACGTGGCATGCTTTCAGCCAGCGTCTGTGGAGCGTGGTGTTTAACATGTCTGGCTACGAAGAATTCCTTTCTGGCACTTTCTGGTTCTTCAGGGCGCTGTTCCTTGTGAGCATAGCCTTTTTGCTGCTTTTCAAACTTTCAAAGAAAGTTTTCAGAAAGGCTACTGACGCGCAGCTGGCTTGGGGAATTCTGGCGCTGACCATAGTTTTGACCTCGTGGAAGCTTTTCGAAAATCTGAAGATGACGAGTGTGGCACAAGGTGGCTATCGTGAGTTGGTGGGCATGGCATTTATGAGTATAGGTTTCCTCTTTAGGCAGTATGAGGAGCGTTTGATAAACTTGATGTCGTGGAAGTTCTCGCTCGTGGCGGCTTTGTTGTTAGTAGTATTCACCATATTTTATCCAGTAAGTGTGACTTTCAACGCTAATTTCTGGCAATTCTTAAGTTTGCTCCTCACGGGAAGCCTTGGTTTCGGCCTTCTCTATCAAGCTGCTGCGGTGCTTGATGCGCGTGATGGCCGCTTTAAGAATTGTGTCGTCTACATAGGCAACCACACGCTTTATATTTTTGCTTTCCACTTTGCTGCATTCAAGCTTGTGAGCGCTATTAAAGTCGCAGCCTATGGACTTCCGTGGCATTACGTGGGCTCACATCCAGTAGTTCACGAGGGCTCTCCATGGGATGGCTTTTGGCTGCTCTATACAACCGTAGGCATAGGACTCCCGTTGCTCGTCCGCCATTGTTGGAGGCAGTGGACGGAAGGTGTTTCAGTAGACGTTGAAAATTACGCGATAAAAGCCTTTGATGTTGCGCCTATATATGCTGCGAAAGCCTTAATGTTCGCAAAGCGCGGGATTTTGAGTTTTTCTCGCTCGTTCGTAGGTTTTTTCAGCACATTATTCGATATCATTAAAGCCTCCAATCCTAAAGAAGATGACTGACAGACGGCAAGCGAGTCATTGCATACACTTTGCAGAGTCGTCATTATTTTCTACTATTGAGCCAATTCTTAAAACTATCGAGCCAACTCTTTCTCCAAGTTAGCCATTTTATTTAGGCAAAACCTAAAAAAAGTGGTTTTTCTTTTGAGTAATGGTTCTAAATGCTTAATTTTGCAGTCGAAACGAAGGGTTTACCATCTGTGGCAAGCCCATCCATCAATTTCAAAGCCACTCCACTTTTGTTTAGCATGTAGCAAGTGTTACAAAGTGACGCTTCGTCACAGTTTGGTGTGCATATACTGAGCCATATTGTGCGTAGCAAGAAAAGTGGTTACTATCTATAAGTCAACAATCTCAAACATGGAAAAATTTACTATAGGGCAGCTTCAGGCGCTCGAAGTGGAGCAATTACAGCAAATTGCTTCCGAATTATCATTGAAAGAAGTCCACAGTGACGATCGGCAAGAACTTATTTACTCCATCCTCGACAAACAGGCCGAACAAGCCGGCAACAAAGTTTCGGAGCAAACCGTTGCGCCAAAGCGTCGCAGGCCGCGCATCTCGCAGTCGGCAAGTAGCGTGGCCACCCCGATACACACAACTGAACAGCCCGAGGAACCGGCCCTTCAGGCCGCCGCCGTAGCCGAGGTGCCCAAGCGCAAACGTGGACGTCCCTCGAAGGCCGAAATAGCTGCGCGCCAGGAGGCAGAAGCTGAAGTTATGAAAGCTTTGAACAATACTGCTGGAGAGGAAAAACCAGTTTCGGGCGACGAAGACCTGCCTGAATTTATCAGCCAGCAGATAGAGGAAAAAGCAGCCTCTGTATCAGAATCTGCAGTCTCTCAGCCTGAACAGACTGATTCGGAAACCGTAGTGACACATAAAGAAGAAAAAACATCGTCGGCCCCCACATTAGAGACACTGGCCGCTCAAGGAGTGATAAAGCCCGTTGACAGCAATTTCATCATTGTGCACGATATACCTGTGCTCGACACATTCGAAATAGGTCCCGTTGACGTGGCACCGCGCCAAAAGTTCCGTCGTTTCCGCGACGATCCTAACATGCAGACAGGGGATGTGAATGCAGCTGACCCTGCCGCAGTCTCACCGATTGCCGCTCCTAAAAATTCAGGCTCGTCGCTCGCTGCCATCTTGCAGTCGCCCGAGGCTACAATTGTAGCTCAAGGTGTGCTCGAGGTTATGCCCGATGGTTTTGGGTTCCTGCGTTCGTCTGATTACAACTACCTCTCTTCGCCCGATGACATATATGTGGCCCCCAACCAAATACGTACATATTCCCTGAAAGCCGGAGATGTAGTGGAATGTGTGGTACGTATTCCCCGTGAGGGCGAAAAGTTCTTCACCATACTCGAGGTGAAGACCATTAACGGACTTGATCCCTCAGCCACCCGCGACCGTATAGCCTTTGAGCATCTCACTCCGCTCTTTCCCGAAGAAAAGTTTCAACTATGTAGCGGACGAAACGACAGTTATTCGCGGCGCATTGTCGACCTGTTTGCACCCATCGGCAAAGGTCAGCGTGCGCTCATAGTAGCCCAGCCCAAAACGGGCAAGACCATGCTTATGAAAGATATTGCCAACGCGATAGCCGAGCATCATCCCAATACCTATCTCATGATGTTGCTCATTGACGAGCGTCCAGAGGAGGTGACCGACATGGCCCGCACGGTAAAAGCCGAAGTGATAGCTTCCACGTTCGATGAGCCTGCGGCCCATCATGTAAAGATAGCCAACATTGTGCTCGAAAAAGCTAAGCGAATGGTAGAATGCGGCCATGATGTAGTGATATTCCTCGATTCGATTACACGTTTGGCCAGAGCCTACAACACCGTGGCCCCAGCCTCAGGAAAAGTGTTGACCGGCGGTGTCGATGCCAATGCCTTGCAAAAACCAAAGCGCTTTTTTGGTGCAGCGCGCAACATTGAAGGCGGCGGCTCGCTCACGATCATTGCCACTGCCCTTATTGACACAGGCTCCAAGATGGACGAAGTGATTTTCGAAGAGTTCAAAGGAACCGGTAATATGGAGCTTCAACTCGATCGTGCCCTTTCCAACAAGCGTATATTCCCTGCAGTCAATCTTGTGGCGTCAAGCACGCGACGCGACGAGCTGCTTCACGATCAATATACGCTCAATCGTATTCACGCATTGCGCAAGCGCCTTGCCGACATGAACCCTGTTGAAGCCATGAACGACATGCAGAAGCAGCTGGAGAGCACTCAAAACAACGAGGAACTGCTGGTGGCCATCAATTCATAACCACTCCATAATTTATATATAAGCAAGCATAAATTATACTCACGGTCGTGACTCCTTTTCTCGACGTTAGAAATCTGACGAAGCGCATTGGTGACCTTGTCTTGTTTGAAGACATTTCGTTCTCTATAGGCGAAAGGCAGAAGGTGGGTCTCATTGCGCGCAATGGTGCCGGAAAATCAACTCTTCTCAACATTCTTTGCGGCGATGAAGATTATGATGAAGGCGAAATCGTTTTTCGTCGCGACCTACGTGTGGCCTATCTTGAACAGATGCCGCATGTCGACGCATCGCTTACGGTTTTGGATGCCTGTCTGAGCCGTGCTGGCGATTTGGCTGGTTTGATTTCCCGCTATGAGCGCTGTCTGCAGACTCCTGGAAACCCCGAGCTCGACGCTATAATGGCTGAGATGGATGTGCGGCAGGCCTGGAATCTTGAGCAGCAAGCCAAGGAAGTCCTTTCTAAGCTAAAGATTACGGATTTTGAGCAGCTCGTAGGAAATCTATCGGGCGGGCAGCTCAAACGACTGACGTTGGCGAACGCACTGTTGGCTCAGCCCGATTTGCTGATCCTCGACGAGCCCACCAATCATCTTGACCTTGAGATGATTGAATGGCTCGAAAAATATTTGCAAAGGCAGGTGAAGTCTCTCTTCATCGTCACTCACGACCGGTATTTCCTCGACAGGGTGTGCGAACGTATCATTGAAATAGACGACAAGCGGCTCTATGCCTACGAGGGTAACTATGAGTATTATTTGGAAAAACGCTCTGAGCGCATAGCGGCTCTGACTGCAAACATTCAGCGTAGCAACAACACCTATCGCCGCGAACTTGAATGGATGAGAAGCACGCCGCAGGCTCGAAGCGGAAAGGCGCGATTTCGAAAAGAAGCCTTTGCCGAAATAGAAGCCTTGGCGCATCGCAGGGTGGAGCAACAGCAAGCACGATTGGTGGTAAAGGGAGGATATATCGGCTCAAAGATTTTCGAAGTGCAGTATGTGTCGAAAGCTTTTGCCGAGTTGGGTCGCAGCCCTAAGGTCATCCTTAAAGATTTCTACTACAACTTTTCGCGCTACGAGAAGATGGGCATCGTGGGAAACAACGGCACGGGAAAAACCACCTTTATAAAGATGCTCTTAGGTTTGGTTAAGCCCGACGAAGGTCGCATTGTGGTGGGTGAGACTGTGCGTTTCGGCTATTATTCGCAGGAAGGATTGCTGTTTAGCCCCAAGCAAAAAGTGATAGATGCCGTTCGCGAGATTGCCGAAACGGTGGATATCGGTGGAGGTCGGCGTCTCACGGCGATGCAGTTTCTTTCCCATTTCCTGTTTCCACCGGCTCGACAGCAGGACTACGTTTATAAACTCTCGGGTGGAGAGCTTCGGCGATTGTATCTGTGCACAGTGTTAATGCAGGCTCCCAATTTCTTGATCCTCGATGAGCCAACCAACGACCTGGATATTGCTACGTTGCAAATTCTCGAAGAGTATTTGGTTGATTTCAAAGGGTGTGTAATTGTTGTAAGCCACGACCGCTATTTCATGGACCGTGTGGTGGACCACATCCTCGTCTTTCAGGGCGACGGCGTGGTAGATGATTTTCCTGGCACCTATTCACAGTATCGTCTCTATCAAGAAATGCGGCAACAGCCCGCAAAGACGCCAAAAGATTCCAAACCAAAAGCTACAGTAAAGCCGCGTGAGGAAAAGGTGCGCCGTCTCTCGTATAAAGAAAAGTGTGAGATGGAGCAACTCGAAGCCGAAATTGACGCCCTCGAGGCCGAGAAGAAACAGATAGAAACGATGCTGAGTGCAGGAACGGCTTCGGTCGACGAAATAGTGAGCATGAGCAAGCGACTCCCTCAGCTTTCCGATGAATTAGACACGAAATCCATGCGCTGGCTTGAACTCTCCGAACTGAGCTGAGGCCAATGGTTATTTTGTAAACTCGAACAAGAAAAATAAAACCCACAATACTCATGACACCACTTGCAGAAAGATTGCGACCTCGCACGCTCGATGAATACATAGGCCAGAAACATCTTGTGGGCCCCAATGCCGTGCTTCGTGGCATGATAGAATCGGGACACGTCACTTCGTTTATCCTGTGGGGTCCGCCGGGAGTAGGGAAAACCACCCTTGCCAAAATCATTGCCAACCGCCTTGACACTCCTTTCTACACGCTCAGTGCCGTAACAAGCGGTGTGAAGGAAGTGCGCGAGGTCATTGAGAGTGCGCGTAAGCAGCAATTTTTCGGGAAGGTGAGCCCCATCCTCTTTATCGACGAAATTCATCGTTTCTCAAAGTCGCAACAAGATTCTCTTCTGTCGGCCGTTGAAAGTGGCGTCGTTACGCTCATAGGTGCCACCACAGAAAATCCCTCGTTCGAGGTCATTCGTCCGCTGCTTTCACGCTGCCAGGTTTATGTGCTCCAAAGCTTGAAGCCAGAGGATTTGCTCCAGCTCCTGCAGCGAGCCATCTCGGAAGATATCTATCTGAGCCAACGCAAAGTGGAAGTGAATGAAACTGATGCCTTGTTGCGCTATAGCGGAGGCGATGCGCGAAAGTTGCTTAACATTGTCGACCTTGTGGCCAATGCAACACCCGAGGGCGAAACCATCGTGATATCCAACGACATCGTGACCGAGCGCCTGCAGCAGAACCCTATGGCCTACGATAAAGATGGCGAGATGCACTACGACATCATTTCGGCCTACATAAAGTCAATACGCGGAAGCGATCCCGATGCCGCACTCTATTGGCTGGCCCGCATGGTCGAGGGTGGGGAGGACCCCAAGTTTATAGCCCGCCGACTCATCATTTCGGCTGCCGAAGACATTGGTCTGGCCAATCCCAACGCCCTGCTGCTTGCCAATGCCACCTTCGATGCCGTTCAAAAGATAGGCTGGCCCGAGGGGCGCATTCCTTTGGCAGAGGCTACGGTCTATTTGGCCACAAGCCCGAAGTCCAACAGCGCCTACAAGGGCATAGACGGAGCCATTGCCGAGGTGAAGCGATCCGGAAACCTTCCGATTCCTCTGCATCTGCGCAATGCACCCACTGAACTCATGAAGCAACTGGGCTATCACGAAGGATATGTTTATCCTCACGACTATCCGGAGCATTTTGCCGCACAGCAGTATTTGCCAGAGGCTCTTCAAGAATCGCGGTTCTGGATGCCGGCCGACAATGCAGCCGAGGCCAAACTGCGCGAGCGCATGCAACGATTTTGGAAGGGGCGTTTCGAAGAGTAGTGTCGGATGTAAAAGTTTGCGTTCCATATGCAGCTGGAATGACCTGCCTTTTCCAGAAAATTATCGCCGCAATAGTTTTAACTATCGCGGCGATAATTTTAACAGTTGGCTCAAGTCTTTTCAGCGATTTAGAGCAAAGAGCCCCCTAGAATGTTAATACTTTCAAAAAAAAAGCTCAAAATTTTTTTTCTTCAAAAAACTTTTCTATTTTTGCCACACATAGAAAAGTGTACCTACGATATTTATGCTTTGAAAGAGCCTATGAAGAAATCTTTACTCCATATCATCCTCATGTTCCTGCTTGCGTTTGTGCCAGCTCTTCAGATTAGCGCTACAGAGTCATCGGTTGAAGACATGTCCATGGCAGCAGAGCCTATTACATCGGTAAGAATCACGGTGAAAAACGGCTCCGTAAACGTGCAAAACGCAGCTGGACAAATAGTAGAGGTGTTTAGCGTTACGGGCAAAAAGATAGCCAGCGAGAAAATCGCTTCGGCCGATGAAACTTTCGACTTCAACCTTTCAAGAGGCTGCTATATAGTGAAAGTCGGCAAGGTGGTACGGAAAGTTTCGGTGCTCTAACGCGCGTTTATCAACAATCAACCAACGGAATGTGCTAAACGTTCCGTTTTTTCTTGCATCAAAGTGGACACACTCCAACAACGACTACAGAATCCAGCCACACGCGCCGAGGCCTTCAGCGAAGTGGTGAAAAGCTATGGGCCTGTGCTCTATAGGCAAGTGCGTCGTTTGGTGCAATATCACGACGATGCCGACGATGTGGTTCAGGAAACCTTCATGAAAGCATGGGCAGCTCTCGATAGTTTTAAGGGTGAGTCGAAGGTGAGCACTTGGCTCTATCGCATAGGCATTAACGAAGCGCTGGCCTTCCTGTCGAAGCAGAAAAATCAGGTTTCGTTGGCCGATGCCGACCTTGAGCAGAGCCTCTTGGCCGATGCTTATTTCGATGGCGACGAGCTGCAGGCCAAGTTGCAAAGAGCCATAGCCACTTTGCCCGACAAGCAGCGCATAGTGTTCAACATGAAATACTTCGACGAGATGAAATATGAAGAAATGAGCGAGATTCTCGAAACAAGCGTGGGTGCCCTGAAGACATCCTACCACATAGCCGTAAAAAAAATTGAGCAATTTTTTCAGCAAGGCGATTAAACCTTTCGCCTGCTTGTCTATCATAATAGTGAAAACAGAGAAACGATGAACGACATACTCCATAACCCGCATTTGCGCAAAGATCCCTTTGCAGTGCCGCAGGGCTATTTTGAGCAGCTCCATGCCAATTTAGCTTCGCGCCTACCTCTGGCTCAAGCAGAGCCGCAGAAGGCACGCATAGTGCCGCTCACAGGATGGCAACGCGTGCGACCATGGCTCAGTGCTGCCGCAGTGGTGGCGCTGATGGCAATTACCACACACACACTTCGCTCTCGTGTCGCCGCTGATGCCCAGTATGTTACGACAGGCATCATTGCCATGAATAGCGAAACGGCCGAAAGCGATGCTGTTTACGACTACCTGATGTTGAACTCCAATAGCATTTATGAAGAATATGACGATGCAAATTAAAACCTTAGCCAAGGCTATGCTCATTGCCTTAGTGGTGATGATAGCAGTGCCCAGTCAGCATCTTTCGGCCCAAGTGAGCCAGGCTCCAATGGGAGAAAAGATGAAGAAAGGCCGCCCCAAATTCAATCCAAAGGAAATTGAAAAAAAACTCCGCAAGCACCTTTCAAAAGCTGCTGACCTTTCGCCGGAGGAACAGGCCGTGGTTTTCCCCATCTTCTTTGAAATGAAAGCCAAGATGCGCGACCTTCATGGTAAATCCGAGCGTGCTATGCGCCGCATATACACCGAGCGTCTTACCGAGCGCGATGCATCGCGCATACTCGACGAAGTGCAGAAAATGCGCCAACAAGCGGCTACCATAGAAGTCAATTCTTATGAGCGCATGCGCAAGGCTAACATCTCGTCAGTAAAGATTATTAAAATAATCAAAGCCGATGATCGCTTCGCCCACGAAATGTTTCGCGGCATGATGCATCGCGACAAGAAGAAAGACAACGGCGACCGCTATCGCAAAGCGTTGCGCGATAAAAAGGACGACGACTAATTTTTATAAGCCGCCTCGAAGGTTTACAGTCTCTGGCAAAGAAGCATTTGCCGGAGACTGATTTTTTTTGGAGGCAGCATAAGAAAGAATTTGCGGCTTTTTTAATAATTTCGCGCCTATGAAACAGTATGTAGCCGAGGTGTTTCGAGAAATATATGAGCTTCAAAAATCTGCGTTGACTGTCAGACAACGCTATCGTCTGCTCTTTCGCCTTTTTGGCGAGGCGCTCAATATGATGACCACCGATGTGGGACTAACTTTCTCAGGCCTTTTTGCGCGGATGGACTATCTGTGTTGTCAGCATGGCTTTGATGAACACTACCGACAGCTCAATGCCTTTCGTGCCCGTGCCCGTGAGCTCGACGATTACGGTGACGATAGGCTCCAATCCCTGTGGTTGCATGATGTGCGCGTGTTTTGCGACTTTTTAGCGGCTTGTACCCACATGCAAATTCCCTCTCAACTCGAGGCCCTGCTACCTGCGGCCTACGAGCAGGCTCCTCTGCGTTCGGAGAAAGGTCACCTGAGAGTGGTGGTGCAAGGCCTAGACGAGCAATATATCTATGCGCGAGGAACAAATGGTGACGATGAGATGCGCATAGCCTATGCAGAAGAGAATTTCTTGGGCGACTGGACGTATGTAGCTTCGCTCGTCGGCGAAGGGAGCCAAATGAATTTGGTAAATGCTTTTGAGCGTGATGGTATATGGCATGCCGAACTCTTTATTCTGGAGCCAGATTTCTTGATCGACGTGTCGAGCGTGGCCGCCTGCTTCGAGGCTTATGCTACGTCCGAGCTGGTATATCTTATAAACCGCTTCAAGCCCAGCGAAACTACACAAGCCATTTTGCTGGGAAACTTTGCAGGCCAGATGCTCGACGAAGAAATTACGTGTCGCAGCATTGAGACTATCTCCTATGCCGACAGTGCGAAGCGCTTCTTCGAGCGTAATGCCTTGAATCTGCTTTCGTGCACCGACTTGACTTCGACATTCCACAAGGAGGCGCGTTTGCAGCAGCGAAACCTGAGAATGATGGTTCGAACCACGTTTCTGCAAGACCGCACAATAGACCCCGATCATGCTTTGCTCGAACCTTCGTTTCTCTGCGAGGCACTTGGGCTGCAGGGACGTATGGACCTCTTGCAAGACAACATGAGAGTGCTGATGGAGCAAAAGTCGGGTAAGCGCGACGAATGGCGAAACGCACATCGTGAAAAGCACTATGTGCAAATGCTCCTTTATCTGGCTATTCTTCACTACGGCTTGGGCATTGATAACAGGCAGATAGCGTGCTATTTGCTCTATTCGCGCTATGCAGACGGCCTTTTGCGTGAAGGGCCTGCGCCGCATCTTCTTTTTCAGGCCATAGAGATGCGCAACCGCATGGTTCGCAGGGAATATGATATTGCCACAGAAGGATTTCCGCAGCTCTTCTGCATTCAGCCTGAGCAACTTAAAACGAAGGATGTCTCTGAAAAACTGTGGAACGTCTACATAAAACCAAAACTTTCGGCGCTATTAGAACCCATGCAGCAGGCTACCTCCCTTGAGCAGGCCTATTTTAATCGGATGTTGAGCTTTGTGCAGCGCGAACGATTGCTGTCGAAGGTGGGTAATAGCCAGAAGGAAAGCAGCGGCTTTAGTGCAGCCTGGCAATCTTCGCTCGACGAGAAAGAAGAGGCCGGAAGCATTTGCCACAGCCTTGTGATAGTGGAAGCTGAGGCCGACATCGTGAAATTAAAGTCTGAGAGGGGCACTCCTCTTGGTGAGGTGCTGAATTTCAGGAAAGGAGATATTGTGGTGCTCTACGAGTATGTAGAAGGTAGCGTGCCTGACGTGAGGCGCGGCCTTGTGCTCCGTGCCAGCATTAGTGAGATGACAACTCACGAACTCACGCTCCGGCTTCGTGCTCCGCAGAGCAATCCCTATATATTCCTCCCCAACGATCATAAGCTTTGGGCTGTTGAACACGACCTCATGGAGGCTTCGTCGGCCACCATTATGCGTGGAATGGCTGCTTTCTTGGCCATGCGCAATGTTGAGCGCAGGGAAATTTTGCTGGCGCAACGGAGTCCGCGCATCGAAGCCGATGGTGTTTTGAAGGGCGACTATGGCACGGCTAATGAACTTGTGCTACGTGCCAAGCGCGCAAGAGATTTCTTTTTACTTTTGGGTCCTCCCGGAACGGGCAAAACATCGCTCGGCATGCTCAGTATTTTGCGCGAAACGCTACTTGAACCACAAACATCAGTATTGCTCACGGCCTATACCAACAGGGCTGTTGAGGAAATGTGCTCAAAGCTCGACGAATGCGGCATCGATTTCTTGCGAATAGGCAACGAGGATGCCTGCAGTGTTGCTACACACCATCACCTGCTAAGTCGTAGGGTGGGGATGTGTAAGGGATTGGAGGATGTGGCCCAGCTCATTGCTACAACGCGTGTCTTTGTGGGTACCACATCTTCGCTTTCGTCGGCACTGAGCCTCTTCGACCTTAAGCAATTCGACCTGGCTATAGTGGACGAAGCCTCTCAAATTCTTGAGCCCCAACTTTTGGGTCTTCTTTCGGCTGCCGATGGATTTGGAATCAAGAAGTTTGTTTTCATTGGCGATCACAAGCAGTTGCCTGCCGTGGTGCAGCAAACAGAAAACGAGTCGGAAGTTGACATTCCGCTCTTGCGCTCAATAGGGCTCACCAATTGCCGGCGTTCGCTCTTTGAGCGCCTTCTCGGCCTGCTGCCCGAACATAGCGAACTTGTATATTTGCTCGACAGGCAATGGAGAATGCATCCCGATGTGGCTTCTTTCCCAAACGTACAATTCTATGGCGGAAAATTACGGGCCGGTGGTGCACCTCATCAGATGGAGAACTTGCAGCGCCCCCACGTAAGGTTTGTGAATGTACGCCCCGATGCAAATAAATGGGCAGTGGCAGAGGCCGACAGAGTTTTGAGTGACAAGGTGAACCCTGAAGAAGCGCAAAGCATAGCACGCGAGGTGGCTTCATTGTGGGAGTCTGAACGCTTCAGAACCACCTTCGATCCGGAGCGTAGCCTGGGCATTATTGTACCCTATCGAAATCAAATAGCCTTGGTGCGTCGCGCGATAGAAAGCCTCGGCTTGCCAGGATTAGATGCCTCTTTGCTAACCATCGATACGGTGGAGCGATATCAAGGCAGTGAGCGCGATGTTATAATCTTTGGCACTACGGTGCGGCGGGGGGTGCAGCTTCGTTTCTTAACGGGACAGGTGTTTACCGACTCCGACGGGGCTCGCATTGACAGGCGTTTGAATGTGGCTCTTACGCGTGCCCGACGTCTTATGATTGTGGTGGGCAATGCCCGCTTGCTTTCAGCCGATTCCAACTACGCGAAACTGATTGATCACTGCCGAGTAAATGGTGATTATGCCGATTAATTTCTTTTGATGTGCCACTCAAAAGTGTTCTCACCACGGTGAGAAAGTTTTCTCACCCTGATGAAAAAGTTTTCTCACCCTGATGAAAAAGTTTTCTCACCGTGGTGAAAAAGTTTTTCCACCACGGTGAGAATATATTGAAAGCAGTTTTCGTTTCGTTTATGTGGTTTTTGTGGCAGTATTAGTGCTGGATGGATGAAAGCAAAAGCAAGCGCGAAGCCGTTTTGGCTCCGCGCTTTAATTTGAATGTGTTTTCTGTTTTGACAGAAGGCTTAGATGATGCCTTGACCCATCATGGCATGTGCCACTTTCATGAAGCCGGCGATGTTGGCGCCCTTCACGTAGTTGATGTAGCCCTCTTCTTTACCATATTTTAGGCACTGAGAGTGTACATCGTGCATGATGCGGTGCAGACGCTGGTCAACTTCTTCGGCTGTCCATGAGATGTGCATGGCGTTTTGCGTCATTTCAAGTCCGCTCGTGGCAACGCCACCGCTATTGACGGCTTTGCCTGGAGCAAAGTTGGTTTTTGTTTCGATGAAGTAGTCCACAGCTTCGGCGGTGCAGCCCATGTTGCTCACTTCGGCTACGAGCAACACGTTGTTGGCCACGAGTTGTTGCGCGTCGGAGAGACCAAGTTCGTTTTGGGTGGCACATGGCAGGGCTATATCTACCTTTTGCTCCCAAGGCTTCTTGCCGGGGAAGAACGTGGCGCTGGGGTAGCGTTCGGCATAGGGCGCTACGACATCGTTGCCCGAGAGGCGAAGTTCGAGCATGTAGTCAATCTTTTCTCCGCTAACGCCTTCGGGATCGTAAACATATCCGTCGGGACCGCTCAGCGTAACGACCTTTGCACCGAGCTCTGTGGCTTTTAGGGCAGCTCCCCATGCTACGTTTCCAAATCCGCTTATGGCAACTGTCTTGCCCTTAATGTCTTGTCCCAGTTCGGCAAGCATTTGCTCCACAAAGTAGAGTGCTCCAAAGCCTGTGGCTTCGGGGCGCAGGATGCTTCCGCCAAACTCCATGCCTTTGCCGGTAAGGGTTCCTGTGTGCTCACGGGCGAGTTTCTTGTACATACCAAAGAGATAGCCCACTTCGCGTCCGCCTACACCGATGTCGCCGGCGGGAACGTCCATGTCGGGGCCTATGTTACGCCAAAGCTCGAGCATAAAGGCTTGGCAGAAGCGCATGATTTCTGCATCGCTGCGGCCGCGTGGTGCAAAGTCGCTGCCACCTTTGGCACCGCCCATGGGTAGGGTCGTGAGCGCGTTTTTGAAAGTTTGCTCAAAGCCAAGGAATTTCAGAATGCTGAGGTTTACCGAAGGATGGAAGCGGAGGCCTCCTTTGTAGGGACCAATGGCATTGTTGAACTGTACGCGATAGCCGAGGTTCACTTGCACGTTGCCTTGGTCGTCGACCCAGGGCACACGGAATGTGAAGATGCGATCGGGCTCGACGAGACGCTCAATAAGCTTGGCTTTTTCGAATTCGGGGTGCTGGTTGTAAACGTCTTCAATGCTTTGTAGCACTTCGCGAACGGCTTGCAGGTATTCCTTTTCGCCGGGATGTTTGGCTTCGAGCGAAGCCAGAATGCTTTGTGTGTTCATAATGTGTGTTTATGAGTTAAGGTATGTGTTTTGATGTCTGAGGATTTATTCTGAATATGGTTGGCCAGAAAAACCATCACGCCCACAAAAGTAATGCTTTTTTTGAATTGTGTGCGGATTTAGGTTGTTTTTTGTTGTTCAGCGTAGAGAAAATATAGATTATGGGAGAGTGCAGGCAAGTTATTCTTCCTCGGGCTTTTCTATCTTGATGATAGAGGCCACGAAGAAGGTGAGCGGACAGAGTGCTATGACGAGTATGAAATAGTTGAGGTAGTTGAGTTGCTCTTGCAGCCATCCGGCCACCATTCCGGGGAGCATCATGCCCAGTGCCATGAAGCCTGTGCAGAAGGCGTAATGAGCTGTTTTTGAGGCTCCTTGTGAGAAGAGAATCATGTAGAGCATGTAGGCTGTGAATCCGAAGCCGTATCCGAATTGTTCGAGGAACACAGCTGAGTTAATTGCGTAGAATCCCGTAGAAGTAGTGTATTCGGGCTGAAAATATGCGAGGGCGACATATACTACGTTGGGAATGGTGATTGCTACTACCATGGGCCATAGCCAGCGTTTGAGTCCGCCATTGGCCACGGCTATCCCACCGATAATACCTCCCAGTGTGAGGCCCACCACTCCCACAGTGCCTTGAACGAGGCCAATGTCGGCCGTAGTTAGTCCGAGGCCGCCGGCAGAGATGGGGTCTATGAGAAAGAGTGGGCAAATCTTGACGAGCAGTGCTTCGGGCAACCGATAGACGAGCATGAAGATGATGGCAACAACGATTTGAGGTTTACGCAAAAATGATACAAACGTTTCGCCGAAGCTTTGGAATATGTTGGAAGTCGAGGTGGTGCGCTCATTGTCGCTTTGGGGCCGCGGCAGCATGAGCCAATGGTAGAAAAATAATCCGAAGAATAGGATGGCCACAGCATAGAATGTGTAGCTCCATGCTTTTTCGGGGATGCGGAACATGGTTTCTAAAACTCCGGCAACGGCTATCAGCCCTCCTTGTCCCACGATGGTTGCCACTCGGTAGAAGGTGCTGCGTATTCCTACAAAGAATGACTGATCTTCTTCGTCGAGTGCAAGCATGTAGAAGCCATCGGCAGCAATGTCGTGGGTGGCACTGCTGAATGCCATGAGCCAAAAGAAGGCGAGAGTCCATTGAATATAGTTGTTGGCAGGCAGCGAGAATGCTACACCAGCCATGGCGGCACCAATGATGACTTGCATGATTACAATCCACCACCGTTTAGACTTAAGAATATCGACGATGGGGCTCCATAGCGGCTTTATGACCCATGGGAGGTAGAGCCAGGATGTATAGAGTGTGATGTCCGTGTTGCTGAGCCCCAGGCGTTTATACATGATGACGGCCACCGTCATGACAACTACATAAGGGATGCCTTCGGCAAAGTAGAGTGTTGGAATCCATGACCATGGATTTGGATTTTTTACGGAAAAATTCATGTGGTGTTACTATAATATTAATATTGTGTCAATACAGTTTGCTGATTTCGGCTTCTTTGTAGTAGTGGAGGAGGATTTGTTCAAAGTCATAGCCTTTGTGGCTCATCACGGCGGCTCCTATTTGGCAGAGACCTACGCCATGGCCCCATCCTGCTCCATAAAGGGTGAAGCTTTGTGGAACTCCGTGCCGAATCTCTCCCTTTTCTACTACGAAGGCTGAGCTGAGAAGGTGGCTTTCCGAAAGAGAACGGCGGATTTCGAGTTCTTTACCGATGGTGAGTGAGCTTTTTGTTCCTACTATTTGGAGTTTTATTATTCTTCCGCTTGGGCCACGTTCGATGGGCTTAAGGTCTACAATTTCTCCGAAGTCGTCGTCGGGGCGCTTTGTGCGGATGATGTTAGCGAGCTCTGCTTGGGTATAGAATTGCTTCCATCGATAGAAATCGTGAGTCTCAAGGTCATATTCGTTGAGCACTTCGCTAAGAAGCTTATGGTCGTTGGTGTGGCAGAAGGTGTCGGGCGCTGATTTTATCCAGCGCTCGGCTTCAGCTTCGTTTGTGAGGTCGGGTAGAGGTTGGTCATTGTCGGCGTCGAGAACGGGCCGCAGGTAGTCTTCATCGTGATTGTCCCAGCACGATGAGAATCGTTCGCTCACTCCGCCGCAACACTTTGAGAATCGTGTGTCGCAGATTTCTCCGCTTGAGAGTGAGGTGAGCACTTTGCCACTTGTGGCGCGTATGGCTTCTTTGACCAGAGACGTTTCGTTGGCGGCTATGCCTTGATAGCGCTGGCAGTGGTCGTCGGCGCATACGTCGAAAAGAGTGTGGTCTTCGCGGTCGTACCAGCGAATGTATTCATCTTCTTTTCTGATGAAAGTGAAAAATCCTGTGGGATTGTCGGTTTGACGTCGCTGCATTTGGCTTATTACCCAGCTTCGGCTTATCACGGCATGTGCCTTGAGCAGTTCGAGCGACGAGGTGGCGCTCATTTCGCTGCTAATGACGCTGGTGAGATATTCTTCGATTGGTATGCGATTGATGATGATGAGTTTTTCTTCGTCGACTACGAGGCTCAGGCTTCCGGCAAAGGTTTGTTGTTGGAGACGTTCCCAATGGAAGTTCTTTCCTATCTTTACATTGCTCAATGTGAAGGTAGCGGGTTCATGTTGTGGATGGAAGTTGAGTTCGCTATATACGTTTCCGTTCCACAGGATGCCTCCGTCGTGATATTCTGCCTTTTGCCGGCCTGAGGCGTTGATGCCTTTGGCCATGTATTCCCCGTTAAGAGTGAATTCGATATGCTCTGCGCTCATGATGCCCACACTGACAATGGGTTCTTCGTCGGGGCTTATGAATGTGTCTTCCTTCTCGGTTGCTTTTCTTGTTTTTGCAGGGCGCAGTTTCTTGGCTATTTGTTGCACTTGCTGTTCGGTCATGGCAACTTCTTTCAAAATGGCTACGGCTTTCTGTGGGGTAATATTTTCAAAGTCTTCTTGTCGTGGGGTAATGATGAGTCCACCCATGTCGAGTGCTCCGGGGCTTACGAGCATTTGGCTGGGTCCTTTTGCAAAATAGCAATCGGGGCGGTGTTTCTGCCGCGGAAAAACTATGGTGACTATGTGTTCGTCGCTGGGCAGGGTGGCCTTTTGTCTCCAAGTGAGTATGTTGACATCGGGTTCGCCTATATGTTCGTCTATGGGTAGCAGTTGTAGCAGTCGGTCGAGCAAGATGGTATCGTTTGTGGGCCATGGCGTGAGCACTACGAAGGCGGGACAAGCATAGTGTTTGAGCAGATAGATGCCTGTTTGTGGCCAGTCGTAGCCTGCGTCTTCCAGTTCTGCTCTTTGACTGTCGGTATATGGATAAATAAGTTCGAGTTGCTGCTCATAGAATTTCCAGTCGCGCTCAATTGGCACAATTCCTCGTGCTCCGGCCTGCAGGTGTGCATGGTCGGGTGCTGAAGCTCCGCAGTTTGCTCCGTTATAGAAGGCCATGTATTGGGTCATGGCGTTTGCAAAGTGGAGCATGCCGTGTTTGAGCACGTTGAGCCTTTGCGGCAAGTGCCTTCGGGTGGGTATGGTAAAGTGGTTTGGCAGTATGGGGTAGGGATTGACGAGCAGTTGCAGATTACCTCCAAAGCAGATTTCGCTCTGTCGGGCGGGCCTGTTGTGGCTGCAGAGAAAGCATGGGCGTTTTTTTACGGCTCTTGGCGCTACCTTGGCTGTGGTGGATCCTATGCGTGACGGATTGTATTGGGCTGCCAGGTTGTAGTCGGGAGTTGATAACTCTTTGGTGTTCACTTGCTGGAGCTGACTGAAGCGGTGTTCCACTTCTTCCCATCGTGCTAATTGCCTTGTAAAGAAGTTTTCGGTGTCGGATGGCGTGAGTGTGGCATTCCAGCGTCCAATCATTTGCTTGCGTGCCTTGAGCTCTATTGTTCTAAGGCTGTCCTTATAGAGGTTGTTGAGGTTTTGTTTTTCTATGCTCAGTGCAGCGTCGCTGTTTCCCTCCCATCTTCGGCACAGGTATAGTTCGTCGTAGATACGTGCGATGGGGTATTTTCTCGAGAGTGTGATTCCCACAGCGTAGTCTTCGCCGTATGATGTGTTGGGGAACCCGATGCGCCGTATGAGGTCGGTCCGAAAAGCTCGTGGTGCGCCAAGTCCGTTGATGCGCAGGGCGTTGTTGCGACCGTTGGTGGGTGTCCATTCCTTGTGGTCGATGAGCCCGGGTGGCAGTGTCTCGAGTTTAAGGTTGACCATGCGGTACGATCCGATAACCATGGCGGCTTTGCTGCGTCGGAATGTCTCTACTATTTGCGCCACGGTGTGTGGGGTGCTATAGAGGTCGTCGGAGTCGAGCTGTATGGCGTAGCGTCCACAGCTTTGGTGGCGCAGGGCATAGTCCCAGCATCCGCCTATGCCGAGGTCGTGGCGTTCGGGGATGAGGTGTATGAGCCGACCGTCATGGCGAGCAATTTCGGAAAGAATTGCAGTGGTGTTGTCGGTGCTGTGGTTGTCCACCACAATGACATTCATCGTAAAGTCCGTTTTTTGTTCAAGGGCGCTCTTCACTGCGTCTGCAATGGTGCGCTCTCGGTTCCTGACTGGAATGATGATACTTGCCTCTGTGTCGAAAGTGGTTGTTTCGTGGGGCAACTCGTCCATTTCCTCGGGGGCCAGCCATGCGTTGATGAGTTTCAGGTGTTGAGTGCAAATCCGCTCCATCTCGATTTGCACGCTCCGTTGTGCCGGATTCACATAGTCGAATTGTTTTTCGCCGCTCTTTCTCAGGTCGCTTTCTTCTTCAGTGTATAGATATTCTTTTAGATGGAAGATTTCGCCTTGTCGGCTCAAAAAGAGCCTCAAGGCATAGAGTGCTCCATATCGAAGGCGCTTCGATTCGGCTGTGGCCACAAATTCTTTTATCTTCTTTGTGCTCACCATCCATAAGCCTCCAAAGTCGAAATCGTCGCGAAGACTGCCCTCTTGGTAGTCTATTTTGGGAGCGTTCTGCAGCTGACCATTGATCGTTTGATAGTGGTCGGCATATATCATGAGCGCGCCCGTTTGTTCGGCAACCTCGCAGAGGCGTTCCATGCAGCGATATCCGGCCGTGAATTGGCGGTGGCGGGTAAAAAGAGCGGCATATTTTGTTTTACAGTCTTTGGCAATGTGGTTCAAATGCCCCGAACGCCCTATTTCAGGGTTGGCAGGATAGAAAGTAAAAAGTTTTTGGCTCATAGATGAAGAGGAGAGGAAAAATGTGTGGATTTTTTCATGTTTGCCGCGCCTGGAGTTCGTGTTTCTTGTGCGTTTTCTGAGGAGCGACAACCATAAATTTCCGCGAAAATAAGTTATTTTTTACACTCAGCATAGCAAAACACTGAGATAAATGTGGAAATTTGAAAAAAAAAGTACGATTTTTTCATTTTATTTTTGGAAAAAAAAGTTTGTTTCTACTTTTGCATCGTTTTCATGGTATTTAGATTTAAGGTTAGTAAAAAGATTGGTTGTCGTGAGACAATCAATTTTTTTTTGTATCTACACTTTCCTAAAAAAGAGTCGGCTCAACGCAATGTGCAACTGAGCCAACCCTCTTTTCTGTCGCGTCAGTGTGTTTTCTCGAGAGCTATGTGGCATTAGTCTTCCACACCTATAAAATATTTAAATCTTCTTTGCCGTGAGCCTTCGGTCATTCTTCTATTCCTTCCACGATGCGAATGGTTGTGGTAAGAGGTCCACAAAGTTGGCCGTCCCCACTTGTATGCTTATGGCGCCTGCCACGATAAACTCTATAGCATTGCGTGCTGTAGCAATGCCGCCCAGTCCGATGACGGAGATGCCAGCGGCCTCCATCATGGATCGTGGTCCGCAGGTGCAAATCTTGTTGAAATCATTCAGTAGGCCATGATTGGGCGCCGTAGTAGCACATGCTTTAGCGTAAGGCGCTCTGCGCCCAAAACAAGAAGGTCTGAAACAAAATTTCTCATAATCTTGCGCAAGTTAGTCTAATTCTCATTATATTTGTGCCACTAACCACCATAAAAAACACTTTCCTCTATGCCCAACATTTCAAAACGCGCGCTCCAAATGCCCGCCTCGCCCATTCGCAAACTTGCTCCCCTGGCAGTACAGGCAAAGGCTCGGGGCATAAAAGTATATCATCTCAACATCGGTCAGCCCGACGTCGCCTCGCCCCCTAATGCGCTCCATGCCCTGCATAGTTTCCAACGCACCGTGCTCGAATATAGTCCCAGCCAGGGCTTGCTCAGCTATCGCCAAAAACTCGCTGGCTACTACGAAAAATACCATATCAGCCTTTCGCCCGACGACATCATCGTCACCACCGGCGGCAGCGAGGCTGTGCTCTTTGCCTTTCTTTCCTGTCTCAATCCAGGCGATGAAATCATTATTCCAGAACCCTTCTATGCCAACTACATGGCCCTTGCCGTTTCGGCCGGAGTGCACTTGCTTCCTTTGTCCACCACAATCGAAACAGGCTTCGCTCTGCCTCCTGTTGAGCAGTTCGAAAAACTCATTACACCGAGTACACGGGCCCTTCTCATTTGTAATCCCAATAACCCTACTGGCTATCTTTATACGCCCGACGAGATGAATCAGATTCGAAATCTCGTCAAACGCCATGACCTCTATCTTTTTTCTGATGAAGTCTATCGTGAGTTCATTTATACAGACTCTCCCTTTATATCGGCCCTCCATCTTGATGGTATAGACGACCATGTAGTGGTCATTGACTCCGTTTCTAAGCGCTACAGCGAGTGTGGCCTGCGCATAGGCGCCCTCGTCACCCGCAATGCCAGCGTTCGCGCTGCCGTCATGAAGCTATGCCAGGCTCGTCTTTCGCCGCCTCTTCTTGGGCAAATAGCAGCTGAAGCCTCCATGGAAGCCGATGCACCCTATCTGGCCGCAGCGCGCCAAGAATATGAGGCGCGGCGAGATAGTCTCGTGCGTGGGCTCAACCGCATCCCCGGCGTTTACTCGCCTCAGCCTATGGGAGCATTCTATACTGTAGCCCATCTTCCCGTTGACGATGCCGAACGCTTTTGCGCCTGGTGTCTTACAGATTTTAGCTACCAGGGGCAAACCGTCATGCTTGCCCCCGCAGCAGGATTCTATGCAACCCCTAATGCCGGCCGCCAGCAGGTGCGTATAGCCTACGTCCTCTGTCGTCATGACCTTGAACAGGCACTCGACGTGCTCGCCCGCGCTCTCCAGGCCTACCCTGGTCGCCAAACCGGAAAAAGCTAAAATGAGAGTTCCCACTAATAATACACTATTATTATAATATATAAACCCCGCTTCTCCCCTTCATTATGAATCCAAGCGAAATAGACCAAAACAAAGCCCATTTTCTCGCCCTTAGCCGCCAATATATAAGCCGTCCCGGACTAGAGGATTTGCTGGCTAGTCTCGATAAAACCGATTTCTTCACCGCGCCCAGTTCTTCGGCCTATCATCTTAACGAACCTGGCGGCTTGTGCCAGCACTCGTTAGGAGTTTTCCACACGGCCCTCACGGTCTACCACTCCATAGTCCATCCCGCAATCGAGAGAGGCACGTCGCCGTTTACCAAGGCCGTTTCCGACGAGAGCATAGCCATAGTTTCCCTTTTTCACGACCTTTGCAAGGCCGGCATTTATCGCGATGTGGAAAAGTGGAAAAAGGACGACTCTGGTCGCTGGCAGTCATACCGTGGATATAAAGTAGTTGATGATTTCCCCTTTGGTCATGGAGAGAAATCTGTACTCCACGTGAGCCACTACCTACAACTCACGTCATCCGAAATGCTGGCCATACGTTGGCATATGGGCATGTTCGACGTGGGCGAGTCTGGTTCTCCGAGCCGCTATGCGCTCTATGCTGCTCTGGCAAAGAGTCCGCTCGTATGCGTGCTGCAAGTAGCAGACCAACTGGTTGCAAACTGTCTTGAAAAAACGAATGAAGTGTGAAAAGGGAAGGGGGGGTAAGAAACCGCTTGTATGAGAGAAGTATTTTTTTTGTTGTTTTAGTCACATCAACCCCAACTGATTTTCAATAGGTAAAATCCACGACGAGCGGAAAGTGGTCGCTCAGTCCTCCGTGGTAGTGCGTACCCAAAAAAGTTCTTTTGGGGGTTATTGACTTCCCTTCGCCGCGCACCTCTTGAAGATATGGAAGATTAGCAATGCGGCATGTGTTGTTAACAACATGAAAGGAAGATTTCTTATTAAGCAAATTTCCGTTAACTATTATTTGGTCTAGCTGATTCCATTCACCTTGAAATTTATATGTTCCCTGAACTCCATCTTTATTCTTTAAATTGTGGGTTAGTACATAAAGTTGATGGTTGAGCGTATCACTCTCGTTTTCATAAGGTTTTGCGCCCAGACCACGTTTAATAGAAGGCTCAGTGTAGTCATCATTAAAATCTCCTAAAATAAGAACGTAAAGATTTTGTCGGATAATGGAAAGCATTTTGATACGGTCGTATATGCTTTTGGCAACTAGCTCGCGATAATTACTCGTGACAGATTTTCCTCCCATTCTGCTAGGTGCATGACACACAAAAACATCGAGTGTATCGCCAGTAGGGAGTTCGCCGCTTACGTGAAGCACGTCTCGCGTTTGTCTTAGTCCTTTTTGTGGCGGGGAGGTCCGAATGCTTTTATGATTATAAGGTCTAAAACTGAGAGGGCGGTATAGTAGAGCCACATTCATGCCTCGGGTATCCTTACTATGCGTGGCCAAATATTCATATCCGAATTTTTTAAGTGAAGTGTGGCGCGTAAGATCTTCAAGAACTCTTTCGCTTTCGATTTCGCATAGAGCAACAAGATCAGGTGGTGCGGTCTCTCCTAAATTGGCCAATGTGCGGGCAAGAAGTCCTTGTTTATACCAATAGCGCCGCCCGTTCCATTCTCTTTCTGAAGAGGGGAGAAACTGCGTGTCGTCATGGATGTTTGATGGAATGGTATCGTAAAAATTCTCCACGTTATACTCTACGACCCTCCACCTTTTATTTTTATCTTCTGCTTTCGCTGTGCTTGCAGTGAGGATGACGGCAAGGAGAAGAAGGGTGATGGCTTTATTCATGGTGGTAGGGCAGACCCTTGAGTATGGTAAGCGCGCGATAGAACTGCTCGGCAAAAATGGGGCGCACGAGCTGGTGGGGAAAAGTCATTGAAGAGAGTGATATTTGTGCATTAGCCCGCTCGATCATTGCGGGAGAAAAGCCATAGGCTCCGCCCACCACAAAAATGAGACGACGCGAAGACAATGATGCAAGCTGACGTTGTAGCCAGTTGGCAAAGCCGAGAGAAGTGAATTGTGTTCCCCGCTCAGAGAGAAGCACAACGTAATCTGAAGGAAGCAAGAAGCGAAGTTGTAGCTCGCCTTCCTGCTCGCACTGGCGAGATACAGGCTGAGCACCACGACGAGAGGGTAGCTGCAACTCTACAACCTGGAAGGGCACATAACGAGAGGCACGATCGGCATATTCGCCGAGCAGATCAGCTACGGAGGCATGTGTGGTGACACCTGTGCAGAGAAATATTACTTTCATGGCGCGAAGGTAAGCATTTTTTTTCTTATTTTTGCCACATACTTTGCCAAGCGTGCGGCTTTTGCTGTACGTTTCAGCAGTCCGGGCATGTCACACGTGGCGACTACGAGGCAGCGTATAATAAGAGTACTATTTTATGTTTTAAATATTAGAAAGATATTTTTTGCTTATGTATGACGTAGAAGAACTGAACGACCGCCTTATTGACCTGGCTTTTGCCGAAGACATAGGCGAGGGCGACCACACGACTCTTTGCTGCATTCCACCCGAGGCTATGGGACAACAGCGTCTTATCATTAAGGAACGAGGTGTACTGGCTGGAATGCGTGTGGCGAAAGAGGTGTTTCACCGTTTCGACGCGGAGTTGGAGGTGGACTGTATACTTGAGGATGGAGCCCTTGTAGTGCCGGGCGATGTAGCGTTGGTGGCACGCGGACGAGTGAGAAGTCTGTTGCAGACCGAGCGGCTTATGCTGAACATCGTGCAGCGCATGAGCGGCATTGCCACGACGACGCGCCGCTATGTGGACTGTTTGCAGGGCACGAAGACGCGTGTGCTAGACACGCGAAAAACTACTCCTGGCATGAGGCTCATGGAAAAAGAAGCCGTGAAGATTGGCGGAGGGGTGAACCACAGGATTGGCCTTTTCGACATGATTCTACTGAAGGATAATCACGTAGACTTTGCTGGCGGCATTGAGGCTGCTCTTGACCGATGCCTTGCCTATAAGGCTGAAAAGGGGCTGACGCTGAGAGTGGAGATAGAGGTGAGAAGTCTTGACGAACTGGCCAGAGTTTTGAGCCATGGTGGAGCCGACCGCGTGATGTTTGACAACTTTACGGTTGACATGACGCGCCGTGCTGTGGAGATGGTAGCAGGAAGACTAGAAACAGAATCTAGCGGCGGCATTACGATTGATACCATTAGAGATTACGCAGAGTGTGGGGTTGACTTTGTGTCGGTGGGTGCGCTGACACACTCGGTAAAGGGCCTCGACATGTCGTTTAAGGCTTTTTAGGCTTCGAATGTGCTGGTGTTTTAGTATATGGATAATAAAATTAAGAAGATAATGTATATGAAAAGAATTGTTTTGGCCTTTGTGGCTATCGTGACGTGTGCAGTGAAGGGCCTTGGCTGCACTAATTTTTTAGTGGGTAAGGCGGCCTCGGTTGATGGCAGCACGATGATTTCATATAGTGCCGACTCGTATGGCATGTTTGGAAAATTGGTTTATTATCCTGCGGCGCGCCATGCTAAGGGTGCCATGCGTAGGGTAGTGGATGGAGACACGAACCACTATTTGGGTGAGATACGCGAAGCAGAGGAGACGTATGCAGTGATGGGGAACATTAATGAGCACCAGCTGAGTATTATGGAAACCACCTTTGGTGGTAGAGATGAACTGACGGATAAGAAAGGTATTATAGACTATGTGAGCTTAATGGCCATAGCCATGCAGCGAGCAAAGACGGCGCGAGAGGCTATTAGGGTAATGACGAGTCTTGTGGATGAATATGGTTATGCGAGTAGCGGCGAATCGTTTTCGATTGCCGACCCCAACGAGGTTTGGATTCTCGAAATGATTGGCAAGGGCGATGTGGAACGCGGGGCCGTGTGGGTAGCTGTGCGCATTCCCGATGACTGCATTGCGGCACATGCCAATCAGAGCCGCATACATAAGTTTGACATGAAGGACAAGCAAAACGTGATGTATTCGAAGGATGTGGTGAGTTTTGCCCGACGGATGGGGTATTTCGAAGGCAAGGATTCCGATTTTTCGTTTGCGAAGGCTTATTCGCCTGCTGACTTCTCGGCAATTAGATATTGCGAAACCCGTGTATGGAGTTTCTTTAATCGCCATGTGGACGGCATGGAGGCTTGGCTTGACTATGCCGACGGACGCCACATTGACACGGCTGAGCCCATGCCCCTCTATTTCAAGCCTAAACATAAGTTGAGCCTTAAAGATGTGATGAATTCTATGCGCGACCACTATGAGGGCACGCCTTTCGACGTGACTAAAGACGTGGGAACTGGTGCTTATACGGCTCCCTATAGACCCACGCCGTTGGAGTGGACTTACAATGGAAAGAAATACTTTAACGAGCGCCCCATTTCGACGCAACAGACTGCCTATACGGTGGTGGCCCAACTACGCGGTAGCCTTCCAAATGCAGTGGGCGGTGTGTTGTGGTTTGGAAACGACGATGCCAACATGGTAGCCTATACGCCCGTGTATTGCTGCGCTACAACAGTTCCGCCTTGCTACGATGAGGGCGAAGGTAATTCTGTGACCTTTTCATGGAACTCGGCTTTTTGGGTGTGCAATTGGGTTTCGAACATGACGTATCCGAGATATAGTCAGCTCTTTCCCAGTGTGGAATCATTGCGCGAAGAACTTGAAAACGGCTACATCGCCCGCCAGCCAGAAGTGGAGCAAAAGGCGCTGTCTCTTTGGAAAGAAAGCCGCACCAAGGCTGTGGCTTATCTCAACGATTATACCTCGCAGACAGCCATGGACATGCTGGCACGATGGCGAAAATTGGGAGAATATCTCATTGTGAAGTTTAACGACCAGGCCGTGAAGAAGGAAGAGGGTGGAAAGTTTAAGCTCACCCCCGATGGCATTGGAGCATTTCCCGACAGACCTGGATTTGACGATCAATATAGAGCCCGCATTGTAAAAGAAACAGGAGAACACTATTTGATCCCTCAATAATGAAGAATAACAAAATGGCAAGCAAACCGCAGCAAAAAGTGAAAGGCAAGAAGTCTCAGACAAAGCCTTCACAGGGAGAGAGTCTCGGCAAGCGTTTGCGCAAACAGATTACCGACGATATGACGGGCTTTGTCATTGGTCTGGCGTTGATGGTTTTGTCGGCATTTATGTTTGTGTCAATGATTTCCAACGTGACTCAGGGCAAATATGATCAGGCTGGCATCGAAGCGGGAAATCTGACCAGTGCCGCCAACTTTGCTGGTGTGGCTGGTGCGCAACTCTCTTATATGCTTATGAACAAATGCTTTGGCTTCTGCTCTATCCTAATAGCAGTGTTTCTGCTCATGGTGAGTGTGAGGCTTATGAAGGCATACAAGCCAAAGCTTTGGTCATGGTTTCTGAACCTTACGCTACTAATGGTATGGGGTTCAGTGGCGCTGAGCATCGTGTGGGATATTTTGGGGCTTAACACTACGGCTAGCTCCCTGTCGTTTCCGCCAGGAGGAATACATGGCGATTATCTTCGCAACTTGCTCTATAATTCGGTGGGGAAGTTCATTACTATCGTAATTCTGCTCATCATAGCAGTTTTGTATTTGGCATATAGGACCCGAAAAACCATAGAAGTAGTGCGCCATGTACTTCATCCCATCAACAAGAATAAACAGGAAAGCGAGGATTGTGTTGAAGGCAATTTGCAAGAGGGAGAACAAACAACTGATTTTGATAATGCACACACAGAAGCACCTGACGCAGAGCCAGAAGAACTGCAAGAGCAGGAACCAGGGGAAGTGCCAGCCGAGCCGGTGATGTCTCAGACTCCTACGCCACCGAAGCAAGACGCAGTGGAATTTAAAATAAACAAGGCAGGAGAGAAAGACGCTCCGGCCGAACGTAACATCGTCGCAGAAAAACTGGTCAATCTGGAACGCTATGATCCTCGTAAGGAATTTGAGCGCTATAAATTTCCCACACTCGATTTGTTGAAGCATTTCGATACTAGTGAAGAGCGCATCGACGTTTCGGAGCAGCAGGCTAACAAGGAACGCATTATCGACGTACTACGCAGCTTTGGGGTTGAAATAGAAAGCATCAATGCCACTGTGGGTCCCACAATTACACTTTACGAAATAAAGCCTGCTCGCGGTGTGAAAATCACCAAAATTCGCAATCTTGAAGATGACATAGCATTGAGCCTCAGCGCATTAGGAATACGTATCATTGCTCCAATTCCAGGGAAAGGCACTATCGGAATAGAAGTTCCAAACCGTAAGCCGCAGATAGTGTCGATGGAAAGCATCCTGAACACCAAAAAATTTCAGGAAACAAAATATGATCTGCCCGTGGCCTTAGGAAGAACCATCACAAACGAGGTCTTTATGATAGACTTGGCCAAGGCTCCCCACCTGCTTGTGGCTGGTGCTACAGGACAGGGAAAATCTGTTGGTCTGAATGCCATCATCACATCCTTGCTCTATAAGAAACATCCTGCCGAGGTGAAATTTGTGATGGTAGACCCCAAAAAAGTGGAGTTCAGCATCTATTCTTCACTTGAAAAATACTTCATGGCTATGCTACCCGACCAGGACGACCCTATTATCACTGATGTCACAAAGGTGATCCAAACACTCAAGAGCCTTTGCACACTGATGGATCACCGCTACGACCTGTTGAAGATGGCCCGTGTGCGTAATATCAAGGAATATAACGAGAAATTCATGGAACACAAACTCAACCCCGAGAACGGCCATGAATATATGCCATATATCGTTATCATTATAGATGAATTTGGCGACCTCATCATGACGGCAGGCAAGGAAATAGAATTGCCCATAGCCCGAATTGCCCAGCTGGCGCGCGCCGTGGGAATGCACATGGTTATTGCTACTCAACGGCCCACAACGAACATCATTACTGGTACCATCAAAGCCAACTTCCCAGCGCGCATGGCTTTTAAAGTGATGTCTACCATCGACTCAATGACCATTCTCGATCGAAAGGGCGCCAACCAATTAGTGGGTCGTGGCGACATGCTTATACTCACTGGGCAGTCTGGCAGCGACCCCGTGCGTGTGCAATGTGCTTTTGTTGATACACCCGAAGTGGAAAACATAACCGAGTTTATCAGCGACCAAGACGGTTACCTTGCTCCCTATCAACTTCCGGAGGCCGACATCGAAAGCGGCGACATAACCGGTGGCGGAGGCAGCGGCTTGCTCTCGGCTCGCGATCTTCAATCCAACGATCTTGACGATATGTTCGAAGATGTGGCCCGACTTGTGGTGGTGCACCAGTCGGGGAGCACTTCACTCATTCAGCGCAAATTCTCGATTGGTTATAATCGGGCCGGCAGACTCATGGATCAACTTGAAAGAACAGGCATCGTAGGACCGCAGATAGGAAGCAAGCCACGCGACGTTCTCTGTCAAGACGAGACTGCTCTGCAGCAAGTGTTTGAAAATCTTAAAGCCATGTGAAGTGATAGCATTCCCACTGTATATAATATTATATGGTGTGTCTGCGCTTAAATCCCTAATACATATAAAAATGAAAGTTTATCGCAAAGCAAAATATGTTTTCCTGTCAGTGTTGCTGATTGCCGTCTATATTCCTGTTGCTGCACAAAATGCGCAAAACACCATGGAAAAGACAGCGCGTCAGTTTCGTAAAAATTGCCCGGCACGCTTTTCTCTCGAAATCACAAACTTTGACGGGTTAAAGCCAATCGGCACGAGTCACGCCTCACTAACCGTTGATACGCGACGCTTCAAGTTAGAAAGCTCTGAAATGACAGTATGGTTTGACGGCAAAACGCAATGGAGTCACTATGCAGGCAGCGACGAGGTAAACGTTTCGACGCCCACCACCTCGGAACTGCAAACCATAAACCCCATGGCGCTCATCGAAACCTACAAACACGGTTATGCTCTGTCGCAAACCACTACCACCTATCGTGGGAAAGCATGCACGCAAGTAAGCATGAAAGCCACCTCAAAATCGGCTCCCATTACCACTATTCTAGTTGTTATCGATGAAAATTACAATCCACTTTCCATTCGCGTAAAGCAAAAAAGTGGAAACTGGCTACGCGTGAGAATATCGAGCCGCCAAAGCCGGATAAAGGCAAGCGATAATGATTTTCGCTATAATCCGAAGGAGAATGCCTCCCTGCAGATTATTGATTTGCGCTGACAACTAAAGTAAAGAAACAACTTAAAAAAAAAATAATAAGATTTATTCGAAAATGGAAATACAAAAATGCCTAATTCTCGGGTCAGGTCCAGCTGGATATACTGCTGCAATCTATGCAGCCCGCGCTGGTCTCAGCCCTGTTGTCTATGAGGGCCTGCAGCCTGGCGGCCAACTTACAACTACTACAGAAATAGAAAATTTTCCCGGCTACCCTGACGGAGTCGATGCCAACGATATGATGGAACAACTGCGCAAGCAGGCCGAGCGTTTCGGCACTGAAGTGCGCTCCAGCATGGCTACGGCTGCAGACCTCGACCAACGCCCCTTTGTGCTTACTTTTGACGACGGAACAAAGGTTGCAACACATACGCTTATTATTGCCACAGGTGCCACGGCAAAATACCTTGGCCTTGACGACGAAAAGAAATATAGCGGCATGGGAGTCAGTGCCTGTGCCACGTGCGACGGCTTCTTCTATCGTAAGAAGCGCGTAGCAGTAGTCGGAGGTGGCGATACAGCCTGCGAGGAAGCCAGCTATCTTGCAGGTCTGGCCGAAAAAGTATATATGATAGTGCGCAAACCCTATCTTCGTGCCAGTCAGGCCATGCAAGAGCGCGTGGCAAACGACCCCAAAATAGAAATACTTTTCGAGACCAACACGCTTGGACTATATGGCGATGGTGGAGTAGAGGGTGCACACTTGGTATATCGCAAGGGAGAGACCGACGAGCGTCGTTACGACCTTGCCATTGACGGATTCTTCCTTGCCATCGGTCATAAGCCCAACAGCGAACTTTTTGCACAGTGGCTCGAACTTGACGAACACGGCTATATCATGACCGAGGGCGCCACGCCCCGAACTAAAGTGCAGGGCGTTTTTGCGGCCGGCGACGTGGCCGATCCTCTCTATCGACAGGCCATCACGGCTGCCGCAAGCGGATGTAAGGCTGCAATCGAGGCAGAGCGCTATCTCAAGGAAAACGGATTGTAGTGAAGACAAAAATCCAGTCATTCCTTCCTCTTATAAAAGCCATCAAGAGAAAACAAAACTCTCGTGATGGCTTTTTTCTGCGATACACCTCGTTATGAGATCCATCAGTCTGCTTATATCAACTAATTGGCTCAGTAGTTTAAAGAGATGGCTCGACGATTAAATCTGTCGGCAGACCTCTCATTTTTATCAAGCTTATCCAATATTTGAATAAAAAGCTCACTTTTTCAAAAAAAAAGTTCCATATTTTTTTGGAGGGAATAAAAAAAGCATTACTTTTGCACCGCTTTTCGGAAAAAGTGAAGGGCGCTTAGCTCAGCTGGTTTAGAGCATCTGCCTTACAAGCAGAGGGTCGGGGGTTCGAATCCCTCAGCGCCCACCTACACTTGCCGATATTAATTTTCGAAGACAAACTAAGGGCGCTTAGCTCAGCTGGTTTAGAGCATCTGCCTTACAAGCAGAGGGTCGGGGGTTCGAATCCCTCAGCGCCCACCAAAGTTTACAGATGACTGCCAAGGCAACTATTGCCAAGGCGGTTTGTTTTTTTTAATACCTTTGCAAACTATGAATACAGCCTTCATATTTAACAAGGAGCGCGGCCTGAAAAGAGCCCTGCTTGATAGTTGGAAAGAGTTTGCGCTCAATTTCAAAAAATTTATGCGATTCGGATGGGCATGGTTGGTGGTAGCCGCATTTCTTATGACGTCTTCCTTTGCCGTGACCATCTATTTCGTTTATAGATGGTTGGTGCCCATGAGCATATTGTTTTTAGAAATAGACGGGACGCTGTTCTCCACACACTTTTTGCAACAGCTTTTCCCGGGAGCGCTCTGGCTCTTGGCGGCGCTGGTTCTCTCATTCATATCGTGCCTCTTGATCCGTGCCATGGCCTATCGACAAGCTATCTATACCACCCGCACAAATCAGTTGCCTCAATTGTCTACCTGTGCTTTGGCTTGCTCCGTCTTTGGATGTGCCCGCTTAGTGCTTGCCCCCATGCTTCTAAGATGGGGTGCCGCCATCATTTTGTTTTTTGTTGGAACATTTGTAGCCAATGTCTATAGCATGTGGCTGCTATTGCCAGCTCTCTTGTTGCTGACCTATATTATCTTCGTTGTCTCCTTGGTTGAAAAGCACATCGTGTTCAGTAGTCTTCAAAAAATCCCCACAAAAAAAATATCATTGCCCATCGCCCATCGAAATCTGGGACGTTGGATAGCATGGTGGCTTGCCACGCTCATACCCCTAGTCCTTCTGGGCATTTTGTGTGTGGCCCCTTATTGTGTGATGCTTTTGTCTTTTGTAGCCCAAAGTGCTTCGAATGTTATAGAGGGCAATTTAGTAGTAAGCGCAGGCATGTGGGCAACCCTGATCATGTCTTCTCTAATTTTGGCCCTCTCTGTTCTCTCCATCGTGTGGTACCTTGTTTGGGCAGGATCGCTGCGCTATATCTCATCGCCCGTCAACGAAAAATCTTCCGAAATGCAAAATAAGGCGCAATAGTACGGAAAATTTCTTGCGTGCATACAATTATATTATAGTTCCCGATAGCAAATTAAATAAAACACCATCAGTCATGATCGATTCAACTACTCTCGATTTTAGCTTGAGAATTTTTGTGGCTGCGCTCCTTGGCGGTTTAATAGGCCTTGAGCGCGAATACAGGGCCAAAGAGGCAGGTTTCCGCACTCATTTTCTTGTGGCCCTCGGTTCAGCCCTTTTCATGATTGTATCAGCCTATGGCTTCGAAGGTGTGTCAATGGGAAACGAGAGCAGATGGGACGTGTCGCGTGTGGCGGCACAGGTTGTTTCGGGAATAGGTTTCATCGGTGCTGGCACCATTATATTCAGCAAGAGCCAGAATGTGGTTCGCGGTCTTACCACGGCAGCTGGCCTTTGGGTGACGGCTGCCATAGGCCTAACCTGCGGGGGCGGTTTGTATGCGCTTGCTTTTATAGCCACATTTCTTGTACTTTTAGGACTTGAGGCTTTCAACATTGTTCTTCGCCGACTCGATAAACATCGCGACGGCACTAGGCAATCTGCCTCCAGCAACGAAGAGGAGGGGAGCGAATTAAATGTCTGAATTTGGGTCGTAGTTCTGGACATAGTTAGCCTTATATCAGCCCAAATACCCCAATAATTTTCCAAATAAGGAACTTTTGTGTTCAAAATGGCGCAAAAGTGGCCCAAGTGTGAAAAAAACTTGTTAAATAGTTTTGCATTTTCGCACACAATGCCGTATATTTGCGCAAAAATTAACGTTTTGCGCACTAAAAGTTGCACACTGGAACCTCGAAATGCGCAAATAAAACAGAATAAATCAAGCATTGATACATGGAACAGCTGAATGTAGACTTCATCGGTCGCATCGAAGAAGCAATCATCAAGTATTGGGATCACGAAGCACTGACAGATTATAAAGGAGCCACCCTTCAGTATAAGGACGTAGCCCGCAAAATAGAGAAACTCCACATACTATTCGAACGCGCTGGCGTTGAGCAAGGCGACAAAGTGGCTCTTTGTGGGCGTAATTGTGCACATTGGGCGGCAGCCTTCCTGGCTACACTGACATATGGAGCAGTGGCAGTGCCCATTCTCCACGAGTTTAAACCAGAACAGGTACATGCCATAGTGAACCACAGCGATGCGAAAATTCTTTTCGTAGGCGATCAGGTTGGCCCCACTCTCACACCCTCAGAGATGCCCCACCTTGAAGGCATCATCAGCCTTGTCGACTATCAGCTTGTGGAGAGTCGTTCCGATAAGCTCACCGATGCTCGCGAACGCCTCAATGCGCTTTATGGAGAGCGCTATCCCAAGAACTTCCGTCAGGAGCACGTCAAATATCGTCGTGCCGAGAGTGAAGAGCTGGCCCTTATAAATTATACGAGTGGCACAACCAGTCGTTCAAAGGGCGTACTCATTCCTTATCGTGCGCTTTGGTCAAACACTGAGTTTGCCTGTAGCGTTTATAACCACGTCTTTAAAGAAGGCGAGGGCCGCGTGATAAGCATTCTTCCCTTGGCCCATATGTATGGCATGGCCTTCGAATTTCTCTACGAGTTCACACGTGGCGGACACATCTATTTCCTTACCCGCCTGCCGTCTCCAAAAATCATCATGAACGCCTTTGGAGAAATTAAACCCAATGTGGTTATAAGTGTGCCGCTCATTATCGAAAAAATCATCAAGAAGTCAGTGTTGCCCAAGCTCGAAACACCGAGCATGAAGATACTTATGAATGTTCCCATCATTAACCAGCGCATTCAGGCTCGTGTTCGCGAAGAACTGAAGCAGGCTTTCGGTGGCGAATTCTACGAAGTAATTATAGGAGGCGCAGCCTTCAACAGCGAGGTGGAGCAATTCCTTCACAAAATTGGCTTTAATTTTACTGTTGGATACGGAGCCACAGAGTGCGCCCCCATTATTTGCTACTCCAACTGGCAGCATTTTGTTCCGGGTTCGTGCGGAAAAGCTGCGCCGCGCATGGAGGTGCGCATCGACAGCCCCGATCCCGAACATGTAGTTGGAGAAATTCTTACTCGAGGCATGAACGTCATGCTTGGTTACTATAAAAACGAAGAAGAAACCCGAAAGACAATTGATGCCGACGGATGGTATCATACTGGCGACCTCGGTGTGATGGATGCCGACGGAAACCTGTTCATTCGCGGACGTTCAAAAAACATGCTGCTCGGAGCGAGTGGTCAGAATATCTATCCCGAAGAAATTGAAGACCAACTTAATACACTTCCATACGTCAGCGAATGTGTGGTCATTCAGAAGGGCGAGAAACTCTACGGATTGGTATATCCCGATTTTGAGGAAGCCGAGCGCGACGGGCTTGACGAGACAGCTCTTGGCGAAGTAATGGAGCAAAATCGTGCCACACTCAATCAGATGATTCCTGCCTACGAACATCTTACTGCCATCAAGATTCGTCACGAGGAGTTCGAAAAGACCCCGAAGCGTAGCATTAAGCGCTTCTTGTACGTAGACGAAGAAGTGTAGTAGGCAAATAATCCCGATTTCCAGTAACATTGAAATTATAATAATCCCAATGGAAAATACAACGTCGGACAGTCGTATGGTCCTACGCGCCGAAAACCTAGTTAAGCGCTACGGCAATCGCACAGTCGTGAACGAGGTCAGTTTCGACGTGAAGCAGGGAGAGATTGTGGGTTTGCTGGGGCCAAACGGAGCGGGAAAAACAACGTCATTCTACATGACTACGGGTCTTGTTGTTCCCGATGGCGGCCGCATATTCCTTAACGATATCGAGATAACAAATTTTCCTGTGTTTCGACGCGCCCAAGCAGGCATAGGCTACTTGGCTCAAGAAGCTTCGGTGTTTCGAAAAATGAGTGTGGAGGACAACATTATGTCGGTACTCGAGATGACAAAACTCAATCGCGAGGAGCGCATTGCCAAGATGGAGGATTTGCTCGATGAGTTCCGACTTCAGAAAGTGCGCAAGAACAAGGGCGACCAGCTTTCGGGCGGTGAGCGGCGCCGAACCGAGATTGCTCGCTGTCTGGCCATCGACCCTAAGTTCATCATGCTCGACGAGCCCTTTGCAGGAGTCGACCCTATTGCGGTGGAAGACATCCAGTTTATTGTTTGGAAACTCAAGGACCGCAACATTGGAATCTTGATAACCGACCACAATGTGGAGGAAACGCTTTGCATCACCGAGCGCGCCTATCTGCTTTTCGACGGTCGCATTCTCTTCAAGGGAACTCCCGAGGAACTCGCTGCCAACCAGACGGTGCGCGACAAATATCTCACAAATAGTTTTAAGCTTCGCAAGAAGGACTTTCAGTTGATGGAGCAGCGGCGCGACCACGGCGCAGTGTCCTAATATTGAGTCTCGGAGTGTTGTTTCCCCTTAGCGAGGTGCCTGAGCCAAAAGGCCGTGGGCGCCTCGCCATTTTTTTGTCGATAACTGATAATAATAACTCTTAATACGTAAAGATTATGATTACATCTTTTCTTGTTTCCTTGCTCTTGGCAACAACTTCACCGCAGCAGCCCGATACACTCTACGTGCCACAGGCACAGAGCGTGGCTCCTGTAGTTGTTCAGTTGCCCTATGTGATCGACAGCCTCGATGTGAAGCGTGCAAAATATGACAAAAAAGCTTTCTTTGAGGATAATAAGTCTCTGATGATTAAGCAAAAAGCTACCACAACCATTATGCGTGGTGCTGCATTAGGTCCGCATGATGTTGACGCTGTCTGCGTGGTGCATTTTCCTTTGACTGTCGACAGATATATGGACGTGGAAGTGGGAACCCGCACCATGCGGAATTTTGAAGTCTACCTGGATGGCAAAAAATCTGCCTCCAAGTTTACACTCCGCCCAGGTCAAGTAGATGTAGCCCTTGTAAGTCTTTCTGAAGCCCAGCGCCCTGATACTTTTCAGGTGTTTGTAACTTCCAAATCGCTTTCCGGACTCAAGTTGGGCCCTCAGCCTCAGCCATTGAGCATGTCCAAGATGTATGGCGGGCCACACTATTCAAACGTAAGCCTTTCACCTTCAGGCAAGTACCTCATCACCGTTTATTACGACCAAGACGAGGAGGCCAAAAACCACTATTGGACTACTATCACCGACGTGAAGAGTGACAAGGTGCTGTTTCGCAAGTCGAAGTGTGAAACCTTGCGCTGGATGCCACGGCGCGATGTGGTCTATTATGTGCGAGAATGGAACAAGTCTAAACAACTCGTCTGCTTTTCCCCCGAGTCGCTGTCCGAAACTGTTTTGGCCGATGACTTGCCAAGCCCTCGTTTCGTGATGTCGCCCGACGAGAGTTTTGTGGTTTATTATAAGGAAGAAAATCCCGACGACGATAAAAACGCTTTCAAGCGTTTGCAACACCCCGACGACCGCCAACCTAATTGGCGACAGCGCAGCAGCATGTATCTCTTCGATCTGAAAAAGGGTATAAGCCGCCGTCTCACGTACGGGCATACCAGTAGCTATCTGAGTGACATTTCGACCGACGGCAAGCATTTGCTCCTGAGCTATTCACGCATGGAACTGACGCGCTCTCCCTTTAGGTATTCCACCATTGTGGAGATGAACGTTGCCACAGGCAGAGTTGATACCCTCATCGCAGATGCTCCTTTCCTGGGCGAGGCCAAGTATGCGCTCGATGGGCATAATCTTGTCGTAAGCGGCTCTCCCAATGCTTTCGACAACGTAGGGAATGAAATTGGCGGAGCCATCGCAAACCGCTATGATATGCGTTTGTTCCTATACGACCGCACTTCGCGAAGGGCAACACCGCTACTGCGGAATTTCAAACCGTCAGTCGAAGATTTCGAAGTGTCGCCAGTCGACGGAGATGTGTATTTCACGGCAACCAATGGCTATGGGAAGACGTTACATCGGCTCAATGTGAAGACCGCAAGCCGTGTGGAATACAAGCTCCCCGTGAGCTACGTGAGCCGTTGGAGTATTTCGTCAGAAGATAAGTCGCCACTAGTTTGTTTCACGGGCTTTAGTGGCGAGCGCGCCCGCGAATGCTACGTGGGTCGTCTTGGCAGTCAGCCCGAAGTGAAGCTTCGCAAAACTGGCGAAGTCGATTTCGATGAATGGTATGCGGGAGTAGCCATTGGCAAGTGTGTGGATTGGAATTTCCGCAACAGCAAGGGCGATACAATAGTGGGCTTCTATTATCAGCCAGCCAACTTCGACGCGACTAAGAAATACCCGCTCATTGTTTATTATTATGGCGGATGCACACCAGTGTCTAAGACACTCGAGTCTCACTGGCCCTTTGCGGCTATGGCTGCGCAAGGGTATATTATTTACGTGCTTGAGCCCAGTGGCGCCATAGGCTTTGGCCAGGAATTTGCGGCACGCCACGTCAATACATGGGGCGATGGTCCGGCACAAGACATTATTGAAGGAACAAAGGCCTTTGCCGCAGCCCACGCCTTCGTAGACTCCACTCGCATTGGTTGTCTCGGAGCCTCGTATGGCGGTTTCATGACGCAATATCTGCAGACTCAAACTTCGCTCTTCAAAGCTGCAATCTCTCATGCCGGCATCAGCAACATTGCCAGCTACTGGGGTGGGGGCTATTGGGGATATACATATGGAGAGGTGGCCCAATATGGAAGCTATCCATGGAATAATGCTCAGCTATACGTCAACCAGTCGCCACTCTTCCACGCCGACAAGATACACACTCCTTTGTTGTTGCTTCATGGTACAGTCGATACAAACGTGCCGCCCACAGAGAGCCTTCAGATGTACACAGCGCTTCGCATACTGGGGCGACCCGTTTCCCACATTCAGATTGATGGAGAAAACCACATCATCACCGAGCCAGGAAAGCGCGCCAGGTGGCAGGAAGCCATGCTTGCATGGTTCGCCTATTGGCTTAAGGGTGAGAAGGAATGGTGGAAGGCCCTCTATCCCAACGATAATTTCGGGCTTGATGCCGACCGATAGATTAATCTCCACTTGAGCCTTCCAAGCTGGCTCATTTTTCAGTCCTACTGGCTTAGAAGTTCCACCTCCTGGGCCAGTAGGATTTTCTTGCGTGCCAATATGAAAATCTGTGACGTAGAATTTCTTTCTCATCGGCTATGAATTAAACATACTATGCCGCCTCCTTAAAATTCCACCACGGTGAGAAAGTTTTCCCACCACGGTGAAAAAGTTTTCCCACCCTGATGAAAAAGTTTTTCCACCACGGTGAGAATTCAAATTGCTCAGACTTGATAAAAAATAAATCCGCTTATACATTTTGCATAAGCGGATTTGTTCTGTTTATCTCAGAGGTCGATGAGTCAGGATGGTTATATGCCAGCCTAATTGCCGCGCATAATTTTCCGTCCGCCGTCGATGATCACCCCCTGTTTGGGCATCTGCTGTCGGCTGTAGCGTCGTCCGTCAAGTCCATATACACTTGCTTGGCTCGTAGGCCTGGTGGGCGTTTCAATGCCAGTGGTGCTCTCGCCGTTCATCAATGGTGAGAAGCGCAGGGTATACATGAGTTGTGAACCAGCATCGGGACACATATATTGGTCCAGAGTTCCCGTGCCCTGTCCGCACGAACCGTTGCCCAACCCTTGCATAGCCACATCGAAGTGGGCATAGGTGTTGGAAGCTTGTCGAGGAAGTTCCCACGGATGGCGGGTCTGATACATTGTATAGTCGTCGTGGTGCAAAATCTGCGCTGCCACGTTGCCGCTGGTTTCTATATATACTCCGTTACCGTTGGCATCAGTAATCGTCAGGTGGCGAATGTCTTGGTGTGAACCGCACGTCTGCGGATGGGCGTAGGGTTGGAATTCGTCGCTCACAGTGGTCTCATAGATACCGAGGTAGCTGCCCGTTTTGCGGTCGGGATAGTTCTCAAGAGGGCCGCGCCCATAATAAGTGATGTGCTCATATTCCTTTGGAAATTGCCAGGACAGCCCTATGCGTCGCAGCCCGCTGACGGCAGGAGAGAAAGTAGTATTCATGTCCACCACACCGTTGGCATATATCACGTAGTCGATGGAATAGGGACAGCGGTCGCCGCTGGCATCGGTCACACTGACGGTGACAGAACTGAGGTCGTCGCTCGGCTTCACTTCCACGCTTTTCGTACCCTCGCCGTTGTTAGGTGAATAGTTGCTTGAGAAATTCTCCACAAACGCATAGTGGTTGAATTCGGGCTCAGAAATAAGCAGGTCATTGTCGTCAACCTTCCACGTGAGCAGATTGGTGGAATTGAAACCCAGGGTGGTGCGACCAGCCTTAATCATGGTGACGCCACCGCTGTAGTTCTCGATGCTGACCTTTTGGGTAGATGGTATTTCAAAGTCTTTCAGAGAACTTCCTGCTGGGCGCGAAACAACTACAAACTGCTCGCTGGCAAGGGTGAAGTCTGCATCGCACCAGGCGGTGGCAACCTTTTTCACCAACTCAATGTTGAGCAGTAATTCCTTGTCGTTCGTAATCGCTGTCTGCAGGGGGATGGGGAGCGTAGTGGAGCGCGTAGGCTGCAGTGTGCTGAAGGTGGTTATATTTCCGCCTTCCACCTCTTTTCCGTTGGCCAAGAGCTTATACCTGAAGTAGTAGTCTTGGGGCGTGATGTTTGTGAAGGCAAAATTATTGCGGTAGCTCACACGCTTTGTTGTTTTGTTGAAAGCGGTGAAGCTTACATTCTGATAGACCTTCTTGACCTCGGTGAGCTCAGGACTCCATTTGCGGTCGGCGTTGACCAGGCCGTTGTTCACAAAGTTTTGTTGGTTGGGACCACCGTAGTCGTTGCCCGTCATATAGCGCGGAAGACCGTTTTGAGTCAGGCGCCCCATCTTGATGTCCTCTGCTTTGTAAATGCTCTGGTCCACCCAGTCCCATATACATCCGCCTATGCCATACGAACTGCCCTCAATGCCACTCCAATACTCAGCGAGGTTGCCAACGGCATTGCCCATGGCGTGTGCATATTCGCACATGAAGTAGGGTTGCCCCGTAGGATTGTTCGTAGAGCGGTTCTTCGTAAACCACACTGTAGGATACATAACCGAGTAGATGTCAACCTTGTCATGCTCTCCTGCTCGCGAGGCGCCTTCATAGTGTATGGGGCGACTGTCAAGGGCACGAATGGCCTGGCGGCAAGCCTGGAAGTTGCTACCGCCGCCGCTCTCGTTGCCCATACTCCAGAAGATAATGCTTGAAAAGTTGCGATGCGACTTCACCATGGCTTCGTTGCGGTCAACGTAAGCACCCTTCCACGACTCACTGGAGGACATTCTACCATTGTCGTACCAGTTTTTGTGGCATTCGAGGTCCGCCTCGTCCATCACGTAGAGACCGTAGTAGTCAAACATGCTGTACATCTTGTGCTGGCGCGGATAGTGTGAGCAACGCACGGTGTTGATGTTGGCCTGCTTCATCAGCTTAATGTCGGTGAGCATGGTAGGCACATCAATGCTCCGGCCGTAAAGCGGATGTGTGTCTTGTGTGTTCACACCCTTGAAGTAAACTCGCTTACCATTGATGTAGACAAGCTTCATGCCGCTACCTTCATAGATGCTTACGTTTCTGAAGCCATGTTTAGTGGCAAAAGCCTCTACCTCTTGCCCTCCAGTAGTGAGCGAGAGCTCAACGGTGTAGAGAGTGGGCGATTCTGCGCTCCAAAGTTCAAGCTCGGTTAAATTGTCGAGCGTCAGTGTGGCTTCGGCTGTAGTGTCTCTGGCTGCAAGCTGCACGTCGGTTGTGGCAGCTGCCACAATATTTCCTTGAGGGTCAAGCAGCGTCGCCTTCACAGCGCATTGGCGCTCTATGTCCTCGTTTTTGCGGAGTTTTACATCAATGCTCATCGAACCTTCCTTGAACTTCTTCTGCGACTTGAGCGAGGTGGTGATGTAGTGGTCGGCAATGTGTGTTCTAGGAATGCCGAGCAAGTAAACGTCGCGGTGGATGCCACTCATGTGCCACATGTCTTGTCCTTCAAGATAGGAGCCGTCGCTCCAGCGCACCACTTGCACACTCACGTTGTTGCTTTGGTTAAAGCGCACGTGGCTTGTGATGTCAAACTCAGCGTCGTTATTGGCTCCTTGTGTGTAGCCCACATATTTTCCGTTGACCCAAACATGGGCAGCGCTATAAATGCCGTCGAAATGGAGCAGCACTGTTTTTTCGCGCCAAGCCATGGGCAATGTAAAGTCGCGCCGGTAGGAGGCCACAGAGTTCTTGAGGCCCGATTTCATGTTGATGTAGGGCGGATTGTCGTGGAACCCGTAGTCCTGATTGATGTAGACAGGGTCGCCATATCCTTTCATCTCCAGGCAGGAAGGCACACTGATGGTGTCCCATCTCGATGTGTTGACCCCATCGGCCCAAAAGTCGTTTTCACCGGGCAGGTTGTTAAAACTGTCCTGCCATTTAAGTCTCCACACTCCGTTGAGCGATACAAAACAATTGCTCTTGGGAGTCTCCCAGGGCCTGTTGTAATGAGCCGTGTCGCTGCGAAGTTCCGCTGTGTTGTAATATGGGAAGTAGGCTGCGTGGTAGGGCATTTTGTTGCGTCCATACACTGTCTCGTCTTGCCAGTCGGCAGTATAGCTAGTGACATCGGTGTCTTCAAACTTGAAATTGCAGCTGCTGCTTACGCTCGTCTCGTTGCTGATGCCCACATTCATGTCAGCAGCGCTGAGGTAGTACTTACTGCCGTTTCTGAGCATGTAAAGTCTCACGATGTCTTCTCCCTCTTCCTCAAGGTAGAATTGCTGATTGGTGTTCCCAGTTTCAGCATTCCATTGCACAATGCTGAAATTGCTCGTCACGTCGATGGCTTTCACGCTGAGCGCATTCACAAGGATAAAGGAATTTTCTACGTTTCCCTTTTTAACTTTCCACACCTGCTCGGGAGATTTTTCTTTGTAGCTCACGGCTACAATTTTCGCGTCGTTGTCGGCTTTCCCGCCATTGCTCAGCACGTTGTTGGTCACCACATGGCGTAACACGTAATACTTGTCAAATTCAATGTTGGCAGATGTGGCTTTTATGCATGCCCATGTGGAAAGAAAGGCTATGCTGAAAAAGCGTAAAAGGTTTTTGGTTTTCTTCATGGTAAGTTTAGTCCTTTTTAAGGTGGGTTTTCAAGAGATTAATTCTTGCCTTGTGAAACCACTTGGCGCAGTGTCCTCTCTCAGAATATAGTAAAAGTCAGAAAACCTATCCATTTAGGGACAAGCTTTCTGACATTCGTTTTCTAATAGTGGCAAAAAAACTATCCTTGCTTCACGCGGTTCACGTAAGAGCCGTCGCGCGTGTCAACTTCGATAATTTCGCCTTCATTGATAAAGAGAGGAACTCGAATCTCAACGCCTGTCTCCAATTTGGCTGGCTTCAGCGTGTTTGTGGCTGTGTCGCCCTTGAGTCCAGGTTCTGTATAGACAATTTTGAGTTGCGTCTTCACTGGCATCTCTGCATAGAGAATTGTTTCGGTCGAGGCATCGCTCACAACTTCAACAACGTCGCCTTCTTTCATGAAGTCAACGCCGGTAATGAGCTCTTTGGCAATAACTACGTCGTCCCATGTTTCTTGGTTCAAGAAGTGAAATTCATCGCCTTCGGCGTAGCTGAATTGATAGGGGCGGCGCTCCACGCGAACGTCTTCGAGCGATTCGCCAATATTAAAGCGCTTCTCAAGCACACGGCCACTGACAACGTCTTTCAGAGTAGTGCGCATGATGGTGTTGCCCTTGCCAGGCTTTACGTGGAGAAAGTCGATGCAAAAATAAAGCTTGCCATCCATGCGGATGCATGTGCCTTTTTTAATGTCTTGTGATTTAATCATTTTGTTGTTCTAAGCTATAGTGTGATTATTTGTTCCTTTTTTGCGCCGCAAAGTTAGACTTTTCTTTCCAAACGGCAAAACCATCATTTATATATATGGTGTTGAAATTATTTAATATGTGTTAAACAACTTCTGTTCCCATCTTTTTATGCCTGCAAGCCTAAAAGAAACTAAAAAGCCAGTCTCTCGTGTGAATAATTCCTAATTTTTTTGTCTATCTCTTCGATTAGTTTAATTTTGCAAAGGTTTAAGCAAATAATCATTCAAATTTAAAAAGATATTTTTATGAAGAAAACAGTTTTTATCGCCTTGAGTTTGGGTGCAGTGATGGTTCTGACGGGTTGTAAGTCGCGCGAATCGCTTTATCGTCAAGCCTACGAAGAAGCTAAAGCCCAAGAAATGGAACAGAGCAAGCAGCAGGCTGCGCAGAATACGCAGGTAGTTGAAGTTAAACCGGCCACTCAGCAGGAGCCAAAGGTGGTTCCCATCACCGGCAACAATGACACAAGCGACACTCGTACCATCCCTGGCGGATTCGAGGTAACCAGTGGTGAGCAGCTCAAAACCTTTAGCGTGGTGGTGGGCAGTTTCGTTACCGAGGCCAACGCTTCCGGACTTGCACAGCGATTGAAGGCCAAGGGCTACGAAGCTCGCGTGTTGAAGACCAACGAAGTTATCAACGGACAGACACCTTGGTATCGCGTGGTGGCTTCTTCATATCATGACAAAGCCAGCGCTATTGTTTCGCGCGATGAGTTGAAGGCAGACTTCCCTGGCGCTTGGTTGCTTTACAACAAGTAAAATTGCGGCCTGAACTTTTTGCAATTTCTTTGCTTGTGGGCTGAAACGTACCTCGTTTTTGTGTGTTTCTGTCCCACAACCAAAGTTGAAATTGCACAGTTCCGGCCTTTTTTTTAGCGCTCAAATAGATGTGATGACGCCGCTTCTCGGACTTACACTCGACGAACTGAAAAACTTGGCTGCAGAATATGGCTTACCATCGTTTGTGGGTAAGCAGATGGCTGATTGGCTTTATTCTAAATGCGTGACGAGCATTGACGAGATGGCCAATGTTTCGAAGGTTGCTCGCGAAAAGTTGAGCGAATCGTACTCAGTTGGTGCTTCGGCACCGGTGATGTCGCAGAAGTCGGTAGATGGTACCATCAAATACCTTTTCCGCACTCAGCGAGGCGACTTTGTAGAAACCGTCTATATCCCCGATGGCGACAGAGCGACGCTCTGCGTTTCGTGTCAGGTGGGTTGCAAGATGGGCTGTGCTTTCTGCATGACGGGACGCCAAGGCTATGTGGCTTCGCTCTCTGTGGCAGATATCTTAAACCAGTTTTATGCCTTGCCCGAGCGGGAGACGCTGACGAACATCGTGTTTATGGGACAAGGCGAACCTTTTGACAACCTCGACAACGTGATTCGTGCCACAGAGGTTCTCACGGCTTCGTGGGGCTTCGGCTGGAGCCCAAAGCGCATCACTGTTTCAAGTGTGGGACTGCGGCAAGGGCTGCGCCGCTTCCTTGACGAAAGTCGGTGCAACGTAGCCATCAGTCTCCATCATCCTTATCCTGCCGGGCGTGCCAGGCTTATGCCAGCCGAGCGTGCCTTTTCGATTACGGAAGTGGTAGATGTGCTCAAGCAGTACGACTTTTGCAGGAAGAGACCGCTTAGTTCCGACTCTCCCAAGCAGCGCCGCCTTTCCTTTGAGTATATCGTGTTTGAGGGCATCAATGACAGTATGGCACATGCCCAAGCCATCGTAGATTTGCTTCAGGGTCTTGACTGCAGAGTCAATCTTATTCGCTTTCACCACATACCTGAAACCAATTTGCGGGGAGTAAGTGAGAAACAAATGCTCCAGTTGCGCGACTATCTCACTTCGCATGGAGTTTTTGCCACGATTCGTGCAAGCCGAGGCGAGGATATAATGGCCGCGTGTGGCTTGCTTTCTACGGCAGAACAGGAGAAGGAGAAACACACTTCCTCGCAATGAGCCGCATAGCCAAAATGATGCTTAAGACTTACGCAAAACATATCTCGTGCTAAATGGAAAATAAAAATACCTCCCCAAAAATCAGAATAGGAATCACTCACGGCGACACCAACGGCGTGGGCTATGAAATTATTTTCAAGGCTTTTGAGGACAATTCGCTTTGTGAGTTCTGTGTCCCCATAGTTTATGGTTCGGCTAAGGTGGCTTCCTACCATCGTAAGGCGCTTGAGTCGAGCGTGAACTATCGTGTGATATCTAAGGCCGATGAGGCTGATGCCCATTCGCTCAACTTGCTCAACTGCATGGATGATGAAATCAAGGTGGAGCTGGGTTCGCAAAGCTCCGAAGCCGGGCGTGCCGCCTTTGTGGCGCTTGAGCGTGCGGTGGCCGACTATAAGGCTGGCCTGATCGACGCCATTGTAACGGCCCCCATCAATAAGGCAAGCATTCAAAGCCCGTCGTTCAATTTCAACGGCCATACCGAATACTTCGCTGAACGTTTCGGAGGCGACCCTTTGATGGTGATGACAGGTGAGCGAATGAGAGTGGCGCTTGTCACTACGCATGTCCCCCTTGCTGCCGTTCCGGGTCTCATAACCACGGAATTGGTTCTTAACAAGTTGCGTATATTTTATAACTCTCTGCGGTCTGACTTCTTGTTGCCGGCACCTCGCATTGCGGTGTTGGCTCTCAATCCACATGGGGGCGACGACGGCCTGCTTGGCAAAGAAGAGAGTACGGCCATTCAGCCGGCCATTGAAAAGGCCAGTGCCGAGGGAATATCCTGCTTCGGGCCTTATGCGGCCGATGGCTTTTTCGCGAGCGGCGCCTATCGCAAGTTTGATGGCGTGCTCGCCATGTATCACGATCAAGGCCTCGCTCCTTTTAAGGCTTTGGCAACTTCGAACGGTGTCAACGTAACCTCGGGGCTCAATGTGGTCCGCACATCGCCCGACCACGGAACTGCCTTCGATATTGCTGGAAAAGGGGTGGCCGACGAGGCTTCCATGCGACACGCTATCTATGAGGCTATCGATATATTCAGAAATCGTAATTTTGACAAGGAGGGTAGGGCCAACCCACTGCCCAAGCTCTATCACGACCGTCGCGAAGACAGCGATCGCCCGCGACGCTTCTCTCCCTCATCTGCCGACCCAGTAGAATGAAGTTTGCCATCATAGCAGCAGGCGAAGGAAGCAGGCTTCGCAGTGAAGGCTTTCGAGTGTCAAAACCTTTGGTTGAAATCAACGGCATGCCTATGCTGCAGCGCTTGGTCACGATTTTTGCCCAATTCTTGCCCGAAGAAATTCTTGTGATAAGCAATGAGCAACAACCCGACGTCGCTGCGCTTATAAGCCAGTTGAGCAAGGATTTCCCCTTGCGCCACCTCGTGAAATCTACACCAAGTTCCATGCATAGCTTCTACGAGTTGGCTCCGTTTCTGACAGATGCCCCATTTTGCCTGACTACGGTCGACAGTGTTTTCGCCCCTGCAGAATTTTCAGACTACATTTCGACCTTCAGCTCGTCGGATGTTGACGGACTAATGGCGGTTACAAAATTTGTGGACGATGAGCGTCCGCTTTATGTTGACGTTGATGATGATTTCACGATCAGAGGTTTTTATGATGAGTCTTGCAATGTGCATTTTGTGTCGGGCGGTCTGTATTGCCTTTCGCCTCGCGTGATTCCATTGCTGCGGCGCTGCGTAGAGAGTGGACAAAGTCGTATGCGCAACTTCCAACGCATAATGGTGGCAGAAGGCTTTCGCTTAAAAGCATATCCTTTCCGAAAGATTATGGATGTAGACCACGTGGAAGACATCGCAAAGGCTAACGATTTTTTGAACTCTCTGCAATGAAAATTCTCGGCGTTTCACGTGCGCAGCGCTATTCACCGAATTCTGTGGAGCGCGACGCGGCCATTTTCAAAATTGTTTGTGCAAACTTGCTTGCTAGCGGTGCGGAGGTGGCAGTAGTCGACGAAGATGAGCTACGCAATGCCGATGGCTATGAAGCTATTTTCAGTATGGCTCGAGATAATCGTGTGCAAAATGTTCTATATCAGCAAGAAAAGATGGGTGTCTTTGTGCTCAACTCTCCCTCATCGCTGCGTAATCTGCGGCGCTCGTCTCTTTTGTCTTTGCCTGGCGAATTGCGAGACCGTGTGGCCCCCATGCAATTGGCTTCGCAGCCTGTTTGTAGTAGGCAGTTCCCACTTTGGTGGAAGCGCGATGTGCCAGCGGTAGCGCAGGACGATGTGCGTATGTTGCATACTTTAGCCGAACTTTCGCCTGCAATGCAGACTGATGCGGCCATTCTCATGGGCCACGTAGATGGTGTGTTGCTGAAGTGCTATGGTGTTGTGGGTACCGACTTTTTCAGCGTTCACACTTCCGTGTTCCATAAATTTGGTTCCGAGGACAGCCCGCGTGTCCCTGAGCCATCGAGAACAGTTGAGCCAACTCTTTCTACAGTTGAGCCAACTCTTCGCGTTTTCTGCGATGCCGTAGCCCGCAGTTTGGGTGTCAGTGTTTATGGAGCCGATGTAGTGTGTCGGCCCGAGGGGAGTTTTAGCCTTATTGACTTCAACGACTGGCCAAGTTTCGCTGCCTGTCGTGACGAGGCGGCTCATGCCATTAGCAACCTCATTCTTAATAATTCTTCCATGCAATAGAAAAATCGCTATGTCCACGCTACAATCTACATTCAAGTCGCGCGATACAGAGGAGTGGCTCGACATACATTTCACTCGTCCCGTTGGATATCTTTGGGCCAAGTTGTTTGAGAAGCTGGGCGTTCATCCCAATGTGGTTACGCTCTTGAGTATTATCTTGGGCGCGGGGGCTGCGGTTTGTTTCTACTTCGAGTATTATGGGGTCAACGTCATAGGAATCTTATGCCTCATGTGGGCCAATTTCTACGATAGTGCCGATGGTCAGCTGGCCCGTATGACTGGTCAAAAAACGCGCCTGGGGCGTGTTCTCGACGGATTTGCCGGCGATGTGTGGTTTTTCTGCATCTACTTGGCTATTTGCCTGCGCCTTACCCCCACATGGGAATGGTGGATTTGGGGCCTTTGTGCCGTGGCAGGCTTCCTGTGTCACGGACCCCAGTGCCAGATGGCCGACTACTACCGCAATGTTCATCTTTATGTGGTAGAAGGAGCCGCGAAGTCAGAACTGCATCGCGCAGAGTCGCTTCGACAAGAATATGAACGCACATCCTGGCGTGGCAATTTAGTATGGAAAATCTTTTTGTTCTTTTACGAGCGTTACACTCGTGGCCAGGAGCGTCGCACACCGGCTTTCCAGAAATTTCGCGAGCAGGCAGAAAAGACATACGGCGCCGCTTTTCCCGAGCCGTTGCGACAGGCGTTCAGAAAGGGTAGTCTTCCCTTGGTGGCCTATGCCAACATTCTCACCTTTAATACGCGAGCCATCGCCCTGTATGCCTCCCTGCTTTTAACTATGCCTTGGCTCTATCCTCTCTTCGAGATTTTGGTGCTGCAGCCTCTCTGCTACATTATGCAGCATCGCCACGAAATGCTATGCCAACGGCTTACTCAGAAAATAATCCCAACAAATGAAACCCATATATAGGAATTTATTTTTTCTTTTTGGCCTCGTGTCAATAGGCATCATGCTTTGGACATTCGATTTCGACCCTTCCGTAATCGATTTGGGGCTCGCCTTGCGCTACCTGCCCCTTGTTATTGTCGTTTGGGTGCCCACTTATTTTTGCAATGCTCTGGCCTATAAAACGGTGGTCAATTCCGATGGAATGAAACCGCGCATAGGTTTCTTCAGGGCCCTGCAGCTCACGCTTTCTGGCTTTGCCTTTAGCAATACTACGCCCTTCGGTTTTGGCGGATTGCCCTACAGGGTGATGGAGCTCGGCGGCCAAGTGGGCAACAACCGCGCTATGGCTTCTACAGTGCTCTATTCCATGATGCACGTCAGTTCCCATTTTTGCCTGTGGCTCACGGCTGTGGTCTTGTTCTTGCTTTTCCATTTCGAAAAAGCGACGCCCTTTGTGTGGACCCTCATCGCGCTTTTTCTGGTTGTGCTGTCCGTTTTAATCTACTTCTTTTATTATGGCTACAAAAACGGGATGATTGTGAAGCTATACGGCTGGGCAATGAAACTACCCCTTTTGCGCAAACCACTGGGCCGTTTCTATGAAAAGAATAAAGCCAACATGCAGCAGATAGACAGCAACATAGCTTGTCTGCACTCCCGTCCGCGAGCATTCTATTCGGCATTGTTTCTTGAGTATGCCGCCCGAGTAATAAGTAGTGTGGAGTTTATGTTTATTTTTGCCTCTATAGGCATTCAGGTAAGCCTTGTTGATGCCATTTTGCTGCTTGCGCTGGCTTCGTTGGTGGGCAACATTTTGTTTTTCCTGCCCATGCAGCTTGGCGCCCGCGAAGGTGGGTTGGCCATTATGCTTTCCGTGATGGGGCTCTCGCCAGGCCTGTCAATATACAGCGCGTTTTATAGTCGCGTGCGCGAACTGTTTTGGGTGATAGTGGGAGTCATGCTCGTGAAATTGCTCCCCACTAAGTATCATAAATCAGATAGCTCACATGAAGAGGCAGTTTGATGGCGTCAAAGCTTTGTTTTTCGATTACGGCGGCACGCTTGATGTTCCTGCCCGCCATTGGTCGACGGTCATTGCCGAGGCTTATGAACACGCGGGCCTCAGTGTGGCGCCCCATGCCTACAGAGAAGCCTACGTTTGGGCGGAGCGCCAACTGGGACGGCCCGGGAAGGTGGATTGTCAAAGCAATTTCGCACAGTTACTGCGCCTGAAATTAGACATACAAACGGCTTATTTACGAGAGCGTGGTGCCCTCAGTCTTTCGGCTATGGCGATGCGCGAAAAGCTGGAGCAGATGGTGGCATATTGCGACGAGATGGTGAGGCGCAACCTCGATATGGTACGGCCAAAGTTGGAACTGCTCTCGCGCAAGTATGCTCTCTTATTGGTTTCCAACTTCTATGGGAACCTTCGTGCCGTACTTCAAAATTATGACCTCCTAGTTTTTGAAGGCGTCATCGAAAGCGCTGCCGAGGGAGTGCGCAAACCAAATCCGGAACTTTGGCGCAGGGCGTTGGAGCGTGCCGGTTGCAAGCCTTCGCAGGCCGTAATAGTGGGCGATTCCATGAAGAATGACATAGCTCCGGCTCTTGAACTGGGCTGCACAAGTGTTTGGCTCAAAGGCGAAGCGTGGACCGATGAGCCCGAGCCACAGAACGAATCGCTAATTGTAGTTAGCAGTTTTGAAGAGGTGGCACAACTTTTCGGCGTCTGAATTGATTGGGTTTTCCGAAGGAGGCGAAAAATATATTTTAACTTTTATTGTGTTTTTCTTAGGTTTGCACTAAATTCGCAACGTCTAAGAAAAAAATATGAGGTCACTTCTTTATTTCATGGCAGCTCTATTGATATTTGCTGCCTGTAAGCGCGAGCCGAAAGCCGAGCCCGAGGTTGCTCCAGCCGACACTGTGGAAGTTGTTGAGCCAGTCGATACTGACTCTGTGGTTGTGCCCGAGCCGCCCAAGACTGCCGACGAAAATTTTGACGACTTTCTTTATAGTTTCATGAAGAGTCGTCGTCGCCAATTGGCTCGCATTAGTTTTCCTCTGCCCAATATAGTGGACGGGGTTGACCATCCTGTTCAGAAAAGCGCATGGAAATTCGACCCTCTCTTTTCCAATCACGATGTTTACACCATTTTTTTCGACCATGTCCCATCCAGGAACTATGGTGTTGACACTGCGTTGAAAAAGGTTACGTTCGAGTGGATTTATCTGGCCGATGAGCGTGTGAAAGACTACGAGTTTCGCCGCGTGGGTGGGCGCTGGATGCTCACGAGCCTCAACACTCACTCATGGAGAGGCGGTGAGAACGCAGACTTCTACAAGTTTTACTATAACTTTGTGACCGACGATGATTTTCAGCTCAATCATATTGCCAATCCTTTCAATTTTAAAACTTTTGACGACGAGACTTACGAGATAGTTGACGGCACGCTCGACTCTCAGCAGTGGCCCGATTTCAAGCCGGAACTTCCGAGCGACATTGTCACCAACATTAAGTACGAATTGCCTGCCAAACGTTCCGATTACCGTGTGGTGAGAATTTTGAGCCCTTCGGCCGAAATGAATTGCGAACTGCATTTCAAAAAGTTCGAAAATAGTTGGAAACTCACGCGTTTTAATAACTTGTAAAAATGCTTCAAAAAGAAAATTTCTCGCTTCTAAAGTTTAATACATTTGGCATTGATGCTCATTGTCGTTTGTTTTGCGAATACGACAATGTTGAGGAGCTTTTCCTTCTGCTTCAAGAAATTCGGGATAACGGATTACGTATTTTGCACGTAGGACGTGGAAGCAACCTCCTTTTTGTGCGCGATTTTGACGGCGCCGTGTTGCATTCTCACATTTTGGGAAAGGAAATTCTGGAGCGCAGCGAGGAAAAAGTCCTGGTGAGAGTGGGGGCCGGCGAAGTGTGGGACGAGGTTGTTTCGTGGCTCGTAGCTCATAATTGCTATGGTGCAGAAAATCTGTCGCTCATTCCGGGCGAAATGGGGGCGGCGGCAGTACAAAACATCGGTGCCTACGGTGCCGAGGTGGGACAACTAGTGGAGCAGGTCGAGGCTGTGGAGATTGCCACGGGGCAGCGCCGGTTTTTCGGAGCCGACGAATGTGACTATGCCTACCGCCATAGCATATTCAAGGATGCGCTTCGTGGAAAATATGTTGTCACCCACGTGTTGTTGCGCTTAAATCCTGAATTCAAGGCCGCGGTGGGTTATGGCTCTTTGCGCAGTGAGGTAGAGTTGCGCGGGCTGAATTGCTGCAACATAACTGCCAGCGAGATGCGGAGCCTTATCATCAACGTGCGTCGGGCCAAGCTGCCCGACCCGGAGGTCCTTGGCAACGCAGGCTCATTCTTTATGAACCCCGTGGTAGGCACTGAAACTTTTGAGTCGCTGCTTCAGCAATATCCAGACATGCCACATTTTGAAGCTTCACAAGGAGTGAAAGTTCCGGCAGCATGGTTGATAGAGCAATCTGGTTGGAAAGGCCGTCGGCTAGGCCCGGCGGGAGTTTACGAAAAGCAGGCTCTTGTGCTGGTGAACCACGGAGGAGCTACAGGAAGCGACATTGCAGACCTGAGCAAAGCTGTGCAGGAAAGCGTGTTTGAGAAATTTGGAATTCGCATATTCCCAGAGGTTAATTTCATTGAATAAGAATAATTTATGCGCGGCACTCTAACTTTTCTTGGCACGGGCACGAGCACAGGAGTACCTCTTATTGGATGTCGCTGTGCCACCTGCTGTTCGGTCGACCCGCGCGATAAGCGTCTGCGCACTTCTGCTCTGCTGCAGGCCGAGGGTGGAACTCGCATACTTTTTGATTGTGGCCCAGACTTCCGACATCAGATTTTGAACTTCCCATTTGGTCCTATTGATGGCATCTTAGTTACGCATGAGCACTACGATCATGTGGGAGGCCTCGACGAGTTGCGCCCCTTTTCGGCGTTTGGGAGCGTGAAAGTCTATGCCAATTCCCGCACTGTAGAGGCCATACGGCAGCGCATGCCTTATTGCTTTGAGCAAAAGGCGAAGCGTGGCATTCCCAAAATAGCTTTGCAAACTGTTTCGGCCGAAGAGCCTTTTCAAGTGGGGGGCATGACAGTGGTGCCTGTCGAGGTGCTTCACGGCACACTACCCATTTTGGGCTATCGCATCGGTACGTTTGCCTACATCACCGACATGCTATTTATCGAACCTCATGAAAAACTTAAGCTCAACGGCGTGAAGACATTGGTAGTCAATGGATTAAAAGAATCTCCCCATCCGACTCATCAGACAATATCCGAAGCTGTTGCCTTGTGTGAATCGCTCAAGGTAGAGCGGGGTTTCATTACGCACCTGTGCCATAATGCTCCGCCTCATGCAGCAGTGCTTGAGCGCATGCCGCCTCACATTATTCCTGCCTACGATGGGTTGAAAATTACGTTTGACTTCTGAATCACGACCTCGGAGATAATTAAAACTGTCGGCTCGATAGTTTTAATTATCTCCGAGCTATTTTAAACTGTCGCCGCGATAGTTTGAACGCTAGGCTTTTCCCCTTTTTCTCTCCCTTTTCAGTAAGTTTTTATAGTGGCGAAAAAAAAGAGGAACTGGTTGTTGAGTCAGTTCCTCTTTGCGTATTGTTTTTTTGTTTCTAAATCTCGGTTTCTAACGGTCGCGCTCAAAACTGATTTCGTAGAAACACGGATAAACGTAGCTGTTTTGGTCGCTCTGTCCCTGAGTGCTCGGCACTATGAGCCGGACGAGCGCTATGGGAGCATTGGATTGCGACTGCCTGCCGATGCGAATGTAGTGGAGAGGTTGCAGCCAGCCCGACGGTACGGCGGCTCCGTAGGTGCTATACATAACTCCGGAGGTAAAAGAGCCAGAGAGAGTGCCATAATTGTTGGTCACTGACATTTTGTCAGGGACACTCTCTGCTGAGGTTGTGCGATTAGTGGTTCGAACGGAGTCGGTCGACAAATTATATTCCACATATCTGCAAATTATGCTTGCACGCTCGCCTTCCTTGATGACACTGCCTGTTCCCTTGCGTACAATTTGCATGTAAACTCCCGTTCCTGAAAAATAAACGTACTCGTTGCGTGCCACGTCGGTGGAGTCGCCTTGTTCGTTGAACTTGGTTTCAGAAATGACTTCGATGGGGTCAACTTGAATGTGGAATGCTGCATCGACAGTGTCGCCAATGGTGACGCCATTCTTTATGAAATTTCTAATGAGCTTTTCCTCTTTCTCGCGCATGTCGGCATAGCTGGTTTCGTCGTTGCATGCTGTTGTGAGCAGCGCCGATATGCAAAGAAGGACTGGCACTATAAGCAGGGTTTTCTTCATGAGTTTTTAAAATAACTGCGCAAAAGTACTAATAAAATAAGGAAATGTTCTATTTCTTGGCACAAAAAAATCCTCAGCGTGGCAAGCTGGAATTGCTAAAGCAATGTTTCTTGCCATGCTGAGGCTTTTAAATTTAGGTATGTGCCTATTGGGCTGTACTTTCTGCGTAGTCAAGTTCGAGTTCGGCCACTTCCATCACGTCTTCCGGCTTGAAAGCGCCCATTTTCTCCTTATTGGCTTTTGCAACTACGTATTCGGCCAGAGCCTCGAGGTCTACCATTACGTCTTCATCGCTTTGGGTGTCGACATCGAGCACTCCGCTTTCCACATAATACTCTTCGATAACGTCAAGAATGTAGTAGATGTCGTCTTCTGTAAAGGTGCTCTTTAGCTCCTCGGGCAGGTGTTGCAGAATGTACGCTACGGCTTGTGCGTCATCCTGTGCGTCGAGCATGAGTTCGTTGTCAATGCTTCCCATGTTGGATGTGTTTTTATTAAATGTGAATATTAAGGCTTAAAGTAGGCCTTCAATCTTTTCTTGGAACGTGCTCTTGGGCGCAGCTCCCACTACTTTGTCGACAATCTCGCCATTCTTAATAAAAATGATGGTGGGAATGTTTCGAATGCCAAACTTGGCAGTGAGTTCGTCGTTTTCGTCGACATTGCAGCCGCCGATGATGACGCGTCCGTCGTATTCGTCGGCCAATTCGTCGATGACAGGACTAACTTTGCGGCATGGTCCGCACCATGTGGCCCAGAAGTCGATAACTACAGGCTGGCCGCTATTAACTAACTCGTCGTAATTTTGGTTGGTAATTTCTTTCTTCATTTTTATTTCTTTAGGAGTTTTATATAGTTACTAATTGTGCATCTTTGTTAGCCTTATTGCAATTAGCGTGCCAAAGGTGTAAGAAACTGCTCTTGGCTAGTTTAGGCTATAGTCAATCTTCTTTGAGGCAAGGTAGTCTGCAAGTTCTTTGTGAACGGTTATGGAATAGATTGTTGACTTGAGGTTCACCTTGTATTGCCTTTCGGTGTCTATAATACTCATATATATATGGGTTTTTCCATGAGGTTGCCTTTTCAGGGTCTCAATGAGTTCGCTGACAGTTAGCGCATCTGCGTTCTGGGTGTGAATGCTGATGTTGATTTTCCCAATGTCATCGAGCACGTCGCTGAGAAATCTCACGTTGTTGAGCACCAGGGCTACATCTTTGGCTCCGCGATACGGCAGCGTGACGGTTCCCTGTATAAAGAGTAGGGCTCCGTTTTTCATAAATCCCTGCCATTTAATCCAGTCGTTTCCAAAGAGGGGAATCTCCCCCGATCCGTTGTAATCTTCGAGTTTCACAATACCGTAGGGTTTGCCTCTCTTTGTGGTTCCTGTGCGAACTTCGGTCACTATTCCGCCGAATGTAACCTGTTGCTCGGCAAGGGTTGAGAGGTTCTCTAACTGTGGGAGGGTGGCATTCGTAAGTTTTTCGAGCACAACGCTGTATTCGTCGAGCGGGTGTGCCGACGTATATATTCCAATGAGCTCGCGCTCTTTGCTCAGTCGTTCCAAGTCGCTCCACACGCGGTAGTCTGTATTTGGCGTGGGCTTGGCTATTTCTATCTCTTCAGCGTCGCCGAAGAGCGACATAGTGGATAGTTGTGCATCTTCCTGGAAGCGTATTCCGTAGCGAATGAGCGCGTCGAGAAAGTCGCCTTGTCCTTCGGACGGAGCAAAGAATTGCTCGCGCCGTATGTCGTTGAAAGCATCAAAGGCGCCTGATAGGATTAGGTTTTCGAGCACTTTGCGGTTGCACGAAGTGAAGTTGATTCGCTCAAAGAAGTTGTATGTTGAAGTGAAGAGTCCGTTCTTTTCGCGTTCGTGTATGATATCTTCCACGGCATTTGAGCCTACGCCTTTCACTGCTGCCATGCCAAAGCGAATGTTGCCGTCTTTGTTCACAGTGAACTTGAGCAAACTTTCATTCACGTCGGGTATGAGTGTCTTGATGCCCATTGTGCGACACTCGTCCATTAGTTTGACAATTTCGCTGTTTTTGTCTCTGTTGCGGCTCATAACTGCTGCCATGTACTGGGCGGGGAAGTGTGCCTTGAGATAGGCCGTTTGGAAGGCTACCCACGAATAGCACGTGGCGTGGCTCTTATTGAAGGCGTATTCGGCAAATGCTTCCCAGTCGCTCCACACTTTTTCGAGCACGGCTTCTTTGTGTCCGTTTTTCTTGCCTCCTTTAATGAACTTTGACTTCATCTGTGCCAGTTTGTCCTTGAGCTTCTTACCCATGGCTTTGCGCAGTGTGTCGCTTTCGCCGCGTGTGAAGTTGGCAATGCGGCGGCTCAGCAGCATGACTTGCTCTTGGTAGACAGTAATGCCGTAGGTGTCTTTCAGATAGTCCTGCATGCATTCCAGGTCGTAGGTGATAGGCTCTTCGCCGTGCTTTCGCTTGATAAAGTCGGGGATGTATTGCATGGGCCCCGGGCGATAGAGGGCATTCATCGCAATGAGGTCCTCGAAAGTTGAGGGTTGCAGTTCGCGCAGGTACTTTTGCATGCCTGCCGATTCAAACTGGAATGTTCCCGTTGTCAGACCGTCGCAGTAGAGTTGATACGTGGCGGGGTCATTAATGTCGATGTTGTCGATATCGACTTTGATACCGAGCGATTCATGAATGATGCTTTGTGCTTCGCGAATGATGCTGAGCGTCTTCAGCCCAAGGAAGTCCATCTTGATGAGCCCTGTGTCTTCGATGACTTTGCCTTCGTATTGTGTGCAGTGTACTCGCTCTTTTGTTTGTTTGTCTTCGGCCACACTGACGGGCACCCAGTCGGAGATGGGGTCGCGACAGATAATGAACCCGCAGGCATGAACTCCAGTGCCTCGCACATTGCCTTCAAGCATTTTGGCATAGCGAATGGTGTCGCTCAGTAAGGGGTCGGGCGATGCTTCGGCCTCGCGTAGTTCGGGAATGTATTTGAGACAGTTGGGGAGATTTATTTTTACGTTTTCGCCTTTGTTGTCTTTAAGGCGGTCGGGAATGAGTTTGCAGAGTCGGTTGCTTTCGTTCAGGGGCAGTCCCTGCACGCGAGCCACATCTTTGATGGCCATTTTTGCGGCCATGGTGCTATAGGTTATGATGTGTGCCACGTTTTCTTCGCCATATTTTTCGGTAACCCATTGCAAGACTCGGGCGCGTCCGTCGTCGTCGAAGTCTACGTCGATATCGGGGAGCGAAATGCGGTCGGGGTTCAAAAAACGTTCGAACAGAAGATCGTATTTTATGGGGTCTATTTGTGTGATGCCCAAGCAATAGGCCACCACACTGCCTGCTGCCGATCCGCGCCCCGGGCCTACGCTTACGTCGAGCTCATTGCGTGCTATGTTAATGTAGTCTTGAACGATGAGGAAGTAGCCGGGAAAACCCATTGTCTTCATAATGTGAAGCTCAAAGTTAATGGCGTTTTTCACTTCGTCGGACAGTGGCTCGCCATAGCGACGTACGGCGCCCTCATAGGCAAGTTTCCCTAAGTAGTCGGCTTCGAGCTTTATGCGGAGTAGCTTTTCGTAGTCGCCGAGTGCGGCTATTTTTTTCTTTGCCTCGTCTTCGCTCATGATTTCATTGCCGTTCTCATCGCGTGTAAACTCTTCGAAAAGCGCTTGTTCCGTATATCGTTTGCGATATTCCTCCATGGTCCCGAATTCGGCGGGAATTTCGAAATTGGGCATTATGGGACCGTGGTTAATACTGTAGAACTCTACTTTTCTGCATACTTCACATGTGTTTTCGAGAGCCTCGGGCTGGTCGGCAAATATGGCATTCATTTCGTTTCTCGACTTAAACCATTCTTGCTTGGTGTATACCATGCGGTTGGGGTCGTCGAGGTCGCGTCCTGTTGAAAGGCAGATGAGGCGGTCGTGCGCTTCAGCATTTTCTTCATCCACAAAGTGAACGTCGTTGGTGCAGACGAGTTTAACCTGGTACTTTTGGGCAAGTTCTATCAGCTTGAGGTTGGCCACCTGTTGCAGCCCGTAGGTTTCGCGGTTGGCGTGTATGGCCGGGTCGGTGACCTGATGGCGCTGCAGTTCAAGATAATAATCGTCGCCAAATAGGTTTTTGAACCATTTGATGCTTTCTTCTGCTCCATTGATGTTGCCGGAGAGAATTTTGGAGGGCACTTCGCCTGCTATGCATGCGGAGCATACGATGAGACCTTCGTGATAGCGTTCCAGATCGGCGTGGTCGGTTCGCGGGCGCATGTACATGCCTTCGGTCCAGGCTCGCGAAACGAGTTTGATGAGATTGTGATATCCTTTGGCGTTTTTGGCGAGCACAATGAGGTGCCAACCGCTGCTGTCTTCTTTGTTCTCCTTGAGTTGCATGCCCCGTCTGGCGCAATACATTTCGCATCCGAAGATTGGCATAAAGTCGCGCTTGCGGCGGGCTTTGGAGAGTATCTCTTCAAGTGCTTTTCGCTCATCTTCGTCGAGGGAATCGTTTTCAAGGAGTGCCTCGGTTTCTTTTACTTCATCGGCTCCTTTTTTGCGCACCTTTGAGCTGTAGTCGAAAAACTCTTTGATGCCCATCATGTTGCCGTGGTCGGTAACGGCCATGCCCATCATGCCGTCGGCCACAGCCTTGTCTACGAGTTTGGGAATGGAGGCCTGACCGTCGAGAATGGAGTATTGTGTGTGTACATGCAGGTGTACGAAATCTATCATGGGAGTGAAATTATGAGGGAGGATGATAATTGTGTTTGCCGAAGCGAAGATAACATAAGTTGGGCATATTGCAAAGCCGCTGTTCGAAAAAGTATGCCGAACTGCATAAGTTTTCTTTTAAATGTCGGCTCGTGCGAAATAAAGTGCGGATATAATTAAAACTATCGCGGCGATAATTTAAACTGTCCGCCCGACTGTTTGAAATATCTCTGCGATAGTTTTATGACTCTTTGCAGTAAACAAGGAGGTTGGCCACACTTTTTGAGAAACTGTGGATTAGGGGTGGCAAGTATGCTTACTTCTTGTTTCTGTTGGCTCTTTTTTGTTTTATCTGCGCCTTTTTCTTGGCGGCGCCCGAGCCATGGGCTCCGGTGACGTAGGCCTTCTTTTTTGCTTTTGTCTTTACTTTTGACGCATTTGGGCTGTCTTTTTTCTTTGATGGCCTGAATACGATGCCTGAAGTGATGGCCTGATTGATTTCTTGCTCGTCGGCTGTACGTTTCGTGGTCATGGTGCTTGAAAGTTTAGTGTGTAGTTCTTCGTTTATCTGCCTGCGCGGGCAATGAGTGAGCGTATTTTTTCGTTGAAGGGTGTGGCGCTCTGCAATTGCTCAATGTTGACGTGCATGCGGTAGCGCCAATAATGATTAGGATTTGCAGGAATATTGATTTGCTCGGATTCAATATCTGGCGAACGCAGGTCTGGGTCGATGGAAAACCAGTCTTGCAGTGCAAGCAGGCAGAGCATGGATGGCGACTCCAAATGCTGATTAACTACTTGTTCGCAAATTTCTGCAGTAGCCTCGTCGGGTGCATTTCCGCCTCCGTGGAGCACTTCGTGCCAAAAGGCATTTGTCTGTTCACGGTCTTCTTTCCACCATAATCGCAAGGGCGACATGTCGTGAGTAGAGATGGTTGCCACCGAAAGGTAGGGGTAGTGCTCTGTTTGTGCAAAGCGCCATCCGTATTCCTTGGGCATGCGTTGTATTTCGAGCGACAATAGGTGAAGATTGGCCAACACGCCCTTTACGCTGGCCGGAATCATTCCCAAATCTTCGGCACAAGGCAGCATGCTCCCTTCATAGTTATTGATGAGCGCGCCAAGTTTTTTGTAGGCCTCAGCAGCCCAAAATTCGTTGTGGCGGAAATAGAAATACTCGTTGTGCAGTCTGTCGAACACTTCGCGGTCATGAGCCGACAGTTGGGCATATCTTGCGGTGTCGTGCCCCGCTATGCGTGGATGAAAGCGTGAGCTGTCTTCAGAGTCGGCTATGAAAAGCACTTCGTCGCACACGTTCATCAGTCTGTCGATGAGCTCTGCGGGTGCGTGTGCCGCTATGGCCTGTTGGTCGGCATATTGCGCAGAAAGCCTGTAGGCTTCGCCATGCCTTTCAAAGTAGGAAGAAAGTTCTTGGGCAGAGAATGTATTTTCAGCATCCGATACCGATAGTTGCGGCGTGGCTAATGAAGAGATGTCGGCTTTGAACCCTGCTGCTTGGATATCGGCTACTGAATAAGGAAGGGCAGGGCGGAAACGTCCCAATAAGCCGTGTCGTTGTGAAGAAGGTATTTCCCAAATGCGGAAAAAACCTAATACGTGGTCAATGCGGTATGCGTCGAAATAGTTTCCCATGTTTTGCATGCGTAGCCGCCACCATGCGTAGCCGTTGCGCTCCATGGCCTCCCAATTGTAGGTGGGAAATCCCCAATTCTGCCCATATTTTGCAAAGGCATCGGGCGGAGCGCCAGCCTGGCCGTTGAAGTGGAAAAGTTCTGGCAAGGCCCAGGCATCGGCACTGCCGGCCGAAACGCCTATAGGGATATCGCCCTTGAGAATGACGCCGTGTTGGCGCGCCGTAGTTTGCACGCGTTTCAACTGGCAATGGCAAAGAAATTGCGCGAAGCGATAGAAATCAGCAGCTTTGCGCGTCTCTATAGACGAGCACAAAAGGTTGTTTACCTTTTCTTCGTCGTAATTTGCAAATTCGTCCCATTGCGAGGTGTCGGTGGTGTGATATTCATCGCGAAGCAGGCAAAAAGCGACATAGGGCTGCAGCCAATAATTGCTAATAGCCACAAAATCCCGAAACTCTTGGGAATTGCACACTGTTTCGCCAATCTCACGATATAATTCGTGCAGCACAGCCATTTTTTTTCTGACCACGGCGTCATAATCGAGCGCAGGCTCTGAGTTAATTGCCGAAAACTCGGCCTTATGTGCCTTATAGGATTTGCTGTCAGCCCATTCGCGCAGGTCAAGGTAGAGAGGGTGGAGCGCAAAAACCGATATGGCGCTATATGGATAGGAATCGTGCCACGTGAATGTGGATGTTGTGTCGTTTACTGGCAGGATTTGTAGCGCATGCATGCCACACGAGGCTGCCCATATCGCCATCTCTTCCAAATCGCCAAAATCCCCAATGCCCTGGCTGCCGGCCGAGCGGAGCGAAAACACGGGAATGACCACTCCGGCCCCTCGCCAGCCCTTTAAGTCGAGGCGGGGATTTTGATGGCGCACCCATGTGCGGCCACCAGTGGCTATCAACTTTCGGTTATCACCGTTTTCCCACAAATATTCGTTGTTAATTGTATGGCGCAGAACAAACTTGTATTCTGCTTCAGTCTGAAGGTCTTCATCAGTGAGCTCGAGCATCCATTCATGTGCCCCGCAGCGTTTCAGGCCTGCGGCTTGCTTGGGGTTCCATTTGCCCAAGTGCGTACTGCTGCCGCATAGGGCCCATTCGTAATCTTTTGGAGGTTCCACGGCGCGCACACTTATATTGGACTTTGTCGCTGATGTGATTGATTGTCTGCTCTCTGCAAACACGCATTTGCTAAAAGCAGTAGTAAGCAGCGCTGGTTCAAATTGCGTGTCGAGCCAGGAATCTACAACGTGCAGCTCGTCTTCGTGATTTGGGGTGAGAGTGTGTTGTTTTTCGGCTTCTCTGCGCAAAACGTCTCCTCGCTCGTTTTGCAGAATGTAGCGATAGTTGAGGGTAATGCCCACGCAATCATTGCTAAAGTCGACCCTTGTCTGCCAATGTTGGCCGTCTGAAGTGGTAAGTTCGGTTTCTGTTTTCTTGGCATGTGCATTCAGAAACTCTAGAACAAGTTTCTCGCCTGGCTGGGTGTGGTATATGATGTGAAAGTGTGTAGTCATTATTTTAGATGGTGCTTGAGATAAAAAAAAGAAAGGAGAGAGTTTTTGGTACTCTCTCCGTTTTGGAGCCGAGACGGGGACTCGAACCCCGGACCTACTCATTACGAATGAGTCGCTCTACCAACTGAGCTATTTCGGCAAACCTGCTTGGTTTTTCGTAAGCGAGTGCAAAGTTAATTGTTTCTTTTGTTTCGCGCAAAGCTTAGCAGAAAAAATTTATCTTATATCTAAGATTTTATGTGTTTGCAGGGATAATTTCCACTGTGGGTGAGATAGGCAATATTCTATGGCTTTCTTGACAAGAAGTGCGTTTTGCTGGCTGTCTCCTACGTCGCAAGGCTGAAGATATCGGTGCTTGGCAGTGATGTCGTCATAGCTTTCGGGTTCATTGCCGTTGAAAATTACTTTAAGTTCGTCGCATTTTTTGACAACGACGTTTGCTTTTGCAATGAAAGCGTCTTTGGGCGATAGGGTGACCCAATCTATGCCTTGGGGCAGAGCTTTGGTGCCGTTGGTTTCGATGGCAATGAAACGTTCTGCCGCGTGAATTTTATTGCAGAGGCTTTCGGTAACGAAAAGTGCTGGTTCGCCTCCTGTAAGCACCACGTGTCGGGCAGGATATGCCTTGATGTGTGCCACGATGTCGTCTTCGCTCATTACTGTTCCCTCTTGGTGGGCTGTGTCGCAGAAGGGGCATTGCAGGTTGCAGCCACTGAATCGTATGAAGACCGATGGCGTGCCAACGAAGTGGCCTTCGCCTTGAAGCGAGTAGAATATCTCGTTAATTCTCACGTTTTTATGCAGTCTTATAGTCGTTCTTTTTCGTAGATGGCCAAATTTCCGTCGGATTCTTGAAAGGATATTTTGTAGCATGACGGTATTTGCTGGCACAACCATTGGGCTACATTTTCGGCGGTGGTGGGAAAGTTGAAAATCTCGTTGAGATTGCGATGGTCGAGTTGCTTTACGATGCGCTTAATTTCGCTGAAGTCTACCACCATGCCGTTTTCGTTGAGCTGCTCGGCTTTGCAGTAGACTTCAATGATGGCATTATGGCCATGGGGTCGGTTGCATTTGCTTTCGTAGGGCAGGTGCAGCTGATGGGCGTAGGATATTTCTATGCGCTTTCTGACGTAGTACATTTCTCTGTGTGTTATAATATTAATATTGTGTATCTAGTATTCAGTGCGTTTCGTCTTCAATAATTTGTGCGGTATATAATTGCTCAATGGCGCGTCGCAGTTCGTTTGTCTGGCTCTTGCGGATGGAGTAGGTGAGTATGGTATGCGTGGCCTCGTAGTTGCGTTGTGTAATTTCTGCACCTGTTGGTTTTACGAGTCGCTGCAGCACGTCGACCTCTGCATAGGGGATGGCCACGCGTAGGCTTTCGGTGACGATTTGCTCCACGATGTGGGCTGCCGATAGCGCTTCGAAAGCTGCCTGTTTGTAGGCCGTGGTGAGCCCTCCCGTCCCAAGTTTTACACCGCCAAAGTATCTCACTACGACTACCAGTATTTGGCTGAGTGCCAGGCTTCTGATCTGTCCCAGAATGGGCTTTCCTGCTGTTCCCGAAGGTTCTCCGTCGTCGTTGGCCCGAGTTCGCTCACCCTCGGTGCCCAGGGCGTAGGCATAGCATACGTGTCGGGCGTCGTAGTATTGCTTTCTGAAATTCTGAATGTGTTCTTTAGCTTCCTCTTCATTGGCAATCGGCAAAGCAAAAGCCAGGAATTTACTGCGTTTCTCCGTGTAAATTCCTTCGCTTTGCTCGCTGATGGTTCTGAAAGAGTCGGCCACTTAGTTGAAGTAGTAGAGGAAGGTGCAGATGCCCTCGAGCGCGTGTTTGCGTTGGTCTTTGATTTCGATTCTGAAGGCGATTTCCACCTTGCAGATGCCGCGCAGGTTTGATATGTTGTGGAGTGTGGCTACGAGTCGTATGCTCTGACCGCTAAGCACGGCCTGGCCAAATTTCATCTTGTCCATGCCGTAGTTTACCATCATCTTGAGGTTGTGAACCTCTATGATTTGTTCCCACAGATAGGGCAATAGCGAAAGGGTGAGGTAGCCGTGTGCTATTGTTTGCCCGAAGGGGCCTTCTTTGGCGCGTTCCGGGTCTACGTGTATCCATTGATGGTCGCTTGTGGCGTCGGCAAACATGTTGATGCGTGCCTGGTCGACCTCCAACCATTCAGAGGTGCCGATTTCCTGGCCAAGGTATTGCGCAAATTCCTCGTAGGAACTGATCGTAACTTTTGATTTTTCCATTTTTTATTTGTTTGATATAACATGAGTTGGCTCAACCCATCGGCGAGTTGGCTCAATTGTTTAAACTATCGGGCCGATGGTCGGGGTGAGCTGGCTGCTTTTGTAAATTCTACTCGGCAAAATTACAAATAAAAATGATTTCTTCTTATAAATGAAGCATCTTAAAGTGTGTTTGTTTGAGTTTTAGAGCTTGTGATTTGCTTTTTTTTGTAACTTTGCGCACGAAAATAAAATAGAGAATGCAAAATCATTATATAAGACCCGACTTTCTGTTTGAAACAAGTTGGGAAGTGTGCAATAAAGTGGGCGGCATCTACACCGTGCTCTCTTCTATTGCGAAGACACTTACTCAGGAATTTTCGGACAACGTTTGTTTCATAGGTCCCGATGTGTTTCGTGACACAGAAAACCAGTATTTCGTAGAAGACAAGCATCTTCTTCCTAAGTGGCGCAAGGCTGCCAAGGATGCGGGGCTTGATGTGCGCATGGGGCGTTGGCAGGTGCCAGGCTCTCCCGTGAGTGCGCTGATAGACTTCAGGCCGTTTCTCTCACAGAAGAATGAAATTTATTCGCAAGCTTGGGAGTTGTTTGGCGTGGACAGTCTTCGTGCCTACGGCGACTACGATGAGGCCTCGATGTTCTCCTATGCGGCAGGCTTGTTTGTGCAGGCGGTTTGCGAAAAATGCCTGCCCAAGAAGGCAAAAGCCGTATATCAGGCTCATGAGTGGATGAGCGGATTGGGCATGTTGTTCCTCAAACACCGTTGCCCCAAACAAGTGGCCACCGTGTTTACGACCCATGCCACCAGCATGGGCCGCTCCATTACCAGCAACGGAAAGAATCTCTATGAATTCTTCGAAGGATATAACGGCGACCAAATGGCCGGCGAGCTGAATATGGAAGCTAAACACAGCATTGAGAAAGTGTCGGCACATAGGGCCGATTGCTTTACCACGGTGAGCACCTTTACCGACCGCGAGTGCCGACAACTGCTCGAAAAACCAGCCGACGTAGTGTTGCCCAACGGTTTTGAGCGCGGCTTCGTGCCCAATGGCGCCATATATAATAACAAGCGTAAACGCGCTCGCAAGCTTATTTTCTATGTAGCCCAAAAGCTGATGGGCACACCCTTCGCCGAGAAAGCGCTCATTGTGTCTACGAGCGGTCGTAACGACTTCCGCTGTAAGGGATTCGACGTATTCATGGAGAGCATGGCTCAATTGAACGAACGATTGCGCCAGCAGGGCAGGCCCGAAGGTAGTGTGTTGGCACTTATTGAGGTTCCCTGTTGGACTAAGCAGCCCCGACAAGATTTGTTAGACCGCTTCCATAGCACAGAAAACCACATAACTCCATTGCCCGAGCCCTATATCACGCACGAACTCCATAACTTTGACGATGAGCGCATTGTTCAGACAATTAAGCGCGTGGGCATGGTCAACGAAGCCGGTAACCCCGTGAAGCTGATGCTCATCCCGAGCTATCTCGAGGGCAACGATGGTGTGTTCGACCTTTCTTATTACGACATGCTCGTGGCCAATGATTTGTGCATTTACCCCTCATACTATGAGCCTTGGGGCTACACTCCGCTCGAAAGTTGTGCGTTCCATATTCCGTGCATAACCACCGACTTGTCGGGCTTTGGGCAGTGGGTAGATGCAACGCTGGGCCGTTCGGCTACCATCTTCGACGGAGTGTCGGTGCTTCACCGCGACGACAACAACTTTTTCGATGTGGCCAGTGCCATAGCCAGCGATGTAGAAGCCTGCATGAACATGAACGCCAAGCAGGTGGCCGAGATTTCGGCCAAGGCCAGCGAAATGGCACACCGCGCCGAGTGGAAAAACTTTGCCCCCAATTATTTCAAGGCTTTCGAATTTGCCATGCGTAAGGCCAACCTGATTAAATAGACCGTTTAAGAACAAAACATATACAATAAATATTATTATGAACGTTAAAGTAAGTCATTCTAACACTCCAACGTGGGAAACTGTCTCGGTAAGTTCGCATATTCCCGCTGAGTTGAAAAAACTTGATGAGATGGCCCACAATCTATGGTGGACGTGGAATCAAGAAGGAAAAGATCTTTTTAGCAGTATCGACAAGGAACTTTATAGCAAAGTAGGTCGCAATCCGGTAGAGTTGCTCCGCAGCCTCGACTATGAACATCTGAAAACGCTTTCGAAGGACCCCGAACTCATTAAGCGCATGAATAAGTGCTATGAGCACTTCCGTGCCTACATGGACGTAAAGCCCGACAGCGAGCGTCCCAGCGTGGCCTATTTCTGCATGGAATATGGATTGAACCACATTCTGAAAATCTATAGCGGAGGTCTCGGCGTTTTGGCCGGCGACTATATGAAAGAAGCGAGCGACTCAAATGTAGACATGTGTGGCGTAGGCTTCCTCTATCGTTATGGCTACTTCACCCAGACTCTCTCCATGGACGGTCAGCAAATAGCCAACTACGAGGCTCAGGACTTTGACCGCCTGCCCCTGGAGCGCGAGCTCGACGAGCATGGCAATCAGGTTGTGGTGTCTGTGCCCTTCCCTGGCCGTGATGTTCACGCTCAGGTGTGGCGCGTTAACGTGGGTCGTGTGAAACTCTACCTGCTCGATACCGACAATCAGCTTAATTCGGAGTCCGACCGTGCAATCACCCATTCGCTCTATGGCGGCGACTGGGAAAACCGCCTGAAGCAGGAATATCTGCTTGGCATTGGCGGTGTGCTCATGCTCAAGAAACTCGGCATTAAGAAGGATATATACCACTGCAATGAGGGACATGCCGCTCTTTGCAACGTGCAGCGCCTTGTAGACTACGTGGAGACAGGCCTTTCGTTCAACGAAGCCCTGGAGCTCGTGCGTTCCTCTTCGCTCTATACCGTGCATACTCCCGTGCCCGCCGGACACGACTATTTCGACGAGAACCTCTTTGGTCGCTACATGGGCGGTTTCCCCGATCGCCTCGGCATCAGCTGGGACGACTTCATGGGCCTGGGCCGCACCAACCCCGACGACAGAGGCGAAAAATTCTGCATGTCAACCTTCTGCTGCAAGACGTGCCAGGAAGTCAACGGTGTGAGCTACCTCCATCAGAACGTGAGCCGCGAAATGTTCAGCGGCATTTGGCCGGGCTATTTCCCCAGCGAGAGCCACGTAGGTTATGTCACCAATGGTGTGCACTTCCCCTCATGGTGCGCCAAGGAGTGGAAAGAAGTTTACGACAAGTATTTTGACAAGAACTTCATTAACGACCAAAGCAACGAGAAAATTTGGGAAGCCATCTACAATGTGCCCGACGAAGTTATCTGGAACACCCGCATGCGACTGAAGGAAAAACTCGTGAAGTACATTCGTGGCCGTTTCCGCGAGTCGTGGCTCAAAAACCAGGGCGACCCCAGCCGCGTCGTTTCGCTGCTCGAAAAGATCAACCCCAACGCGCTCATTATTGGCTTTGCCCGTCGTTTTGCCACCTATAAGCGTGCACACTTGCTCTTCTCCGACCTCGACCGTTTGGCCAAGATCGTTAACAATCCCGACTACCCCGTGCAGTTCATTTTCGCCGGAAAGGCACACCCCGCCGACGGTGCTGGCCAAGGCCTTATCAAGCGCATCTACGAAATATCGCAGCGACCCGAGTTCATCGGAAAGATTCTTTTCCTCGAGAACTACGACGTGCAACTGGCCCGTCGTCTGGTGAGCGGTGTGGATATATGGATGAATACCCCCACACGTCCGCTCGAAGCCAGCGGTACGAGTGGAGAAAAGGCACTCATGAACGGAGTGGTGAACCTCTCCGTGCTCGACGGATGGTGGTATGAAGGCTACCGCGAAGGTGCCGGATGGGCGCTGACCGACAAGCGTACCTACCAGAACCAGGAGTATCAAGACCGTCTTGACGCTTCGACCATCTATTCCATGCTTGAGCATGAAATCATACCTCTTTACTATGCTCGCAACAAGCATGGTTACAGCGAGAACTGGATTCGCACTGTGAAGAATAGCATTGCACAGATTGCTCCCCACTACACGATGAAGCGCCAGCTCGACGACTATTATGAGCGTTTCTATAAGCCCGAAGCAGCTCGATTCAAGATGCTCTCAGCCAACGATAACAAGGAGGCCAAGGAACTTGCAGCTTGGAAGGAACATGTGGCTGAGCGTTGGGACTCCATTCGTGTGGTTCACTCTGAGCGTAGCCAAAACCTCTTAGAGAGTGGACTCGTGAGCGGAAGTGAATATACAGTTACTCACGTGATTGACGAGGCTGGCCTCGACGATGCAGTGGGCATTGACTTGGTGACTCTGCGCAATGTTGACGGACAAGACAAGATCTATCGCGTTTATCCCATGAACCTCGTGAAGCGCGAAGGCTCGCTCTATACCTTCTCGTTGACCGACGTGGCCGACCTGGCAGGCACGTTCAAGGTGGCCTACCGCATGTATCCTAAACACAAGGACATGCCCCACCGCCAAGATTTCTGCTACGTGCGTTGGTTCAACTAACATTGCTCGCTGTTTATCGCTACTTCGCGAAAACGCAAACTACTAAAGTCGGGGAATCAGATGGTGCGCGCTATGAAGGGCGCAGGTCGGTTCCCCGACTTTCATTTTCTAAAGCCTTTAATTTTTTCTATTCATCTTTTTCAGTCAGAGAGTGTTATGACTAACCACGTGAGCCCTCAGGCAATTTCCAAAATGGGATTTGAGCAGTTGAGTCCCATGCAAAACCATGCGTGCGAACTGATCGGGCAGGGTAGAAACATCGTTCTGCTTTCGCCCACCGGTTCGGGAAAAACAGTTGCCTATCTTTTACCCTTGCTCCCTAAGCTTGGCGATGGGAAAACACTCCTTGTAATTTTGCCCACCCGCGAGCTGGCCCAGCAGGTGGAATCTGTCTTTAAGCGGATGGGGGCAAAACTGTCGAGCCTTTGCCTGCATGGCGGAAGGCCCTTACGGCGTGAGGCCGAACTGCTGGCAGCTTCGCAATACGATGCCGTGTTTTCAACGCCTGGGCGTCTTGTCGACCATCTTTCTCAACATTCTTTCAAGCCTGCAGCTGTTTCAAGATTGGTTATAGACGAGTTCGACAAATGTCTCGACATGGGATTTCGCCCGCAACTCTCGCAAATTCTTTCAGAACTTTCACAAGTGTCGCAAACGGTGCTCACATCGGCCACCACGTCGCCTGAACTCGAAGCCCTCAGCCGCGATTCTAAAAAGTTTGAGCTCATCGACTATACTTCAAAGGCCGAGGCCGAAATCCAGTGCCGCGTTGTGCAATCCGAATCGAAGGATAAGTTGCCGGCGCTCACGCTCTTGCTCTCTAATTTGCTTTGTTCTGACACTCATCATGGAAATGCTGCTACCAAAGTAAGTGCCATGACAATGGAACGGCGCCAGCCGCAGATAATTGTATTTGTAGCCCATCGCGAGAGTGCGGATCGCCTGTCCGAATCCCTTCAGCGCGCCGGCATTGACAATGTTTGTTATCACGGCGGCCTCGACCAATCTATGAGGGAGCGCAATTTGTTTCGCTTCAGAGCCGGGTGCTGTCAAACGATGGTGGCAACCGACATAGCAGCGCGGGGCATAGACATTCCTAACACAACGGCTGTGGTTCACTACCACCTTCCTGCCGACATTCAAACCATGGTGCATCGCAGCGGCCGCACGTCGCGCTGGCAAAATCGTGGCGAAGTGTTTCTCATACTTTCGCCCGGTGAAAATGTTCCAGCTTTCATGGTGAATACTGTCGGCTTCCGTCCTGTAGAAGTTTCTTCAAAGCCACAAGAGGCAGTTTTCAGGGCTGTGTACATAGGCCGTGGCCGAAAGGCTAAACTCAGCAAAGCCGACATTATGGGGTTCTTGTGCAAGCAAGGGCAGCTAAACTTCGGCGATATAGGACTCATCGAGATTCACGATAGCTGTTCGTATGTAGCTCTTCGCGCCTCTAAAGCCGACCAAGCCCTGAAGCGCGTGTCGCATGCGAAGATAAAGAAGCAAAATACACTGTTTGAATATTTGAGATCTTGATTGGGGAATCTCATGTGCCACATATTTTTATTTTCACCCCGATGAAAAAGTTTTCTCACCCCGATGAGAAAGTTTTCTCACCACGGTGAAAAAGTTTTCTCACCACGGTGAAATTTCTCATATGTGCATTGTTGTGAGTAGATGAAGCGATAAAAAAACGAGGAAGTTCCCCTTTTGCGGGTTCTTCCTCGTTAGTTACTTTGCTTCTTTTTGTCAGAGCATTTCGTTTCGCTCCTTCATGTCGATTTCTTCGCCTTGGTTGTTGAAGAATTTATATTCCAAATAGGAAAGGCTCTGGTCGGGCACAATTTTTATGCCCCATCCGTAGCGTATTTTCCAGCGTAGTCGCAGGCTTGGGAAACCTTTTTTAATGAAGGCGCAAACGAAGGGATGAACGTGAAGCCGGAATTGTTTGATGTCGTGGTTCTCGGTGAGCTTGCTAATTTTGTCTTCAAGCACTTCGGTGAAGAGCAGACTCGACTTAATGGTGCCGGTTCCACCGCATGTGGGGCAGGTTTCCTCAACGTTGATGTCGGTGGCAGGGCGTACTCTCTGGCGGGTGATTTGCATGAGTCCGAATTTCGAAAGTGGCAAGATGTTGTGGCGCGCACGGTCGTTTTGCATGTTTTGGCACATGCGCTCATAGAGTTTCTGCCTGTTTTCTGGCTCATCCATGTCGATGAAGTCAACTACAATGATGCCTCCCATGTCGCGCAGTCTCAGCTGTCGGGCCAACTCGTCGGCTGCTCCGAGGTTAACGTCGAGTGCATTTACTTCCTGTCCTTCGGGCGATCGCGAGCGGTTGCCGCTATTGACGTCTACCACGTGGAGTGCTTCGGTATGTTCAATGATGAGATATGCTCCGCGCTTATAGGTGACGATGCGTCCAAACGACTGTTTCATCTGGCGTGTGACGCCAAAGTTGTCGAAGATGGGCAGGTTGCCCTTGTAGAGCTTCACAATGTGGTGGCGCTCCGGTGCTATGAGCTTAACATAGTCGCTCAATTCTTCAAACACGTCTTTGTCGTTAACATAGATGTTCTCATACGAAGGGTTGAAGAGGTCTCTGAGCAGGCCTACGGTGCGGCTTGTCTCTTCATAGACGGGAAGTGGGCGCTCAGGTGATTGCTGAATGCGCTCAACCACTCCTTCCCAGCGTTTCATGAGAATTTTTAGCTCAGCGTCTAAATCTGCCACGCGCTTGCCCTCGGCCACAGTGCGCACAATGACGCCGAAACCTTGAGGCTTGATGCTGTGGATGAGTTGTTTGAGTCGGGCGCGCTCGGCATTACTCTTTATTTTTGAAGATACAGAAATCTTTTCGTTAAACGGCATGAGCACCAGGTAGCGACCTGCAAATGATATTTCGCACGTGAGTCGCGGACCTTTGGTGGAAATGGGTTCTTTCACTACTTGCACAAGAACCTCCTGGCCGTTTCTGAGTGTGTGCTGTATGCTTCCGTCTTTGTCGAGTTCGGGGAGCAGCGACATTTTTTGCACACTGACTTTCTTCCCGTTGTCGAGGTGGCTGAGAAACTTTTCGAACGTTTTGAAGCGAGAACCTAAATCGGGATAATGTAAGAATGCATCCCTTTCGTATCCGACATTCACGAAGCAGGCATTGAGGCCGGTCATAATTTTTTTGACCCTGGCCAGATAGATGTTGCCTACCGAAAACGTATCAGTTCGCCCCTCTTTCTGAAACTCAACGAGCCTCTTGTCTTCGAGAAGGGCAAACGAGATGTCTTTCGATTGCACATCAACTATTACTTCGCTTGTCATGATTTGTGTGTGGTTTGGTTCTTAAAAAAATGTGCCAATATGCTCTCTTTCGTCGCATATCGGCACACACTTGTTGCTAATAGGACACAAGACTACTTAGACTTATGTCTATTCTTGCGCAGTCTTTTTTTGCGCTTGTGCGTAGACATCTTGTGTCTTTTTTTCTTTTTTCCGCTTGGCATATTGTTTGTTTTTTTGTGGGCTGGACGAAGTGGGGCCTTCAGTATTTTTGTCTTTCTCTGTGCCGACTCAACCTCTGCAGCCTGGTTTATGAATTATTTTATGTTAATTTCTGATTTCTTCGACTTTATTTCACCTTTTCGGCAAGTGTCTGGGCGGGCTTGAAAGCCATAATCTTGTGCTCGGGAATGATGAGTTCTACGTTTTTCGATATGTTTCTGCCCACTTTCTTTGCGCGTGTCTTGAGAATGAAGCTTCCGAAGCCGCGAAGATACACGTTTTCGCCCGAAACCATGGAGGCCGAAATAGTGCGCATCATGGCTTCAACGCATGTCTGCACCGTGGATTTGTCAATACCAGTCTCGTTAGAAATTGCCGATACGATATCCTGTTTTGTCATGTGTGTTTATGTCTTTTTTAGTTTGATTTTTCAAAAGCGAGTGCAAAGATATGATTTTCAAATGGTTTAGAAAAGTTTCGCGCTGTTTTTTTTGCTATCTGCACTTTTTTCTAAATTTTTTCGATGCGTCGCAGGTGGCGTCCTCCTTCGAATGGTGTCTCTAAAAACAGGCTCACACATTCTTCGGCATCGGCTTCGCTAATGAATCGGCCCGGCATCACCAACACGTTGGCGTCGTTGTGCTGGCGCGCCAACTTGGCTATGGTTGGCATCCACACCAGGGCGGCCCTCACGTGTTTATGCTTGTTCAGCGTCATTGAGATGCCTTCGCCGCTGCCGCAGATGGCAATGCCGCGCTCACACTCGTCATTGTCGATGGCCGCGCCGAGGTAGTGACCAAAGTCTGAGTAATCGCAGCTTTCCTCACTGAAACAGCCAAAGTCCTTGTAGGCTAAACCCCGTGTGTCAAGATATTTTTTTACGACCTGTTTCAGTGCGTATCCTGCGTGGTCGCTTGCTAATCCGATCATGATTCTCCTTTCTATATATAATATTTATATGGTGTATCTACTTTCTCAAAAATTGGCAGACTTCTTCGCAAATGTTTGCGGCCGTGAAGCCCAGTTTTTCGTCGAGTACTTTGTAGGGTGCTGAAAACCCGAACGATTCGAGTCCGTGAATTTTCCCCTTCTCGCCCACAAGTCCCTGAAGCGTTACGGGGAGTCCAGCCGTCAGTCCAAATCGTTTTGTGCCGCTGGGGAGCAGTTCTTCTTGGTATGTTTGGCTCTGGCGGCGAAAGAGTCCTTCGGATGGCACGCTCACTACGCGTGCGGCAATGCCTCTTTCTCTGAGCAGCGTGCTGGCCTCTACCAGCGTGCTCACCTCTGAGCCCGATGCAATGAGGACAACGTCGGGCTCGGGGGTGTCTACGACGATGTATGCGCCCCTTCTAATGCCTTCATAGTCGGTTTCCTCGGGCAGGTTGGGAATGTTTTGGCGGCTGAGGATGAGTGCAGTGGGCGTAGCGGTGTTTTCCATGGCCATTTGCCAGCAAACGGTGGTGGCCTTGGCATCGGCCGGGCGCAACACTCTCACGCTGTCGGCACCGCTATGATTCTTGAGTTTTTCCATCAGGCGAATTTGTGCTTCTTGCTCCACGGGCTCGTGCGTAGGTCCGTCTTCGCCCACTCTGAAGGCATCGTGGGTCCAGATGAACTTCACCGGCACTTCCATCAGGGCGGCCATGCGCACAGCCGGTTTCATGTAGTCGGAAAACACGAAAAACGTTCCCATGGCAGCCACGATGCCTCCGTGGAGCGCGGCACCTATGCAGATGCAGGCCATGGTGAGTTCCGACACGCCGGCTTGCAGAAATCCGCCTCCGAAGTCGCCCTTCACGATGGCTCTCGATGCTTTCAGAAATCCGTCGGTCTTGTCGGAATTGCTCAGGTCGGCCGACGAAACCATCATGTTGGGCACACTGTGCGCCAACAGTTCCAGACATTTGGCCGATGCCGCCCGGGTGGCTGAATTGGGCATTTGCTCAATCGAGGCCCAGTCTATGGCGGGCAGTCTGCTGGCCATCCAGTCTTCGAGCATAGCTGCCTTCTCTGGGTAGGCTTCGGCCCATTTCCTCTCTTCGGCCCTTCGTTCGGCCACAATGCGACGGAGTTCCTCCTTGCGTATGGCATAGAGTTTTTCGGTTTCCTCAAATATGGTGAATGGCGAGTCGGGATTGCCGCCCAGGTGAGCTATAGTGTTTTCGAAGGCTCCCTTTCCCAGCGGACTTCCGTGTGTTTTGCACGAGTTTTCATAGCTTTCGCCGTTAGCCTGCAAAGCTCCTTTTCCCATACGGCAGTGTCCGATGATGAGGGTGGGGCGCTGCGTCTCGTCATGAGCTGCGGCCAAGGCTTTCCTGATTTGTTCGATATCGTTGCCGTCGATTTCAATAACATTCCATTGCCACGCCCGATACTTCATTGCTGTGTCTTCCGACGTAACGGCCCCCGTTTCGGTGCTGAGCTGTATGTTGTTGGCGTCGTAAAACATAATGAGATTGTTCAGCCCCAAGTGGCCCGCCAAGCGTCCTGCCCCTTGCGAGATTTCCTCCTGCACACCGCCGTCTGAAATGTAGGCATAAATGCGTTCTCTCTCAAACGTTGGATTTCCCGTGCGCGCCGCCAGCATTTTGGCTGCTATGGCAGCCCCCACGGCAAATACGTGTCCCTGTCCCAGCGGGCCCGAGGTGTTTTCAATGCCTCGCTCCACACATCGCTCTGGATGTCCTGGGGTGGGCGAGCCCCACTGCCTGAAGTTTTTAAGCTCTTCAATCGAAAACTTCCCCGCCAGGGCCAACACACTGTAGAGCATGGGCGACATGTGACCGGGGTCCAGAAAAAAGCGGTCGCGCCCCGCCCAATGGGCATCGTCAGGGTCGTAAATCAAGTGTTCGGCATAAAGCGCGTTGGCAAAGTCGGCTCCGCCCATGGCACCGCCCGGGTGCCCCGAGTTGGCCTTTTCCACCATTGCAGCCGCAAGCATGCGAATATTATCGGCCGCGCGGCTCATTATAGAAGCAGGTTGTTGCGTGTTCATTGAGAGATGTGTTTTTACAGTAAAAAAGAATTGTTCAGGTGGGTTTCCATATACCCACCGTGCAAATATACGCAAAAAAAGCATGATAAGCCAAAAAAGTGTGCGAAGTGTGTATTGCTGTCGCTCAGATAGAAGAAACTATGTCATATTTTTAGTAAGAATACTAAAAAAGTCTGCAGATTTTCGAATTATTTACCAAAAAGCACTATATTTGCAGGCCAAAATTATATTAGGAATAATATGCGACAGCTAAAAATCAACAAAAGCATTACGAATCGTCAGAGCGCTGCTCTCGACAAGTATTTAGTAGAAATAGGCCGCGAGGAGCTCATCTCTACCGACGACGAAGTGGAACTTGCTCAGCGCATCCACCACGGCGACGCCGCGGCTCTCGAAAAGCTTGTGAAGGCCAATCTGCGTTTCGTGGTGAGTGTGGCCAAGCAATATCAGAACCAGGGCCTTGCGCTCAACGATCTCATCGACGAGGGCAATCTCGGTCTCATCAAAGCGGCTCAGAAGTTTGACGAAACTCGCGGTTTCAAGTTCATCAGCTACGCCGTGTGGTGGATACGCCAGAGCATTCTCCAGGCCATTTCCGAGCAGAGTCGCATAGTTCGCATGCCGCTCAATCAGGTGGGTTTTCAGAGCAAGCTCACTAAGGCCATTGTTAATTTTGAGCAAGAAAATGAGCGCCGTCCCTCCGTTCAGGAACTGGCCGACCTTCTCGATACCGACGAGCAGAAGGTGCAAGACGCTTTGGGCACGAATGGCAAGAAAGTTTCTGTGGATGCCCCTTTCCAGGACGACGATTCCAACAGCCTCATCGACATCATGACCGACGAGAATGCCCCCGGCACCGACGTTACCATGGAGAAAGAGTCGCTCTATAGCGATCTCGAGGCGGCCTTGTCTACGCTTTCCGATCGCGAGCGCCTGGTGTTGAAGATGCTCTTTGGCATAGGTCGCCACGAAATGACGGCCGAAGAGGTTGCCAACAGCCTGAACCTCACTCGCGAACGCGTTCGTCAAATCAAGGAGCGTGCGCTGCGTCGTTTGCGTGAGGCAGAAAACATCACTATCCTCACGAAGTATTTGGGATAGCACCCCCAGAACATACAAAACCTGTGCGCCCGCATTTCCATTTTTGGAAGTGCGGGCGCTGTTTTTATGTGTGCGATTACATTGAGGGGAGATTCCGTCTTGAAAAGGACTAATAGTCTTGATTAGTCAAATATGGGGCCAAAAATATAAGCTTTGCGTTTTTAATTTTAGTTTACATCAATGAGTATAACGCGTTGGCTACAATAGATTTGGCATGCAATGTTACAACTAAATTCCCGAATCCACAAGTTTAGCCAGATAAATTTTCTATCAACACATTTTTTCATTGATTTGCAAGGGCAAATTTGTAATATAAACATTTCAAATTGACATTGTTGGTTAAAAATCTGATTGGCTTAACTGTTTTTTTCGTTGGCTCAAGTGTGTTCCTAATATACACCTTATGTGTAAAGCTTTGACTAATCAAGACTATTTGTATAATTATTTAGTAATTCTATTTATGAAGAAAGCTTTACTTTTATTGACGATGCTCGTTGGTTGTATTTCAACTTTATGGGCAGACGGAACAATTACAGTTACTTCGGGCAATGCCATTTGGACACACAACGAAGGAACTTACGCTTCTAACAATAGCACGGTTTGGACCAGCAATGCTGCCGGTAAACCTACGGTAACAATTACGGGCCAGTCTCAGAAAAATGCCAATGCGTGGAATAAGGGCAATGGTGTATTGATGTGTAACACCAGTGATGGTTTGCTGACTCTGACCATCGCGATTGCCGGGAACTATCGCATTACAGGCTTTAGCATCACAGCCAAAAGTGCATGGAATACTAAAGAAGTTCGGTTCAGTTCGAATGGACAAAATGTACAGGGCATGGAGAATATCAAACTTGACATTACGGGCCTTTATACCACTTCTACAACCCTGACAGCCCAGGCTGTGGAACTAGGCGATCGGGCACAAATCACTGATTTCGTTGTCAACTACACCGAGCATACAGAATACATTTCCAACGTGGAGGCAGATATCAAGCCCTATATGGATGCTGCTGCAGATCAGTTGTTCTGTCTCACATCGGCCGGACAAGCCGCAGTGACAGCTGCAGGTTACGACCCCGCTGCCACAACTTACACCGAAGCTCAATATAATGCCATGCTTGCAGCCCGCAATGCCAACATTTGCTATCCCGAAACCGGAACATACATCTTCAAAAACAAGCTCTATCCCGAATACTATATGTATCGCGACAACGCGGGAACCTTGCTTTGCTCCAATGCGCGCACGGCCGACAATGCAGCCTACATGATAACTCTCATAAAGACTGGAGACAATGTCTATAAAATCAGTGCACAAGGTAAATACGTCGGTACGCAAAGTGCAGCAGACACTGCTTTTCCCTGCAATGCCGATGATGCCGGCGGCGAAACCTTTAGTTTCTCTGACGTCAATAGCACCTATTTGGGTTTAGGCTGTCTGGTAAGTAAAAATTCAAACGTTAATGCAAATCGTACAGGTGCCTTGCACTGTAGTGGTAGTAAGAAGGTGGTGAACTGGAATCCCGAGGGCGAAGCCTCATGGTGGACCATTACCCCAGCTACCAGCATAGAACGCACCTTTGACGAATCGGGTTATCTCACGCTAAACTATCCCTTCAACATTGAAAAGCCCAGTGGTGTAGAGTTTTATGATGCCACTGGCGTTTCTGCCGGCGAAGTAACCATGCCAGCTGTGAGCGGCAACGTGCTGGCTGCCAATCATCCCGTCATTGCCTATCGCTCGGCAGGAGCAGCCACTGTAGCCTTCAATATCACCACAGATGACGGAACAGCCAAACCCGGCACCAGCATTCTCGAAGGAACCCTGGCTCCTGCTTCACCGGCCGATGCATCTACAGCCTATATCCTCGTAGGCACAACAACTGCTGACACTCGCTTTGCCAAACTCGATGAGGCCGATGCTGTTATTTCAGCCAACCGCGCCTACCTGAGTTATGCAGGTGGTGGCTCAGTGCGCGAACTCGGACTTAATTTCGGAGTTACCGCTATAAAAGGTGTGGCCGAAGGAGTGCAGA
>CADBQP010000049.1 GCA_902796835.1 uncultured Bacteroidales bacterium
CAACGGCAAAGATACGCACGCGCGATATGGGCTGTCAACTTTTCGCGACTTTTCGCCCGGCAAAAACACTCCGCCAGTCGGAGTAGCAACTGGCGAAGTGAAATTTTTTGAAAAAATAAAATTTAACAGTTCTTTAGGCGTGTTTCAGCGGCTTTTCGGTGTATGGAATGGTATATATAAACGAGGTGTTGCACATTACTTTTTGGTCTGTTTTTTTTGTTGTATTCAGAAAACTTTCTACTTTTGTGGACGACTATTCTGCTTCACAAGGATGCGGAGCAGGATGTGTCGAGACATTGATGGAATCCTGAGGCGGCACAAGATGCTTAAAAAACACAGCCAAGGGGAAAAGGACGTTTTCCGAAACGCTACTATCTGCGTTCTTCAAACTTCGCAACTTTGAAACCGTATCGTAGATGTAATGCAACAGGAGCGTGTGCGTGGGTGTATTATATCCCAAAATTCTCATTATGCTTTTATTTGCTGATAAGTGTAATGTGAAGTTGTGTTTATAATATTTCTCGACGTGGGCAGGCTTGCGTTGCTTATCCTTGATACGGGGGCAATGCGAAGGCCTGAAGGACGAGGGTAGGCACAGTGAAGCAAACTCCCACGTCTTTTTTTATTCCAAACTTTTTAAAACCCTAAGGTTTCAGCTGAATTTGGGGAGTATAGGAGGCGCAAAAAAGAATTGTGTCATGAAAAAAACATTGTTTTTGATTGCCTTCTCGCTGCTGGCTGGTTCAGCGGCAGTTAATGGCCAGACCGCCAAGGAGCAGCAGAATGTGCGCAAAGAGCAGAGAAAGGAGTATAAAAAGGAACAGAAGCTCTCGCTCAAGGAACTGAGTGCCAAGGCTTCTAAAACAGCCAGGAAGGAGGCAAAAAGGTTGAAGAAGGAGGGATGGAAGACGAGTCCGGGAGCCTTGCCCATGGAAAAGCAGTTGGACAAGTCATACCTGATGCAGTTTGAGTATGACGACCAGATGTATCCCAAGTATGTGATGGGCGAAGCGCGCAGCACGGGCGAAAACTATGACGGCGCCAAAATGCAGGCGCTGGAGTTGGCCAAGCAGAACTTGGTGGGGCAGATACAGGCCGAGCTGACTTCGCTGATAGAAAGCAGTGTGGCCAACAGCCAATTGGCAGCCGAAGAGGCGGCCACTGTGACAAAGACCGTGGCGGCCTCGAAGAGCCTCCTGTTGCAGAGCCTGGGACGCATGGTGCCCGTTGTGGAACTGTATCGCATATTGCCAAACAACAACAAGGAGGTGCTGGTGCGCCTGGCGTATAGCAGTTGGCAGGCTAAAGAGGCTGCCAAGAAATTGCTTCGCGCCGAATTGGAGAAAGAGGGCGACGCCCTGCTCAAGAAACTCGGTGGAATGGAGGGCTGGTAGCTTCCAGGAGAGAAGGATTTATGATTAAGCAAAAAAAGGTTTGCAGCGGGAGCGGACTCCTGAAAAACCTCGTCCTGGTTATTGGATTACAAGTAGTTGCTTTCTGCGTTCATCTTCCCATTTGTTTGGCTCAAACCCCTCATGTCGAACTCTCGAAGCGCATGCAGAAGGAATGTAAGCGCCAGGTGCGTATTTTGCAGAGAGATGGCTGGACGGTATGGGGAAACCCCGCGTCGCTGAGCGAAGCCATGAATGACCACTATCGTGTGCTCGAACAAGCTGGTTTGGGTGCTACGGTGGTTGAGGGTCGCGGTGCTTCGAAAAATCAGAACGTGGCCCTGCAGAAAGCCCGGAACAATGCGGCCGTGCAATATGCAGCGTTGAGGGAATCTCGCGTTGAAAGCGAAACAAACACCTCGATTGTCAACAAGGAGGGGGCCGAGGCTGAAACCCAAATCCGCGTGGAGCAGCATAGCACGTCGAGCAGTGAGCAGCACATTAAAAATATGCAGCCCACAGTCAGCTTGTGTCGCACACTGGACGATGGAACCTTCGAGGTGAGAATCTTTTTTGTTGTAAAACTTTTGGAAAATGATTAACCGTTCAAGTTGTCTAAGGGGGTTGGCCTCCGTGTTGCTCTGCCTGGTGGGTGCCATTGCGGGCCCGCTGTCTGCTCAGCGAACAGCCTCGGTGCATGGTGTCTATACCTATGTGGTCAGCGACGATGACAATGTGACACTGAAGGATGCAAAGCACAGGTGTGTGGAGCTGGCTAAGGCTGCTGCCATCAAGGAGCGGTTTGGCGAGTTGGTGACGTCGGACGTTATCGAATCGAACGTGGAAACCGGAGACGGCAGGGGCCACAGTTCCTTCTTTTGGGAAAACACCAGTGCCATGGCCAAAGGCGACTGGCTGGCCGACGAGCGGCCTCCCAAGGTGGAGGTGACCTATAGCGAAGGAAAGCTCTACTTTCGTGCAGAGGTGTGGGGCAAGGCTCGCGAAATTGTGCAGGGCCGGGCCGACCTCACGTGGAAAGTGCTGAAAGAGAACAACGGCAAGCATATCGAGTCGGTGGCTTTCAACTCGGGCGATAGGCTTCTCGTGAATTTCCGTTCTCCGGCCGACGGCTATGTGGCAGTCTATCTCATCGTGGGCGACGACGAGGCCTTTTGCCTGTTGCCCTATCCCAAAGATGCAGATGGGAGGTTTCATGTTGTGGCGGGGCGCGACTATCTTTTCTTCGACAAAGAGGCCGACACCGCGGCAAAACAATACAGGCTGACCACTGATCGCCAGCGAGAGGACAATCAGATAGTTGTCATTTATTCTCCAAATCCATTCACAAAGTGTAACGATGTGAGCGCGGAGGCTCATCGCCCCCATACCCTTAACACGCACGACTTTCAGAAATGGCTCTTGAAGTGTCAGCGCATAGACAAGGACATGGTGGTGGAAAAGAAATGGGTGAGGATACACACCCCTGCTCAGAAAAAGTAATCACGAAAAAAATAGTTAGTTATGAGAAAAATTTTAATTCTGTTGGCTGTCAACACGATGGCTTTGTCATCTTTGGCACAGGTTGTCACCGACGAAAATAGCCGCGTCGACAGTAGTGAAGTTGCAACCGATGTGTTGTCCATAGACGACATTATTGGCGAAGAGCAACAACTCACTCAGCGAAAGCTAAAGGATAGGCATTTTAAGGGAGTTTGGGACTATCGTTCCTATCTCAACATTTCGTTTGCAAACAGCAAGCTGGACCCCGACACACCCATTCCTTTGGGCGTGGGTGGCAGCGAGAATGTGTCGAAATTCAAGAGCGACTGGGGCCTGAGCTTAGTGTATGGCCGCAACTACAGGCTGCATAAATATCCCATAGCCAACACCCTGCAGTTCTATCTCGACTTTACGTCAGTAGATTTGACTGTGGCACACTATAAAGCAGAGGATAAGGAATTCCTCTTCGACAGCAACAATCCAACGATGCCATGGTGCATAGAGAAGTATGAGGCCAGCTATGGCATGAATCTGGGACCCTCCGTAACCGTGGCTCCGTTTAACTACGTGGCCGTGCAAGGGCTCCACTATGTGAAGCTGAACGTCTATTATCATCTGGGCTACCACATTGCCGGTATGTTGCTGCCCGACAATGAGGACGCCGATTTCAACCGGAAGGGCCAACCCGGCTACAACTCCGACGCGCACGATGAAATGAAGGATAAAACTAAGTTGGCATGGGGCCATGGACTCACCTCGACTTTCGGACTGTCTCTCAGTTGGAAATTCATCGGCCTGGGCTATGAGCACCGCACATCGACCGTGAGGTATAAAGCCATCGACACCGAATTCTTTGGCAGCGACACCCAGAAATTCAACTCGTCGATCAGCCGTTTCTTCATACAGTTCAGATTTTAATCATATAAATGTATGTGTAATCTTATGAAAAGATATTCTACCGCAATTTTCCTCCTGCTGATTTGCTTTTTCCCCGTTGTGGCGCAAAACACGATTTTAGTGAGCGGAAAATGCAATGCCGACGTCAAATGGACATTCGACGGCTTCACCCTGCAGCTCGATAATATCAGTAAGAGAGGGCTCCCTGCCGAGATACCCGACTACGACATCAAAACCTATACAGCCCCATGGATAAAGAAGAAACTCAACGTGAAAACCATCAAGATTGGGCAGGGTATTTCAAGAATAGGCTCGTGTGCCTTCGCAAATTGCAAAAGTGTGCAGGAAGTTATATTTGAGGGTCTCGACCTCGTCGACATTGCATGGGGCGCATTTCTGGGCTGCACCCGTCTGAAGACAATCTCCCTGCCCGTGCAGTTGGAAAACATAGGAAAAATAGCCTTTGCAAATTGCAGCCAAATACCCTCCATCAGCATCCCCGACCGTTGCCGAGTGGGCGATATGGCATTCGTCTCGTGTACGGGGCTTCAGTCGATAGAAATAGGGAGTACCACCATTCTCGGAAACAATGTGTTTGCCACCGAGAGGAAAGTGGCGGGCGAGACCGTCCACAATCCCTACGCCCGCGAAATCAGACGCATCCCGCCCTATGTCAACACCGGAAACTGCGAGGGATTTGGTCTTTCGGTGGCAGCGGTGGAGAATTATCAGAAGCGGGCCAAGGGTTCCGAAGCAGAGCAGCAAGACATGGTTACATCTCCTATAGACGAGGCACCCCTCGTGGCCATTTACTCTCGCGCCGATACCTATGCCCTGATTATAGGCAATCAAAACTATCGTTTCGTGGGCGATGTGCCCTATGCCCTCCACGATGCACGCATATTTGCCCAGTATTGCATGAGAACGCTTGGTTTGCCCGTAGAGAATGTGCATGTCGTGGAAGATGCCACAAAGCAGATGCTCATCGAGGAAGAACTCGAAGGATGGGTTTCCAACATTCCGGAGCGCGAAACAAAGAAGCTTATTGTCTATTACGCCGGCCACGGAGTGCCAGACGTGAAAAACCACAACAAAGCCTACATTCTGCCCACCGATGTGCGCGGCACCGACCCCAAGCGCGGCATTGCGATCGACGATTTCTACAAATACCTGAACACCCTGTCGTTTGACATGACAACCGTATTCCTTGATGCCTGCTTCAGCGGTGTGAACCGCGATCACGAAGGAGTGGTTGAGGGCCTTCGCGGTGTGGAAATCGATGCAGAGGAAACTTCGCTCGACGAAGGCAAGATGGTGGTTTTCGCGGCTGCGCAAGGTAACGAGACGGCACAAGCCTATCTTGAAGAAGGACATGGACTGTTTACCTACTATCTGCTGAAAGCACTCAACGAATCTGGCGGAATCCTTTACATGGGCGACCTGGCCGACTACCTCACCTCTCAGGTGTCGGCCACAGCGCTTCAGCTGAGACTCCGGAAGAAACAGACTCCCACTGTCTTCACCTCAAAAGCCCTGGCAGACACATGGAGAGTAAAACGTCTTTAATCAGGCTAAAGGCTAAACTGAAGCAGCCAGCACGGCATTGTTTTGTCGTGCTGTTTGCTTTTGCCACAATGGGACTAATGGCATTGTTGGCCCTCAACCTCTCGTTCTTGAGTCCGGTGGCTCAGGTCATGAGGAATTTCTCATTGACTGATATCTATTATCATATTCTTAAAGACACGGGTTCTTCAGAGCCAAGTCACGTTATCACCATCGTCGACATGACCGACATTATGGACCGGGACGCTTTGGCCAGTGTCATAGAAGATATAGAAGAGTGTCGCCCCAAAGTGTTGGCGGTCGATATGCTTTTTAGCGGCGAGAGGGACGATTCCATTGGAAATGCGCATTTAATTCGGGTGGCTCAACAGTATCCCAACATCGTTTATTCCTATAAGCTGGGCGACTATGTTGACGACAGTGTGGGATATACCAGCGAACTGCATTCGTTCTTCACGGATGAAGTGTCGGTGAAAGAAGGTTTTACAAATTTTGAGCGAACTCTCTATGGAGCTATGAAACGTAGCGTGAGTGTTCGTCGCCGTGTGAATGGCGAGGTGCGCAACTCTCTGGCCCTGCAGGTAGCCGATATCTATGCAGACGGCAAGCTCGAAAAAGTTGAGGCTGACGATTATCACATAAATTTCTGCCCCAGAACATACCATGTGATACCGGCCGATTCCATTTTGCAGCATCGACAATGGCTAGAAAACCGAATTGTGCTATTCGGAGCCATGCACGAACAAATTGACACCCACACCACCCCCCTGGGCGACATTCCAGGAGTGGAGCTGATAGCCTATTCCATTCAAACAATGCTTGAACAGGCCGAGGTTCGTCATCCCAGCGTATTATTCACCATTGTTTTCTCATTTGTAGTAGTATTGGTCACATATTTGCTACGGTTGGCCTATATGCGGTGGGCAAAAAAGCGTAAGTCTCAGTGGCTGAGTTTTATGCTTACCTCTACGTTCGTGGTGGCGCTGGTAATGTTTTTCTGGTCGGCAGTTCTGGTGGGAATCGGCTTCTTCATTTTCTATACCACCAACCTCAGTGTCAACTTGGGCTGGGCCTTGGCGGCCATACCTTTCCTGGGAGGTGCCGATGAGTTTTTCGGACTCGCCATCCGGCATTGTTTTGGTGGCTTTAATTGGTTCTAAAAAAAGACTCAATAAATATGTTTTAGATCATGAAAAAAAAGGCGATACTATTCATCCTTATGGCAGTATGCCAGATTGGAGCCTTTTCGCAAAAATACAGAGTGGTAAGTGTTACGGGAAAGGTGACGCTCGAGAATGCAGAGTCGCCAGTCCGTCAGCTCCGGCTACGCGAGGCTCTGACATCAAAAAGCATGTTGAACCTGGGCTATAAGTGCCAGGTGGAACTCTTCGACGAGCAGGCCAATACAAAATATGTGCTTACCACTCCAGGGCGCGCCTCTGTCGGTGAAATGATAAAGAACGGTCGCTCTTCGGCCATACGGCTAACCGGGAAGTATCTTGCCTATATCAAGGACCGAATGAAGGGAAATGGCGAGCTTACTTCTCGCCGATACAGCGATCCGGCCTTTGTTACTCGCGAAATTGCCGTTATGCTGAACGATTATGAAAAGGAGTATTTGGCCTTCCAGAAGCAGGCCATGAAGAAATATGAAGACTTCCGGCGCGAAGCCATCAAGAGCTATGCCCAGTTCGTGCGCAATGCCTGGCAGGAATATGGCGCTAAGCCGCCCGTGTCTCGTCCTGACGACGAGAAGACAGAGCCCGTGGTGTTCGACGAAAAGGAGGCTGTGCCCGTCGTGGACCGCCCAATATCTTCAGATAGTGTGCCCGTTCTGCTGCCCGACTCCACAATCCAGGTGAACCCCGCATGGCCGATAGCAGAGACGGAGGTGGAAGAGGGCGAGTATGTTGACTTCGTCTTTTTCGGAACACCGCTGAAGGTGCGTTTCACGCAAAAAGAGGATTTTCGTCTTGACGACTGCTCGCCCGAAAGCGTGGCCAAAGTGTTTGAAAAAATGGCAGGCAGCGACTACAACAACACCATTCGCGATTGTCTGCAGTTGCGTTCGTTCTTGCAGCTTGGCGACTGGGCCTATCTTCGTCTTCTCGAAACATTCTCTAAGGCATGCTTCCCCACATCCGATGAGGCAACCCTCTTGATGACATTCTTGTGTCAGCAATCAGGCTATCAGGTCAGAATAGCTGTGGCGGCCGGCAGTCTCAGAATGCTTTTTGCCACGGCCCACACCATCTATAATCATGCTTTCTTTGAAATCGATGGTCATAACTATTATGTCTACGGACCAGATGTGGATAATATCAATCTATGTCCTGCAACATATCCTGGCGAGAATCCAGTATCGCTGGCCATACAAAAGGAAATGCTCTTGGCAGAGACCCGCAGCGAGACCAGGCATTTGGAGGCAAAGGGAAATTTGAGCCTCACTGCTGATGTGACGGTGAACAAGAATTTAATGGATTTTTACGACTCCTATCCTTCGTCGATGACAGATGGCAACTTCATGACGCGATGGGCAATGTATGCAAATGTGCCCCTCGACGAAACACTGCGCGATGGATTTCTGAGCGATATGAAGCAAAAAATTAAGGGGAAGAGTCAAAAAGATGCCGTGTCGCATCTGCTTAACTGGGTGCAGACGGCTTTTGAATATGAGTATGACGAAACCCTATGGGGACACGACAGGGCTTTCTTCCCCGAAGAGACGCTGTTCTATCCCTATTGCGACTGTGAAGACCGCAGCATATTGCTCTCCCGACTCGTTCGCGATCTTCTCGGATTACCCACGGTGCTTATTTACTATCCCGGCCACTTGGCGATGGCTGTATGCTTTACCGAAGAGGAAGTGACGGGCGATTTTCTGATGGTGAAAGGGCAAAAATTCGTGGTGTGCGACCCTACCTATATAGGAGCCCCCATTGGTATGTCTATGCCGGAATTCAGCGCAAAGGGCAGTGAAGTAAGAGCCATCCTTGTGCAATGATTCTTATGGCCCGGCAAAGGGAACCATATCTTCGTGTGAGAAAATCGATAAGGATTCATAAATTTGACACAAAAAAATGTCTTGCGAGCTTTTTGCTGCAAGACATTTTTTTTGTTGTGTCTTCAAAGTCTTTTGCCTTACTTACGCAGGCCGAGGGCTTTGATGATGGCGCGGTAGCGTTCGATGTCCTTGTTCTTGAGATACTTGAGCAAAGCGCGACGCTTACCTACCAATTTTACGAGGGCCCTTTCTGTAGTATGATCTTTACGGTTGGCCTTCACGTGTTCCGTCAAGTGGGCAATACGGTAAGAAAACAAGGCTATCTGGCTCTCGCAAGAACCAGTATCCGAATTAGACTGTCCGTACTTGCCAAAGATCTCTTTTTTCTTTTCAGAATCTAAGTACATAGATGTGATTTGATAAAAATGATATATGAGAAATTTTGGTTTATTCTGCCTACCCTTCGCGGGCAAAGCGGGTGCAAAGATACGCAAACTTTTTAGATTCATAAAAATATGGAGCCAATTATTTTTCTCTTGGCTCCATATTTATTCAATTAAAGGATAGCTTGGCCCCACCCTTGGCGAGGCATGTGGTGTGGAGACTCAATACCATTTCTTGGGCTTTGGGCCCATGGTGTATTCGAGTGTGCCTCCTGTGATGAGTTCTTTGTGGTCTATCCAATACTTCTTCACGGGTTTCCCGTTGAGCGTAATGCGCTGAATGTAGTGGTTGTTTCCGCCAGCGTTTTTCACCACGATGCGAAGAGTGTTCTGGCCCATGCTTACGCTCATTTCGTCGAAGTTGGGGTAGCCAAAAACGTAGCGGCCTCCGGCGGGCTCCACCTGATAGAATCCCATGGACGAGAGCAGATACCAGGCCGACATTTGTCCGGCGTCTTCGTTGCCGCTCAGCCCGTCGTAGTCGTCGAAATATTGTTCATTCAGCACTTTCCTAACGAGGTCGGCTGTCTTCCATGGCTGTCCAAGCATGGTGTAGAGGTAGAGTATGTGGTGTGAGGGTTCGTTGCCGTGGGCATATTGGCCTATGAGGCCGCTGATGTCGGGTGGTGCGTCTGCTCCGAGGTCGCCATTGACGATGAAGAGGGAGTCGAACTTGTGGAGGAAGTTTCGTTTCCCTCCGAATGTTTCGACGAGTCCTTCCACATCGTGAGGCACGAGCCAGGTATATTGCCAGGCATTTCCCTCAGTGAAATCGTCTTGTTCGTGAGTGGAAGTGAAGGGGTTGAAGGGTGTGCGCCATGTGGTTCCGTCCTGGCTCTTGCCGCGCACAAAGCCCACACGCTTGTCGAAGAGAAGGCGATAGCCCTTGGAGCGTTTCATGAAGTAGCTGTAGTCTTCGGCTTTTCCCATTTGCTTGGCTGCTTGAGCCAAAGCCCAGTCGGCAATGCCATATTCAAGGGTTCGCGACACGTTTTCGTGGCCTTGCTCATAGGGTATGTAGCCATGTTCGCGATATTCCTTGAGCCCTCTTTCGTCGAGCATGGCGCTTTGGCGCATGGCTTCGTAGGCCAGGTTTTTGTCGAATCCGCCGAAACCCTTGAGCATGGCATCGGCCACTACGGGAATGGCGGGATTGCCCACCATGGTGTTGGTTTCCCAGCCCATGAGGTGCCACACGGGCAGTTTGCCCTGTTGCTGATAGATGTTGAGCATGGTGTTCACGATGTCGGCCATGCGTTCGGGATGGATGAGGGTCATGAGCGGATGGGCCGCGCGATAGGTGTCCCAAAGGCTTAGAACGGTGTAGTTGGTGAAGTTGGTTGCAGTGTGCACCTTGCCGTCGGCTCCGCGATAGGTTTTGTCGATGTCGCAGAAGAGGGCCGGCGCCATCATGGTGTGGTAGAGGGCGGTGTAGAAGATGCGTTTCTTCTGCTCATCGCTGGTTTTTACCTTAATTTTCGACAACTCCTTTTCCCATGCCTTTTCGGCATTTTGGGCCATCTTGTCGAAGTCGAACTCGGTGAGGTTGGTCTCTTGAAAGAGGTTTTGCATGGCGGCAGTCATCGAGGTGGGCGAGAGACCTATCTTCACGCCGATTTGCTCATCCTTGCCGGTTTCGAAGCCGACGCGGCAGTAGCGCTCGTCCACTTTTTCGAACGAAGTGATGGGTTTCGAAAAGAGCATGAAGAAATAGATTCTCTGGTTCTTGGCCCAGCCTGTGGAGTAGCGATATCCCATGAGTGCCACTGGCGAACAATGTTCCACATAGGTTTGCGTGGCTTTGTCCCAGCATCCTCCGTTTTCAAGGTCTACCACTATGCCAGCCTCCCTGCTCTCGGGAAAGGTAAACCTATACATCGTGCAGCGCTGCGAGGCCGTCATTTCGGCGGTGATGTCGTAGCGCAGAAGGTGGGTTTTGTAGTATCCGGGTCGCGCCACTTCGCGAGAGCGGTCGGCATAGCTCCACATGCCGCTCTCGGGCTTGCCCTCTTCGCCGCGGGCATAAGTTACCTTGCCAGTTACGGGCATAATGGTGACGTCGAACAGGTCGCCAATGCCTGTTCCGCTCAAGTGGGTTTGCGAAAAGCCTATGACGGTGGAGTCGCTGCGATGGTAGCCCGAGCACCAGTCCCACGTCTGCGGAATGCTGGTGGGACCGGCCTGTGCAAAACCGAAGGGCACATTGGCGCCTACGAACACGTGGCCGTGACCACCCGACCCGATGAGTGGGTTTACGTATTTTGTGAGTGTCTGTGCGGTCGTCAGAGTGCAGACTACCGGTAGGCTGAGAATGAAAAGGAGTCGTTTCATGGAATAGTATAATATATATATGGAGTTTTTCTAAACGGCGTGCCTCTATTCGAGCACGAGCACTATGGTTTGGTGGGGCTCAATGGTGCCTTTCCATGATGTGGCCTTTCGCGAAAGGTCTTGGTGTGTCCACACGTTGCGCACCTTGTATTTGCCCTCAAGGCCAAGGTCGGCAAAATTCTGGTGGTGCTTCAGGGCTTTGTCGCCAGTGTTGAGCAGGGCTATGGCCCACTTGCCTTCTGCAAGGGGTTTTACGAACACTTGCAGCACGTCGGTCTTCAGTTTCCGTTCGGCTTGCCGACCCAGGGGGTCTTGGTTGATGGCAATGATTTCTTTGTTGAGCAAAATGCGCCTTTCGGCCTGCCCCAGGTGGCGCAGGTCGTTGGTCATGGCCAGCGGTGAGCAGAGCATGCACCAAAGGCTCATTTGGCTTTCATATTCCGTGTCGGTGCATCCCTTTCCGCCCAGATCGCTCGAGGGGCCGCCAGTGCCCTTGAGTCCCACAACGAGCATGTCCATGTCGTTCCATCCCACTTCGGGGCCGGCATATTCGTGGAGGGGCGCTGTTTCTTCAACGATGTCCATGATGCCCTTTCCGCCCTTGTGAACGGTGTCTATCCACATGTCGCGGACGTCGTAGGTGGTGCGCCACAACTGTCCGCCTGCTGCAGAGGCCCAGAGCCAAGGTTTGCGCGGCCCCCATTCGCAAACACCCAGCACGATGTCGCGGCCGCAGCCTCGCAGTGCGTCGGCCATTTTCTTGTAGCGCAACTTGGCGGTCTCTACGTCGACGGGGGCGTGGCAGTAGTCGTATTTCAGGTAGTCGATGCCCCACGAGGCAAATGTCTTAGCATCTTGCTGCTCAAAGCCGAGCGAGGCTGTGTAGCCGGCACAGGTGAGCTGGGCCGCATCGCTATAGATGCCCAGCTTCAGGCCGCGGGCATGCACATAGTCGGCCAGGGCCTTGATGCCGCTTGGAAACTTTTTGGGGTCGGCTATGATGTTGTTGCGATTGTCGCGGCCACCTTGCCACCCATCGTCAATGAACAGATAGTTGTAGCCTGCGTCGCGAAAGCCTTCACTTACCAAGGCATCGGCCATTTCGCGCAGCATTTGCTCGTCAATGTTGTCGGCAAAGAGGTTCCACGTCATCCAGCCCATGGGAGGGGTGGGAGCCAGCGCTTTCGTGGCAGAGATTTGCGCCATAGCGCTGGTGAGGTTCACGATGGCAAAAGCCATAAGCAGGATTTTTTTCATAGCATGTTCGTTTTTATATAGGTTATGTTGTTTGCAAAGATATATTTATTTGGTAATAAATCTTTTTTTTACCATAAAATCTTTGGCGCAGAGGGCCATCTTGTCGCTATTGTGTGTGTGCGGCCAAATTTTAGACAAAGAACAGGGCCACGCCTACCACCGAGACGATGGCTCCCACTACGCTGCGCAGGGTGATGGGCTGGTTGAAGAGCCATCGCGACGGCAGCAAAATCAGTATTGGGGTGGTGGCCATGAGCGTTGATGCGATGCCTGCCCCGGTGTATTGCACCGCCATGAGCGAGAGCGACACTCCCACGAAAGGTCCGCTCACCACAGCCACTATGATGGCAGCCATGCTGCGCATGTCGTGCAACGGTGTGGCGAGCGAGCGGCGTTCGGAGCGTGGCTTCATGCCGTTGGCTATGAAAAACCATGCGGTGTAGCACACCAGACCAGCAATGCAGCGAATGAGGTTGCTGCCAAAGGGCAGATAGTTTTCCACCTGTGGCAACACGTCGGCCGGCACGCTGGCTGTATAGTGGTCGAGGCCTATCTTGCTGAGCACGAGTCCTATGCCCTGTCCCATGGCGGCCCCAATGCCAAAGAGCACCCCGCGCAGGGGCAGCCCCAGCGAGAGGCGTTTGCCCTCGCCGCGGCCCAGCACGGAAATGGCGATGCCCGCCATGGTGACGGCCATGGCAAGGAGCGACATGAGCGACATTTGCTGCCCCAGCATGGTCCAGGCAGCCACAGCAGTAAAGGCCGGCGCCAGGGTCATGAGCAGCTGGCCATAGCGCGACCCGATGGCCAGATAGCTGTTGAAGAGACACCAGTCGCCAAAGGCATATCCCACCACGCCGCTTAGCAGCAGCCATATCCAGGCCGAGGTGTTGGCATAGAGCGGAAGGGGCGAATCCATGACCACCCACATCATCAGCATCGAAAACATGAGGGCCAGCAGCAGGCGCCACACGTTGAGCACCACCACTCCCAGGCGGCGGCTGGCTATTTCGCACGACAGCGAGGCGGCCGTCCAGAGCATGGCCACCACGAGCGAAATTATTTCTCCAAAATACATCATGGCTTATCGAGTAGGGACTAATGGGGAAGAGTTATGTTGCAACGTATGCAGAGTGGATGCCTAAGATAATGACGACGAGCAAGGAGACTGAAATCAAAATGAGGAAGGACAGCACAATCGATAGAATCGTCTTCCAGGCCGCCTTGAGGTAGCCGTATCCATAGAGTTGCTTATAGTCGACAATGAGGATGGCCAGGCTTAGAAAGCCAGCCATGGAGCCGTCGATGTCTTGTCCCAACAGCAGTTGGCAGAGCATGATGACTGAGGTGACGAAGCCCATCTGGGTGCAGATGTAGACCTGCGCCACGAAGTGTTCCGAAAAATAGAGCCCGGGTCGGCTTGGGGCTTTTCGGCAGAGCCTGACCGCTATGATGGCCAGCAACAGATGGAGAATGAGTTGTTGCCATATTTTGTTCTTGTCAAGCCATTTTCCAATAGCATCTACGTATTTTGTGATTTTATCTAATTCCTTGTCGAATTGCTCTTCGAAAGCCTTGGCTTCGGTTTTTGGCACGTTGCTGTTGGCCGAAGCTTTGTCGAGTTTAATATTCATCTCGGTCTTTTCGGCTATGTTGTCCTTTCTTTCGCGGGCTATGTGTCCCGAAAAACTGCCCAAGGCATAGATGAATGCATAGAGGGTTCCGATGACGAGCACTGCCTTGAATGGTTGCAGGTAGGGCTGGCGGTGGCCGTCGAGGTAGTCGCCAATCATGTAGCCCGGGCGGGCCATGAGGTGCCAGATTGTGCGCAGCAGGCTGTGCTGGCCCAGTCCCCAGGTGTCGAGCAGGGTTCGTGTGGCGTTCTTCAGGCTTAGTCGGCGTGTCTTGGCGGGCTGTCCGCAGCGGGGGCAGAAGGAGCCTACGTAAGTGTCGCCGCAGTTCATGCACACGGCAACCTTCATCGACATGGGGTCGATGCGCAGCGGAGTGTGTCGCCATTGTGCGTAGGCTGCGAGTTTTTTCTCGATGAAATCGATGATTTTCATTTTCCTAAGTCGTCGTATATGGTTTGCAGATAGGCTTTTGCCCTTTCGAGGCGCTCTGTGGAATGGCTGGGGCTTTCGGCGGCCACTTGGTTGGCCTCGGTGTCGATGATGCTATAGCCCATGGTGTCGATGGCTGCCACTCCGCCGCTCCATGTGTAGAAGGCACAGGGTTTGTAGTCTGGGCTCAGGATGTTGCGGCTAAAGGTGAATTGCTCGATGGGCAGGCACAGTTGGCCCAGGAGGGTGGCGGCCATGTCGCTCTGGTTGCACAGGTGGTCTATGACTTCGGGCTGCGCAATGGCGCCGCCAGTCCAGAGCATGGGTATGTGGTGTTTCTGAGGGTTGAGCTCGGTGATGTCGATTGGATAGCGTATGCCGTGGTCGGGCATGATGACAATGAGCAGGTTTTTCCACTGTGGCGTGGTTTTGAGCCTGTCAATGAAGTGTCCCAGGCAGTGGTCGAGATAGGCAAAGGCGTTGGCCCGTTCGTCGCCTTTGATTCGGTTGTAGGGCACTTGCCATGGTTCGTGGCTTGCCAGGGTGAGGAAGCCTATGTGCCACGGCTTGCGGGCAGGCTTTGCCATGATGTGCTGAAAAAGGGTGTCGAAGGCAATGGCGTCGGTCACGCCCCAGGCGTGGCTTCGCCTCACGCTGATGGGAAAGTGGGTCTCGCTGTAGAGGTGCTTGTATCCAGTGGCCAGCAGGTAGCCCTTGGTGCCTGTGAAGTCGATGTCGCCGCCATAGAGGAACTCGGTGTCGTAGCCCTGTTTGGCCAGTGTGGCGGCTATGCCGGGCAGGCGGTTCACCACGTGTTGCAGCCGCATCACGCTCACGGTTGGCACGGCGGGATATCCGCTCAGTGTGCTCACGGTGCCGCGGTCGGTGCGGAAGGAGTTGGCATAGCAGCGGGTGAACCACAGTCCTTCGCTCTTGAGGCGCTCAAGATTGGGCGTCACGCCGGCTTTTCCGCCAAGCGACTCCACGAATTGCGCTCCCATGCCTTCCATGATGATGACGAGCACGTTGGGCCTTTTCGTCTTGAGTCGCGCTGTGGCCGGCGCCTTGGGCGAGAAGCCCATCGTCTCGAAGATTTGGGCGCGGCGGGCTTCGTCGAAGTAGTTGAAGGCTGCGCCGTAGTCGTGGTTGCGCTTGATGGTGGAGAATATGCTGAAGGCGGGGTTCACGGCAGCATGGTTGTGCTGCACGTTGTTGGAATAGTAGGCCAGTCCTACGTTGGCCGTGCTGCGCCCTATGCCGCCGCGTATGCCGACAAACATGAGCGCGCCGACGAGAATCATGAGCAGTGTGGCCCACAGCTTATGGGCAGGCCGTTGGGTGGGCACGTTGCCTGCGGCCTTCCACAGGCCGAGGCCCAGCAGCGCAAAGAGGAGGGTGCTCACGCAGAAGAGGGCCACTTCGGCTGCCGATACGCTTTTGATGGCTCCCGAGGGTTGGCTGAGGTAGTTGAAGATGGTGGCGTCGATTTTGAAGCCCCAGTAGGGGTAGAGCATGGCATCGCCGGCGAGGATGAGCCCCATGGCGACGGCCAGGACGATGAGGTAGGCTGTATGGAGGCGGTGCCACACTTTTTTTGAGCCCAGTGGCATCCAGATGCTCAGCAGCATGATGGCGAAGGGCGGTGTGGCAAGGTATCCGGCGGTGGCTATGTCGAGCGGCAGTCCGTGAAAGCAGGTTTGGCCCGTGAGCTTGGCATAGGCCAAGGGGGAATCGAGTTGGAAGCATCTAGCCACGAAGAATGTGCGCCCCATCCAGAAGAGAATGATGCTGGCCGCGTAGAACACGAGGAGGAAGCCCAAACGACGGCTCGTGGGCGAAGAGCTGGCCTTGCAGAGTCCGAAGATGCCGTTGTTCCAATAGTTCTTCATGGCTGTGGTGGGTGTTTTGCGGGGTGGAGTGCTGCCTTTGGCTGCTTGGTGCTCGGTTGCCTGAAGCGTATGGGCAATCGAGTTGGCTCGATAGTTTGAAGAGTTGGCTCGATAGTTTGAAGAGTTGGCTCAACTGTTTGAAGCGTTGGCTCGATGGTTTCGGTGATTTTGGTTTGTGGTCAGAGTTGCTGCATGTCGTGCAGTTTTTTGTAGTAGCCGTCTTTTTTGATGAGTTCTTCGTGGGTGCCTCGTTCCACGATGCTGCCTTCGTGGAGCACGTAGATTTCGTTGGCGTTGCGAATGGTCGATAGGCGGTGGGCTATGGCGATGGTGGTGCGTGTCGACATGAGTTTGTTGAGCGCATCCTGCACGAGTCGTTCGCTTTCGGTGTCGAGTGCCGATGTGGCTTCGTCGAGTATGAGTATGTCGGGATTTTTCAGAATGGCCCTTGCTATGCTGATGCGTTGTCGCTGTCCGCCCGAGAGCCGGCATCCGCGGTCGCCCACGAGGGTGTCATATCCGTTTTCGCTTTCCATGATGAATTCGTGGGCGTTGGCTGTGCGTGCTGCTTCGACCACTTGTTCCATGGTTGCGTTTTCTACGCCGAAGGTGATGTTGTTGTAGAAGGAGTCGTTGAAGAGGATGGCATCCTGGTTTACGTTGCCTATGATGCTTCGCAGGCTGGCAATGCGCAGGCTGCGCACGTCTTTGCCGTCGACCAGTATTTCGCCTGCGGTGACGTCGTGGTAGCGGGGCAGGAGGTCAACGAGTGTAGATTTTCCGCTGCCGCTCTGTCCCACGATGGCGATGGTTTCGCCTTTTTTCACTTCGATGTTGATTTGGCGCAGCACGGGCACCTTGCCGTTGTATGAGAAGCTGACGTTGCGGAACTCTATGCGCTCGTTGAGTCCAGTAATCTCTTGTGGCTCGGCGGGCTCGTGAATGGTGTTTTCGGCCAGCAGGATTTTGTTGACGCGCTCCACGCTGGCCATGCCTTTGGGTATGTTGTATGATGCTTTTGAGAAGTCTTTGAGGGGCTGTATGATGCTGTAGAGTATGACCATGTAGTATATGAAGTTGGGGGCGTCGATGGGCGAGTTGTCGGCAAAAATGAGTGTGCCGCCATACCAGAGCACGAGCACTATGAGCACCGTGCCCAGAAATTCGCTCACGGGATGGGCCGACGACTGGCGAATTTGCACGCGGTTCATGAGCGAGCGGTAGTCGTCGGTTACGTTTTCGAATCGCTTAATCATTTTTTGCTCGGCGGTGAAGGCTTTGATGATGCGCATGCCGCCCAGTGTTTCTTCGAGCTGTGCCATGGTGTCGCTCCATTTGGTTTGGGCTGTGAGCGACTTATGCTTGAGCTTGCGGCCTATGGCCGACATGGCCCAGATGAGCAGCGGCAGCACCACGATGGTGAATAGTGTGAGCTGCCAGCTCCAATAGATGAGCACGCCCATGTAGCAGACGATGAGAATGGGGTTTTTGATGAGCATCTCGAGCGAGCCGGTTACGGAGTTTTCGATCTCGGCCACGTCGCCGCTCATGCGGGCAATGATGTCGCCCTTGCGCTCTTCGGAAAAGAAGGAAAGCGGGAGCGAAATAATTTTGCGATAGACGGCATTGCGAATGTCGCGCACAATGCCTGTGCGCATGGGCACCATAATGGCGGCCGAGGCGAAGTAGCTGCCCGTTTTGAGAAAGGTGGTGATGATGAGGAAGATTCCGATGAGCATGAGCGTGGTGGCGGCGCCATATTGCTCCATGAGCATGGTGGTGTAATAGTACATGTTGTTCACCAGTATGTCTTTCATGCTCAGGTCGGGGTCGTTCCATGCCACCTGTGTGTAGATTTGCTTGTCTATGCCGAAGAGCAGCTGCAGCATGGGGATGAGCGAAAGAAATGAAAACACGTTGAGCACGGCCGAGAGCAGGTTGAAAAACAATGAGCCGAAGAGATATGTCTTATAGGGGCGCACGTATTTGCTCAGTACTACGATGAAATCTTTCATGAGAGATGTGTGGGAGAAAGTGTGTGTGTTCTTGAATTTGTTTCGTTGCCGCCGGGGCATGGGTGCCTGTGGTGGTGGCGATGGGGGATGCTGGTGTTTATTTTCGTCCGAAGTCGGCGGGTATCTCGCCCCACTTGTCGGTTTGCCATTTTTTGAGCTCTATGTGGCTCCAGTCGTTTTCGGAGAGCCATTTCTCGGCGCGGTCTATGAGCTGATAGAGCTTTTCGCTGCGGGCGTTGCGCGTCAGGGTGGTTTTACACTTGCGGCCTCTTATCCACAGCATGGCGTTGCGGCTGTCGCTATAGATGGTCTTCACGTCGTCGGGTTGTTTGCAGAGCAGTGCCAAACCGTGGACAATGGCCAGGAATTCGCCAATGTTGTTGGTGCCGTATATGGGTCCGAATCGGAACACTTCGGCCCCTGTTCTGAGGTCCACTCCGCGATATTCCATCTGTCCGGGGTTTCCAGAGCAGGCTGCGTCGACAGCCAGGGCCTGTGCCTCGACCTCGGGCGGCAGGGGCAACACGGTGTCGTGGCGCCAGTCGGGCGGGTTTTGCAGGTGGTTGGCTTTCAGCCTTGGTGTGGCGGCATTTTTTTTTGAGGCTTTCTCGTTGGCCTCTTTTGCCACCGGCTTTCGCTCGGCCAGCTTGTAGTAGTCGGCAGGCGGCGAGGCCAGCGCCTGGCGGGCTTCATCGAGGGTTTTGAAGGCCTTATACATGGCGCCCGCCACTTGGTGTACCTGGGCCAGGCATTCCTCCCAGGTGGCATAGATGCCGGGTTGCTTGCCTTGCCATACTACGTAGTATTTTTCTTTACGTGACATTGGTCGCTGTGTGTATGCTTGTTGCAGCCGTGAGTCTTATCTTTTGCAGTTGCGCTCCCAGAATGTGCCGTCGCTAAGGCCTTGAATGCGTTTGTCGGTGTCGGATAGGAGCAGTCGTTTTTCGGCATAGAGGCAGTATTCCTCGTTTTGTTCTATTCCGCAGTAGTGTCGGCCCAGCTTTTTGGCCACCACGCTGGTGGTGCCGCTGCCCAGAAAGGGATCGAGCACTACGTCGCCCTCGTTGCTCGAGGCCAGAATGAGTTTGGCAATGAGCTTTTCGGGCTTTTGGGTGGGGTGGTCGGTGTTTTCGGCCATCGACCAAAAGGGAACGGTGATGTCGTCCCAAAAGTTCGACGGATAGGTGAGCCTGAACTTCCCGCTGTCGGTTTCGTGCCAGTCTTTGGGCTGTCCTTGGCTGCGATAGGGGGCCAGCACGCGGCGTTTCATCATCACGGCCTCGGCGTTGAAGCAATAGTTCTTTGCATCTTTCACGCCATACCAAATGTCTTCCTGGCAGTTCTTCCAGTTGCGCTGCGTACCGCGACCTTTTTCGCGTTGCCACGTAATGCGGTTGAGCAGTGTGAGCTCGCTCTCCATGGCCCGCTGCAGGGTGGCTGCCGCGCGCCAGTCGCCGCAAAGATAGAGCGTGGCGTGGGGCTTTAGCTTCTTGCACACCTCGTGAAACCACGAATCAACGTATGCCCCATACTGCTCGTGGCTCATGGCCGTAAAAGCCATTTGACCAAAGCGTTTGCTCAGGTTGTAGGGCGGGTCGGCAATCACGAGGTCGGCACAGGCATCGGGCAGGTGGCGCAGGGCCTCGAGCGTGTCGGCCCAGAGGGTGTGGTCGAGCCATTTTTCTGCCATTTCATCGGGGTTGGCAATCAACTTGGCCCGCAGCTGGCAGCGTTCGGCCTGGCTCAGTGTGAGCGTCTTGTTGCGAGGGGCGCGGGCGGTGGTCATGACTCGTAGAGCGAAATTTGGCGGGGCAACTGCCGGTTAGACTACATGCGCTCGGGCATTTCGATGCCGAGCAGCTGCATGCCCAGCTTTACGACCTTGGCCACCTGCTCCGACATCACGAGGCGGAACAGGCGCTTCTGCTCGTCGCTTTCGCGAAGAATTTGGAAGTCGTGATAGAACTGGTTGTATTCCTTCACCAGCTCATAGCAATAGTTGGCCACGGCGCTGGGGTTGTAGTTGCGGCCTGCATCCTCTACCACTGTGGCAAAGTCGCTGATGTGTTGCACAATGTCTTCCTCCTTGGTCGATATGGCCACGTCGGCCTGCAGTCCTTCGGCAGCGGTGTCAATGCCCTGCTCGGCTGCCTTGCGCAGAATGGAACGTATGCGGGCATAGGTGTATTGTATGAATGGGCCCGTGTTGCCGTTGAAATCGATGCTTTCTTCGGGATTGAAGAGCATGTTCTTTCGGGCATCCACCTTCAGCAGGAAATACTTTAGGGCACCCAGCCCCACAATGCGTGCTACCTCTTGTTTCTCGGCCTCGTCCATATCGCTGAATTTGCCCGATTCGTCGGCCGTTTTGCGTGCTTCGGCAATCATCGTGGCAATCAAGTCGTCGGCATCGACTACGGTGCCCTCGCGGCTTTTCATCTTGCCGTTGGGCAGTTCCACCATGCCATAGGAGAAGTGCACAAGGTCCTTGCCCCACTTGAAGCCAAGCTTGTCGAGCAAGATGGAGAGCACCTGGAAATGGTAGTTCTGCTCGTTGCCCACCACATAGATCATCTTGTCTATGGGATAGTCTTCGTATCGCAGTTTGGCCGTGCCAATGTCCTGTGTCATGTATACACTCGTGCCGTCGGCCCGCAGCAGCAATTTCTCGTCGAGGCCGTCGGCAGTGAGGTCGGCCCATACGGAGCCATCGTCCTTGCGGAAAAAGAGCCCTTCACCGAGTCCTTTCTCCACAAGTGACTTGCCCTGGAGGTAGGTGTCGCTTTCGTAATAAATCTTGTCGAAGCTCACGCCCAGTGCCTTATACGTTTCGTCGAAACCCGCATACACCCATTCGTTCATGGTGTGCCAGAGGTTGCGCACCTCGGTGTCGCCCTGCTCCCACTTTACTAGCATTTCGCGGGCTTCCTTCATTAGGGGCGAATTCTGCTCCGCCTTTTGGCGGGCCTCCTCTTCGTCCAAGCCTTCGCCCACGTAGCGTTCGGTGAGTTGCTTCAGTTCGGCGCGATAGTGCTTGTCGAAAGCCACGTAGTAGTCGCCAATGAGGTGGTCGCCCTTCTTGCCGCTGGTCTCAGGCGTTTCGCCATGGCCAAACTTCTGCCAGGCCAGCATCGATTTGCAAATGTGTATGCCGCGGTCGTTCACAATGTTGGTTTTCACCACCTTGTTGCCGTTGGCAGCAGCAATCTGGGCTATGGCCCATCCCAGCAGGTTGTTGCGCACATGACCCAGGTGAAGTGGCTTGTTCGTGTTGGGCGATGAGTATTCAATCATCACCAGCGGCGACTGCTCCGTGGCCTTGCGGCATCCGTAGTCAGCCTGGCGAGCCACATCCTGTAGCAGCCCAACCCAGGCCGAAGGGGCAATGGTTAGGTTCAAAAAGCCCTTCACCACATTATATTCTGCCACGAGCTCCGTGTTCTGTTTCAGGAATTCGCCAATTTCGGCGGCCGTTTCTTCAGGCTTCTTGCGCGAGAGGCGCAGAAAAGGAAACACCACAAGAGTGAGATGTCCCTGAAATTCGCGTTTCGTCTTTTGCAGGCTCACCTGTTGTGCCTCCACCTCAGCGCCATAGAGCGAGGCGAGAGCGGCCAGCGTGGCCTTCTGCAATTCTTGCAATATATTCATGTCTTAATAGTTGTATTCGATACAGTTGTTTAGCTTGTGTAGCTGAGTTATTTCATTTTCAGCCAATTCGCAGTAGCATCATGAAAAGAGAAAACCCCGTCACATCGTGTCGGTTTTTCACTGTTCACAAACCATGCGCCGCAAAGTTAATACATTCTTCGCACATCAGCCCCCTCCGTGCGCAGTTTGTTGCAAAAGCTGCAATGTGTGCAGCTGCTTAAAACCAAAAATGAGAATTCTTCGGCTATTCCGGGTCACCTGTATAACCACGTGTGAGCGTACACTAAACGCGTGATGTTTTTCGTTCTTATAAGAAACGAGATATCACAATGAATCCACAATACGAAATACTTGCCAAATGCTTGTTGCCAACACATATGTTGGGATGGTTTGAGCAGACCAATGTTGAGGTGAAAGCCAAGGAGAATACAGCCACACAGGATACACAGTCAGAGGAGAATCCTGTGAACGTTATCCATTTGTATCTTGACGAGGATGAGTTAACGCCTGACAATCGTGGAGATTTGCGCCCTAACGGTTTTACTCCAGCCAAGACCTTTCATGACTTTCCCATACGCGGGCAGGAGGTGCTGTTGCATGTGCACCGCCGTCGCTGGCTTGACGCAGAAATCCACAATGTGATGTCCGAGTTAGACTTTATCCAAGAGTCGACCCGCTGTTCGAAGGAATTGGCGGATTTTTCAAAAAGAAGCGTTTGGAGACGCTCCCTATAACGGCCCGTTCGTTTGAGAAAGACTATAACATCAATGGTGACAATTTTGAGCGTTCCTCCAAGGAAGCAATCTGCGGTTTCAGGACATGGGATGATTCAGGCCATGCTGAGGACTGGGTGATAATGCCGGGGAATATGGGTACCCATCTGAGCATAGATGAGACGTGTCTGTCTACCGGTGAGGTCTATACCATCCTGTCCCACAAGAAGGCTCACGGACGCAAGGGGTGCATTGCTGCCTTTGCAAAGGGGACTAAGTCAAAGGAAGTCACAAGCGTCTTGAA
>CADBQP010000050.1 GCA_902796835.1 uncultured Bacteroidales bacterium
AAAAGTACAACTAATTTCCATACCGCAAAATCTAAACGCAACTTTTTTTTGAAAAAAATGCACTCACAAAGACCGAAAATGCGAAAAATGACAGGCACAGATGGCAAAAACAGGCCCGGAAAGCCCCAAATCACGAAAAAGGCCCCACGAAAACCGACACCCGGGGCCTACAACTAAAAACAGTTGGCTCAACTGTCGAAAGAGTTGAGCCAACTGTCTGAACTGTCGGGCCGAGAGGAATGACGAACGACTAGAGCAAAGGGTGGAAACTGACGGGGAAAAGGGGAAGGGAAGGAGGAAGAAAAGCTACCACGGGTTTCGCTTTCCACCCACGGCATCGAAATTCCACATGAAGGTTAGGCTGCAATAGTGGTGGGGGTCATCTTGTCCGAATTCGCGGCGTTCGTAGGCGCTGACGGAGGAGTAATAGAATTTTTCATTGTTCAAGATATCGTTGAACTCGATGCTTAGCTTGCCTTTTCCTTTAAGACATTTCCATGAAGCCGATGCTCCCCATATCCATCGGTCTCCGTTGTTGTCGGCTGCGTTGTATCCACGCTTCCCCAGGTCGTAGATTTCTGTTCGGAAAATCCACTTTCCCAGTGTCAGGCGCAGTTTGGTTCCGCATTTGTAGTCCCAGAAATTGTTTTTCTGCCCAGCCTGGCGGTTTTCGGCCCTAAGATAGGTAAGGTTGGCATAGATTTCGGCCGAGAGCAGGTCGGTTTCGTAGACAAAGCGCGGGTTTTCGCTAAACTGAAGCTGCAATGAGCGTGCCTCTATGGGGTTTTGGATGGTAGCGGGCGTGGCCAGGAAGCCATAGCCGACCTGGCGCTTAGCGTTGAAGCTGTTTTCCACATGGAAATGCTCGCCCAGACTTTTGTCGAGGTTGAGATCTGCCTGCCACGCATGTCCGCTGCGAGCATTGGCATACCAGATGGTGTTTGCTCCCGTTTGAGGGTCGAAAGCCCATACGCTGACGACGGGGTTTACCTGAGCATTAAAACCGACGGAGGCAGAAATGAGGAACTGACTTTTGGGAAATGTGGCGCTATAGCGCATTTCGGCATCCCACTGCTTGGCATTTCTAAGATTTGGGTTTCCCAACTTCACGGACATGGGGTCGGTGGTGTCGATGTAGTTGAGCGTATTCAGCAATTCGGGCTGCCGAACTCTGTGGGAAAGGCTCCACTCAAGAGTGCTCACTTTGTTGACCCTCAGTTTGACATCAAGGCTGGGCGACGGCAACCATCGGGAACGCGTGGCCACAGTGTCGAGCTGGCCGCGGCGATATGACTCTCGCTCGGACACGAACTCCACGCCCACCTCGGGATTGAATTGCCAGGCTCCCACTTTCCACATTAAGTTGGCTCTAAAGGCGTTTTTAAGCGTGCTGGTATGGTCGCGGAAGGAGTTGACTGCATCATCGGTCCAGGTTTGGCCCTCGTCGCCAGATAGGCTGTAGTCGTTGTCTTGCGTACTGACCCCGTAGAACAAATCGTATGACACGTTGTAGTTGAAGTTGTCGCTCAGGCTTTTGCGATATCCCACATTCGTGCTGAACTTTGTTGCCTCGTCGTTGTTGTGGGCCTGCTGCAGAGAATAGTCGCGCGTGGCTTGCCTAAAGTAGTCGATATGACGGGAGTGGCGTTCCTTGCTTTTCGACTTTGAGTAGTTGAATGCCGAAGACACAGACAAATTTGACTTGTCAGAGAAAAAGTATTCGAAACCGGCCCGCAATTCCCCTCTTCCCTCATGCTTCCGGCTGTTGGTTTGCGTGCGCCGACGCGTAATGAGATGGCTCATCAGCGAGTCGTTCACTTGGGACCAGAAAGGTTCGCTACGCGGATTGGAACTGTAGTCATAAGGCTGTGCATCGTAAATGGAGCCTCGGTTTTCGTAATTATCGTCTGCATATTTATACTTAAAGTTTCCAGACAACCGTAAATGGGCCTTAGGGCTGAATCCATACCTGGAGTGGAACGAAATGCTGGGCTGAAGATTATGGTTGTAGCTGGAACCTTCAGAAAGCGTATAGGTGTGTAGTTGTCCGGGCATGAAACTCTCGAGCGTGAAATATTCGTCACTCACTTCATCGAAATGGGCAAAGCTGGCGCTACCTCCCACCCGACGGCGCAGGCTTTGATTTCCCATAAGGCTGTCGACCATCGTGGTGTCGGCCCTGTGTTCCATAGATACCGACAGGCTCTGTGCCTTCCCGCCATTGCCGAGCGGCATCCACATGCTGCCACCCATGGTTTTCGTACGCAAATTATCTCGATTGTTGACATCAGCAAAAATCAATGTGGGCAGGTGGCTGCTCAGGCGCATGGCGTCGATCAGTCCCTCAAATTTACGGGGCGTTTCATAGGAAGCTTCGGCCTGCCCATACCATTTTTCGAACCACCCGGGCTTAATCTGAAGGTCGAGCACGCGGTCTTCCGCGCCGTCGTCTTTGCCTGTGCGCTCTGTGAATTCGCTTGCCTTGTTGTAGGCCTTAATCTTGTCGACCACCACAGCAGGCAATACGCTCGTCAGCCCCTGTCCTCCGTTCATGAAGTCTTCGCCGTTGACCAATATGCGCAAAGGCTTTCCCAGCCATGTGAGCGCGCCCTTTTCATCGACCTTCACCCCATCTAGTTTCTTGATAAGTTCTTCGAGACGGGCCCCTTCTTCAAGTTGAAACGCCTGCGGATTGAATATCACCGTATCACCCCGCATGAAAAAGCGTTTGGCATGCCCCTTCACCACAGCCGTACCCAGCAGAATGTCGCTGGGCTTCATGCGGAGCGTATCGAGCCGAAGGGTGTCGGATTCGTTGCCCGAAAGCACAAAAGAGCGGCGCAAAGGGCGATAGCCGATGCAATTAAGCAGGAATTGAGCACGCCCCGCAAACCGATTAGATATTTTGAAAACGCCTGCAGAGTCGGTTTTGGTATACGTCGTATATGACGATTCACCGATTGCACTGCGAAAAACATTAGATTGTTGCACGTCTACATCGCTCAACCGCTCACCCGTTTGCTCGTCAACCACCACGCCCATAATTTCCTGGGCACGGCCGCTGGTCGGGACGAAAACATAGAGCGATAAAAAGAGGACAAAGAGGAAAGATAGTTTCAGGGATACAGATTGATGCATTTTAATGTTTGGCTACAAAATAAACAGATGACTTTTTATAATAGACGAACGAACACCCGTAATCTTAACGCAAAAGTAGAAAAAAAATGGGATGCGAACAAAGCGACTCTAAAAAAGCAGTCGCCAATGTGTCGATATTAGAATAGTTTTCAGTAATTTTGCGCAGTTAATGTGCCGTCTGACCAGATTGCGCACTCTTTTAGAATTGCCTCTATGCCAACTCATATTTTCAGAATTCTGTTCTCAACCCTGCTGACGCTGCTTTTTATGGTGACACTCCCTGCGGCTGCCAAAAAGAAGCCGAGCCATGCCGAGCAATGCTTGCTGGCCATGGCTGAGCCCGACGCCATAGCCACACGTGCCCAGCGCGACCGGCTGGCTCAGCGCCACAGCGAGGTTTGGACCAGCAAAGCCCACATCAACGAGAAGTCGCGGAATGGTATTGACGTGAGCCACTATCAATATGAAATCGACTGGGACGAAGTAGCCGCCGCTAAAATTTCGTATGCTTACATTAAAGCTACTGAGGGCGCCTCGCTCGTTGACGAATACTACGACTTTAACATTCGCGAAGCACGCCGCGCAGGCATCAGTGTGGGAGCCTATCACTTCTACAGGCCCAACGTAGACATACACGTGCAGCTTCAGAACTTGAAGAGCACTGTCAAAAAGGAGGACATTGACCTCGTGCCGCTTATCGACGTGGAAACGCGTGGCAGCGTGTCGGCCACAAAATTCGTGGAAGACTTGCGTCAGTTTCTGATTTTGGTAGAGAAACACTATGGTCGCAAGCCCATGCTCTATACCTACCAGAATTTCTATAACAAACACTTTCTGGAACAGTTTAAGGACTATCACTGGATGATTGCCTGCTACAGCGACAATCCTCCCACGCTTAATGACGGCAAGGGCTACATCATGTGGCAATACACCCAGCGCGGGCGTGTGTCTGGAGTGCGTGGCAATGTAGACCGCAGCCAGTTGGTGGGCCACGGCAGCCTGAGACAGATAGCCATGTAGGCCGCATGCTGGAGCCCGCTTTCGATTAGCAAAACACAAACCACATTCTTTTTATATTATAGAAAATGCCTACTATCATCAACATAGAGACATCGGGGACGGTCTGCTCGGTGGCCGTGAGCCAAGACGGAGCCTGCATCTACAAAGACGAGCACCGCGAAGGCCCCGAGCATGCCCGAGTGTTGGCCCCTATGGTAGAAGACGCCGTGTCGTTTGCCGACAGTCATGCCATTCCCATTGACGCCGTGGCCGTGAGCAAAGGGCCAGGGTCGTACACCGGTCTGCGCATTGGCGTATCAACTGCCAAGGGTCTGTGCTACGGACGGCATCTGCCTCTCATAGGCATACCCACTCTCAAGGTGTTGTGCGTGCCCCTATTATTGAGCGACTACCTGCCCGACGATGCACTGCTGTGTCCCATGGTCGACGCACGCCGCATGGAGGTATATTGCTGCGTTTTCGACAGAGCCTTGCGCGAAGTAAGCCCCACCGAAGCGCGCATCATTGACGCCGACTCATTTAAGGAATATCTTGACAAGAGGCCCGTATTCTTCATTGGCAGCGGAGCTGGAAAGGTTCAGGACGTCGTCACACATCGCAACGCCCACTTCGTAACTGACGCCGAGCCGCTGGCCGAACACATGTTTCCGCTGGCCGAACAAGCCCTGGCACGCCATCAGATAGAAGACACGGCCTATTTTGAACCCTTCTACCTCAAGGAGTTTGTGGCCACAAAGGCTAAGAATCCCCTTCTGTAGAATACAACATAAACAAGAAGAAGAAAAAAAAACATGCAAGACCAAAATCCATCAGGAGGCAGAGTCGTCTATCACAGTGAGCCCGCCATCAAACTTCCCGAATATGGTCGCCTCATTCAGAGCATGGCCGAGGCGGCCCTGAAAATGCCCGCTCGCCAAGACCGCCAAACATATGCGAACCTCATCGTCCGGCTCATGAAGAAGCTTACGGAACAGCCGCAGAACGACAGTGAGTTCGAGAAGAAGTTATGGAACCACCTGGCCTACATCACCAATTACCAGCTCGACATAGACTGGCCCTACCCCATTGTTAGGCACGACACGGCCCCTGCACCCACCAAGATGGCATATCCGCAAAGGGGAAACCGCATGCGTCGCTATGGCCAGCTGGTGGAACGCTGGCTCGGCGAGCTGGCCACCATGCCCGAAGGCCCAAAACGCGACGAGCTGGTGCGCCTCATAGCCTCGCGCATGAAGCGCAGCACAGCAGAAGAGCGCACTCAGACAGACTCGGACGAGCGCATTGCCCACGACATCGCGCTCTATACCGACGGTGCTATCCGACCCGACTTCAGTCATAACCGACTACCCGACTTCAAAACACAGAAGAAGGGAAAAAACAAATAGGTCCCTCTCTCCACATTCACACATAATGATCACAATATGACATCATTCTTCATCGAAGGCGGCCATCGCCTGAGCGGTTCCATTACCCCACAAGGCGCCAAAAACGAAGCGCTCGAGGTGATTTGTGCCACTCTGCTCACCAGCGAACCCGTGAGGATAAAGAACATACCCGACATTCTCGACGTGAACAACCTCATTAAACTCATGGGCGATATGGGAGTGGACATCGTCAAGAACGGGAAGGGCGACTACACTTTTACGGCGCAAAACATAAACCTTGACTATCTGCAGAGCCATGAATACATGGACCGCTGCACTCTGTTGCGTGGCAGCGTTTTGCTTATTGGCCCACTCTTGGCCCGCTTTGGCAGTGCACGCATATCGAAGCCTGGAGGCGACAAAATAGGACGCCGACGCCTCGACACACACTTCTATGGTTTCAAAAAACTGGGCACTTCTTTCAAGTATGACGACGCCCACGGCACATTTGAAATGAAGACCGACAGGCTCAGAGGATGCTACATGCTGCTCGACGAGGCCTCAGTTACGGGAACGGCCAATATTATTATGGCAGCCACCTTGGCCAAAGGCACCACCACCATCTACAATGCAGCCTGCGAACCCTACATACAGCAACTTTGCCGACTGCTCTGCAACATGGGAGCAAAAATCAGCGGAATAGCATCGAACCTGATTACCATTGAGGGAGTAGAGAATCTTCACGCTGCCACTCATTCAATTCTGCCCGACATGATTGAAGTGGGCAGCTTCATTGGAATGGCAGCCCTTGTAGGCGACGGCATCACCATCAAGGGAGTTTCCTATCCTGACCTTGGCATTATTCCCGATGCCTTTCGTCGTCTGGGCATCAGCGTGGAGCGCCAAGGCGACGACATTTATATTCCCCATCACGATCATTTCCAGATTGAATCGTTCATCGACGGTTCTTTCATGACCCTGGCCGACGCACCCTGGCCGGGGCTTACGCCTGACCTTCTGAGTGTGCTCATCGTGGTGGCCACACAAGCCAAAGGTACGGTGCTTTTCCACCAGAAAATGTTTGAAAGCCGCCTTTTCTTTGTCGACAAACTCATCGAAATGGGAGCGCTCATCATCCTATGCGACCCCCACAGAGCTGTTGTCGTGGGTCATAATAAAGAAATCAAACTCCGCGCTCGCCGCATGACTTCGCCAGACATTCGCGCCGGCATAGCCCTGCTCATCGCCGCTTTGTCGGCCGAAGGCACAAGCCGCATAGACAACGTGGAGCAGATAGACCGCGGATATGAAAACATTGAGGAGCGCCTGTGTGCCTTAGGTGCCGTCATTAAGCGTCACCAAGACTAAGCACCGGAGCATATACACAACCTGTCAAACACCTACATGATTAATCCCGACGAAGTAGTATATTTTGGCTACGTGAGTAAAGCACGAGGCCTGCGCGGCGAGGTCGAAATCACTTTCGACAGCGACATCTTCGATCGTGGCACATCGCCCTACATTGTGCTCGACATCGACGGCATTCTCGTGCCTTTTTTCTGGGAAGAGTTTCGCATAAAAAACAGTAGTGTAGCCATCTTCAAGATGCTCGACTTCGACACAGCCGAGAAAGCCAAGCGCCTCGTGGGATGCCGTGCCTACTACCCATTGACACACGCCCCAGCCGACGAAGATGGGACTCCTTTCGAAAACGCCGGCATCAGAGGCTACACCGTTGAGGACCAAAACCACCACATGCTGGGCGAAGCCGTCAGCATTGACGACCGGAGCGCCAATATGCTGCTCATTGTCAGAACTCCAAACGACAAGGAACTCATGTTGCCCATTCACGACGACCTCATAATCGACTACAATCCCGAAGGCAAAACCATTACCCTGCAAATTGCCGACGGGCTTCTTGACCTCCTATAAGAACATGAAGAGAGAAACACATACATCCCGTCATCAAGAAACAAAGCCAAGGCAACTGGCCATTCTGGGCTCGACAGGCTCTATCGGCACCCAAACACTCGACGTCATCAGGCAACACCCTGACCAATTCGAGGCTCGAGTGCTCACCGCCGGCGACAATGCCGACCTTCTGATTCGCCAAGCCCGCGAATTCATGCCCGATGCCGTGGTCATAGCCAACGAGGACAAATATGTCATGGTATGCGAAGCACTGGCCGACCTCCCCATAAAGGTCTATGCAGGAGCCGAAGCCCTCTGCGGTGTGGTAGAGATGCCTTCTATCAACATTGTGGTAGCCGCACTGGTAGGCTTTGCCGGACTGCCCTCCACCATTCGAGCCATTGAGGCTCGCAAAACCATAGCTTTGGCCAACAAGGAAACACTCGTTGTGGCAGGAGCCCTCATTACGAGTTTAGCCGTAGCCAATCGTGTGCCCATCCTTCCCGTCGACAGCGAGCACTCAGCCATTTTCCAGTCGTTGGCCGGCGAGACACAAAATCCCATAGAGAAAATACTGCTCACAGCCAGTGGCGGCCCTTTCAGAAACCACACTTCCGACGAACTCAAAAGCGTCACTGCCGCCCAGGCGCTTCAACATCCCAATTGGGAGATGGGAGCAAAAATAACCATCGACAGTGCCACGATGATGAACAAAGGCTTCGAAATGATTGAAGCTCAATGGCTATTCGGAGTCGCCCCAAAAAACATCGAAGTGCTGATACATCCTGAGAGCATCATCCACTCGGCTGTGCAATTTGCCGATGGCAGTGTGAAAGCCCAAATGGCTATGCCCGACATGCGGCTACCCATACAATATGCATTGGCCTATCCACAACGCCTCACACTCAATATTGAGCGCATCAATTTCTACGAACTGGGCGCCATGCACTTTGCCCAACCCGACACCGAACGCTTTCGCTGCCTCGCCATAGCCTATGAGGCTGCTGCAAGAGGTGGAAACGTTCCCTGCGTGGTCAATGCCGCCAACGAAGTGGCCAACCTGGCTTTCCGACAAGGCAAGATTTCTTTCCCACGCATTGCTCAAATCATCGACGAAACCACGGCTAAAGTTCCTTTCAGCAACGAGGCCACTCTCGAATGTTTTCTCGAAACCGATCGCGAGGCGCGCATCGTGGCTCAAGCGTTGATTTCGTAGAAACCCTCAATAACATCATTTTTCAATCCACACACATCTTTTCATGGAAGTTTTTCTCATCAGAGCTCTTCAGCTCATACTTTGCCTCTCCTTGCTAGTACTCCTTCACGAAGGTGGGCATTTTCTTTTTGCCAAACTTTTCAAGGTGAGGGTCAATAAGTTCTCTCTCTTTTTCGACCCATGGTTTTCAATAGCCAAGTTTAAGCCCAAGAATAGCGACACCACTTATAATTTAGGATGGCTCCCCTTGGGCGGATACGTGCAGATAGCCGGCATGGTCGACGAGACTCAAGATGCCGAGCAACTGAAACAGCCCGTGCAACCCTGGGAGTTTCGCGCTAAACCAGCCTGGCAACGGTTGCTTATCATGCTCGGCGGTGTATTGATGAACCTCATCGTAGCCTTTGTCATCTACGCAGGCATACTTTTCGTATGGGGCGAAACGTATGTACCAATTCAAAACATGACCCATGGCCTGAAGTTCAACACCACTGCCCAGGAACTTGGCTTCCGCGACGGCGACATACCTATTCGCACCAACGAAACCATCTTTCAGCGCTTCGACAACAACGAGAGCTTTGGAAACTTCTATCGCAGTATCTCCAATGCCACAAGCGTCACGGTTTTGCGCCATGGAAAGGAAGTTCGCCTTGACATGCCCGGCAACCTTGACATGCTTGAAATGCTACGCAGCGAACCTCCCTTTGCCCTGCCGCTGGCTCCGGCCGTAGTCGACAGCGTGGCTCCCGAGACACCTGCCGCAAAGGCCGGCATGCGCAAAGGCGACCGCTTCATGGCCTACAACGGAAAGCCACTCGCCACGGTCAACGAATACAACGACATTCGTGGGCAGATGGACGACATTCTTTCGGCAGGAAATCAATCCGACTCTATGCAACTACGCACGGCTCAGGTCGTGGTGCTTCACGAAGGCGAAACCATTCCCGACACGCTCACCATGCAACTCAACGCCGACTTTCTCATGGGCATTGTCTGGGCCTCACCTTTTGCCGAATATGCCACCGTTACGCGCCACTACTCTTTGCTTGAGTCCATTCCGGCCGGCTTTCGCCATGGATGGCAAGTGCTCAAGGGCTACGTGACCGACCTGAAATACATCTTCACCAAAGAAGGGGCACAGAGCGTAGGCAGCTTTGGTGCCATAGGCAGCTTGTTTCCAAAGACGTGGCAATGGCAGCGATTCTGGGAACTCACAGCATTCATCAGCCTCATCCTGGCCTTTATGAACATTTTGCCCATTCCTGCCCTTGACGGAGGCCACGTGTTCTTCCTGCTCTTCGAGGTCATTACACGTCGCAAGCCAAGCGACAACTTCATGCAGCGGGCCGAAACCATTGGTATGGCCCTGCTCTTGCTGCTCATGGCGCTGGCCATATTCAACGACTTCCGCAACTTTGTGTTCTGAAGAAACGAAATGCTGCAAAAGCAGGAAAGCCCACTCGGCCAAAAGGCGAGTGGGCTTTCCTATTCATACTGTTTCGGGTAATAGACTTTTCTTAGATTTTCTTCCCCGACACTATATAATATAATGTATTCCATAGAATTTTCATGTCGACTACACATGAACGGTGCTCCAAATAATACAAATCGAGTTCCAGACGCTTCATCATTTTTTCGATGTTGTAGGTATAGCCGTTATGCAAAGTGGCATACGAGGTAATGCCCGGGCGAATTTGATAGAGGTCGCGATAGTGGGGATTGCGAGCCTCTATTTGCTGAATGAAGAAGGCGCGTTCGGGACGTGGCCCCACAAACGACATGTCGCCCTTCAGCACATTCCAGAATTGAGGCAGTTCGTCTACGTGTCGGTCGCGCATCCACCTTCCTATGCGCGTCAGATTTTTCACATCGCCATCAGCCGTGAGCTGAGGCTCCGTCTCATGATAGTCCAGTCGCATGGTGCGAAACTTATAGATAAAGAATGGCTTTCCGCCAAGCCCGATGCGCTCTTGGCGGTAGATGGCAGGGCCTCCGTCTTCGCGCTTTATGGCCACATAACAAAACAACATCATAGGCGAAGCCAGCACCATACAAGGCAGCGCCAACGCCACATCGAACGCACGTTTCAGCATGCGTCCCATAAGGCTCATTCCGTCTTTTATTGGAGTATATTGTGTTTGCTCTGCGGCCATTTTTTTGAAATTGCGGTGCGAAAGTAGTAAAAAATAATGGGTCGCACAAAGCATGGAGCTAAAAAGAGTTTTTTCTTTATTCAGATTGGCCGTTTGAAGCTTTTGGCGTAACTTCGCCACGAATGTATATTCACACACTATGAAAGCATCCTCACAAACCTCCATTCTTATTATTTATACGGGCGGAACGATTGGCATGACGCGCAACAGAGAAACCGGCGCGCTCGAGAGTTTCGACTTTGAACACCTGCGCGGCAATGTGCCCGAAATGAGCAACTTCGACTACCACATTGAGGCCATCACCCTTAATCCGCCCATCGATTCGAGCGACATGGAGCCTTCACACTGGGCCAAAATGGCACGCCTCATCGAGAAGAACTACGAAACCTATGACGGCTTCGTCATTCTTCACGGCACCGACACAATGGCCTATACTGCCTCAGCCCTGAGTTTCATGCTGCAAGGGTTGGCCAAGCCGGTAGTCATTACAGGCTCGCAAATTCCAATAGGCCAGCTGCGCACCGATGGTAAGGAAAACTTTCTCACCTCCATCGAAATAGCAGCAGCCAAAGACAAGGAGGGACACGCCATGGTGCCCGAAGTGTGCATCTATTTCGAGAGTCAGCTGATGCGCGGCAACCGCACCACGAAAATCAACAGCGAGGGCTTCAACGCCTTCCGCTCGTTCAACTTCCCCTGTCTGGCTAATGCAGGAATCGACATTAAATACGACACACACCTGGTGCGCCGGCCGCCCTCGGGAAGCCGTCTGCAGGTAGAAAGCGCAATGGACAATCGCATTATCGTGGTGACGCTTTTCCCTGGTATTCGCGAAGACATTCTGTCGAGTTTGCTCCACGTCGAGTCGCTGCGCGGTGTGATTCTGAAAACCTACGGCTCGGGCAACGCGCCCCAAAAACCGTGGCTCATGCACACGCTCGAAGAGCTTTGCCGCCGCGGTGTGGTGGTAGTGAACGTCACACAGTGCAAGACGGGCAGCGTGCAGATGCGACGCTACGAAACGGGGCTCCAACTGCTCCACGCCGGGGTGCTTAATGGTTTCGACTGCACCATCGAAGCCATGGTTACGAAAATGATGTTTCTGCTTGGCCGCAACCTGCCCCTTGACGAAACGAAGCGCCTAATGTGCCAAAACATTGCTGGAGAGATCACGCTTCCCAACGAATAGCAAGCCTCATGACGAAGCCTACAAAGACGATGCAACGTGCTGCATGCTGGTGGCTGGCCGCCGTAGCGCTGACCATGACGGTCGCCTGCGGCAAGCAGAGCGCTGAGTCGCGCCACTTCGGCGGCGACACCCTCGTCCTTGGCCACGCCTCTCTGCTTTGCATTGTGGATTGCGACAGTTTCACGAGTGTAGAGATTGCCGATGCATGGAATGAGGGACAACTCCTGCAACGATACGTGCTCGTAGACAAATCGAAGCCAATGCCAGCCCTTCACCCCGAGGGCATTGTGGTGCGCACCCCCATTGAGCGATGCGTATGCCTCTCGGCCGTCCATGCCGCCCTGCTCCACGAACTGGGGGCAGGCACGTCGGTTGCGGGGCTCTGCGATGCCAACTTAGCCCTCTCGCAAGCCCTAAGGGAGAGTCTGCTCAACCGGACAACCCTCGACATGGGCGAGGCCATGATGCCCCACACCGAGGCCATTGCAGCCCTTCAGTGCGAAGCCATTCTCGCTTCGCCCTTTCGCAACAACACCTACGGAGCCATTGCCAAGCTGGGAATACCCATCATTGAGTGTGCCGACTACATGGAATCTTCGCCGCTGGGACGCGCCGAGTGGGCAAAATTCTTTGGTCTGCTTTTCGGACGCAGACAGGCGGCCTTTGACCTTTTCGAAAAAGTCTCACAAACCTACGACAGCCTCTCGTCGCTCATTCCGCCTACGGCCAAAGGCCCCACGCTACTGGCCGACAAAAAAATGGGCGCTGTGTGGTATGTTCCCGGAGCCGAGAGCACCATGGGAAGACTCTACAAAGACGGCGGGGCCAGCTATATTTTCTCTCACGAACACAAACGGGGCTCCGTGGCGCTCAACTTGGAGGAGGTTTATGAGCGAGGGCGTGAGGCCGACCTTTGGATAATTAAATATGGTGCTCCCCACAACATTTCCTACGCTTCCCTGCGCAGCGAAGAGCCACGCTACGCGCTTTTCGAAGCCTGGAAAAACAAACGAATCTGGGGCTGCAACACCATGAAAAAGCCTTTTTTTGAAGAAGTGCCTTTCCATCCGGAACGCTACCTTCACGACGTCCTCGTGGTGTGCCATCCCGAACTTTTCGGGCCCGACGAGCCCACCCATTTCCTAGAGAAACTGCAATGAACAAGCGCGCCACTTTATTTATGTGCCTCATGGGGCTTCTTCTCCTTGTTTTGGCCTTTGCCAATGTGACATGGGGCGGAGTGGCCCTGCCCGCCGACGAAATATGGCGGGCGCTTTGGGGCAGCGAAGCCTCGGAGACGGCACGCTTTGTGGTGTGGCAATCGCGCCTGCCAAGCGCGTTGACTGCCATATTGGCGGGCGCGGCGCTGGCAGTGGCTGGACTGGCCATGCAAACGGTTTTCGACAACCCGCTGGCCGACCCTTCCATTTTGGGTGTGACGTCGGGAGCCAGTCTTGGTGCAGCCTTGGCCACCCTGTGGCTCGGCGGAAGCGCAGTGGCGGCCCAGTTTTCGGTGTCGGGCTTTGCAGCCACGTCGCTCTTTGCGCTGGCAGGGGCAGGAGCCGTCATTTTGGTATTGCTGGCCTGCTCGGCCGTGGTGACGAGCAACCTCACACTGCTCATCGTGGGCATCATGATGAGCTACGTGGTGTCGTCGGTAGTAACGCTGCTGAGTTTTTTCAGCACAGACTATGGGGTGCAATCGTTTGTGTTTTGGGGTTTGGGCGATTTTTCGGGCCTCACGCCCGACCGCCTTGCCTGCTTTGGCCTGGCTGTCGGAGCCGCCATTGTGCCGATGGTGCTCATGTCGAAACAGCTCAACGCGCTGCTCCTGGGCCCCGGCTATGCCCGCAGCATGGGCGTGGCTGTGCGCACGGTGCGCACTGTGGTGCTGGCCCTGGTGGGGTGGCTTGCCGCCATGGTTACGGCCTTTTGCGGACCCATCACTTTCATCGGACTGGCCGTGCCCCACATGGCCCGGCTGGCCCTGGGCACGGCAGACCACCGCAAGCTGATGCCTGCCTCGCTGCTTGTGGGAGCCAACATCGCACTGGCGTGTTTGCTCATTGCCCACCTGCCCGTCCACGGAGGCGCCCTGCCCATCAATGCCCTCACGCCCGTTTTCGGAGCGCCCGTCATCATCTACATTCTGCTCAGACACAGAAACCTGTAGACCAGGCTCCGTCGGAAATGCCTCAACCTTTTTTCGCGATGTCCACACACTGATAGAAAAAAGAGTTGGCTCAACAGTTTAAACTATCGAGCCAACTCTTTTTTCTATCGCGCCGTCTGGCGTACTCCAAAGTTTGAGATTTTTTTTGCACTCCATGCTTTCACTTTTTTTGCTATCTCTGAATATACATTTTTATCTTTTTTCGTATATTTGCGCTCAAATGCGGCTTCTGCCGCGCTAACCACCTGCTCCAGGCCACGCCATGGGGCAGAGAAACTAATACCACAAAACACACACTTCATTCTAAAAACCTCCAAATGGAATCTTTTTTTCAGACACACGCTTTTTGGATGGACCACACCAAATCGACCGTTCGCCGTGCCTTGATGGACAACATCGATTGGAGCTATCGCCTCATTGGCATCCGCGGGCCCCGCGGAGTAGGTCGCACCTCGTTCTTGCTGCAATATGCCAAGGAAAACTTCGACCCCAATCTGCATCAATGCCTCTTTGTGAGCATGAACAATTTCTACTTTCAGGGTAAGGGCATTGTGGAGTTTGCCGGCCGGTTTGTGGCGCGCGGAGGAAAAGTGCTGCTCATCGACCAAATGTTTAAGCTGCAAGGCTGGAAGGAGCAACTCATGGAGTGCTACCACAAATATCCCTACCTGCGCATCATCTTCACCACCACCTCCGTGCCCGACAGCGACGAAGAAGACACCGAGCTCTCGGCCGTATGCCGTTTCTACCACCTGCACGGATTTTCCTTCCGCGAATTCATCAACCAAAAGACAGACAACAACTTCAGGGCCTGCTCGCTGAGCGAAATACTCAAAGACCACGAGCTCATCATGAAGTCCATACTGCCCAAAGTGCGCCCCTGGGAATTCTTCCAAGAATACCTGCACCACGGGCACTACCCCTTCTACATCGAAAACCGAAACTTCACCGAGAGCCTGCTCAAGGCCATGAACAGCATGATCGAAACCGACATTCTGCTCTCAAAACAGATAGAACTTAAATACCTGCCTCGCATCAAGAAGCTGCTCTATCTGCTCACCGTCTCGGAAGACAGCACCCCAAACGTGAGCAAGCTGGCACAGGAAATAGGCACCTCGCGCGCCACGGTGATGAACTATCTGAAATACCTTGAAGAAGGCCGCTTCATCAACATGATTTACCGCCCCGGCGACTCATTCCCCAAAAAGCCCGCCGAAGTGAAGCTCCACAACACCAACCTGATGTATGCCCTCTACACCCCCAACATGGAGGAGCAAACCATCTACGAAACCTTCTTCGTAAACAGCCTCTGGCGACACCACCTGGTGAACAAAGGACGCCGCGACGGGCAATTCGTGGTCAACGAAGACACCCACATCTGCGTGTGCGACAAGCTCAAACGCGTCAAAGCGCCCGAAGGCTCCTATTACGCACGCTACAACCTTGAGGTGGGCCACGGCCACGACATACCGCTCTGGCTCTTCGGCTTCCTCTACTAAAAAAAGAGAGCCCCACAAAAAGCACAAACAATAACAATTTCAATTCATAAAAAAACAATGTCAAAACAAAAGAAAATGATTACTTGCGATGGCAACCAAGCTGCTGCACATGTAGCCTACATGTTCTCAGAAGTTGCTGCCATCTACCCCATCACCCCCTCTTCGCCAATGGCCGAACACGTTGACGAATGGGCCGCACAAGGACGCAAGAACCTCTTTGGCGACACCGTCCACGTTCAAGAAATGCAATCAGAAGGCGGAGCTGCCGGAGCCGTGCACGGATCGCTGCAGGCCGGTGCGCTCACCACCACCTTCACCGCCTCGCAAGGCCTGTTGCTCATGATTCCCAACATGTATAAGATTGCCGGCGAACTGCTACCCTGCGTCTTCCATGTTTCGGCACGCACATTGGCCACCCATTCGCTCTGCATCTTTGGCGACCACAGCGACGTGATGGCCTGCCGCCAAACGGGCTTCGCCATGCTGGCCGAAGGCTCTGTGCAAGAAGTGATGGACCTCGCCGCAGTGGCCCACCTCGCCACGATCGAGAGCCGCGTGCCATTCATCAACTTCTTCGACGGATTCCGCACCTCACACGAATATCAGAAAATTGAGGAAATCGACCAGGAAGAACTGCGTCCCCTCGTAGACCAAAAAGCACTCAGCGAATTCCGCCAGCGCGCCCTGACCCCCGAACACCCCGTGGCACGCGGCATGGCCGAAAACCCCGAAACATTCTTCGCCCACCGCGAAAGCTGCAACAGCCACTACGACGCCGTGCCCGAAATCGTAGAAAAATACATGGCTGCCGTGTCGAAAATCACAGGTCGCGAATACAAGCTCTTCAGCTACTATGGAGCCGCCGATGCCGAAAACATCATCGTGGCCATGGGCTCCGTTACCGAAGCCGCCCGCGAAGCCATTGACCACATGACCAAAAACGGCGAAAAAGTGGGTATGGTCAGCGTACACCTCTATCGCCCCTTCAGCGTGAAACACCTGCTCCAGGCCGTACCAAAGAGCGTGAAGCGCATTGCCGTGCTCGACCGCACCAAGGAGCCCGGAGCCGAAGGCGAACCCCTCTATCTCGACGTGAAGAGCGCATTCTATGACGCAGCAGAACGCCCGCTCATCGTGGGAGGCCGCTACGGACTCGGTTCGTGCGACACCACCCCCACCATGATCATCTCAGTGTTCGACAACCTGAAGCAAGCCGAACCCAAAAACCACTTCACATTGGGCATAGTCGACGACGTGACCTTCACTTCGCTGCCCCTCGAGAAAGAAATGGCACTGGGCGGCGAAGGCATCTTCGAAGCCAAATTCTACGGCCTCGGAGCCGACGGCACCGTGGGAGCCAACAAGAATTCTATCAAGATTATTGGCGACAACACCGACAAGTATTGCCAGGCCTACTTCTCATACGACTCTAAGAAGTCGGGCGGCTTCACCTGCTCACACCTGCGCTTCGGCGACTCGCCCATCCGCTCCACCTACCAGATTAAGACACCCAACTTCGTGGCATGCCATGTCCAGGCATATCTGCACATGTACGACGTGCTGCGCGGACTGCGCGACGGAGGCACCTTCCTGCTCAACACCATCTGGGAAGGCGACGAACTGGCAAAGAACCTGCCCAACAACGTGAAGCGCTACTTTGCTGAACACCACATCACCGTTTACTATATCAACGCCACGAAGATTGCTCAGGAAATTGGTCTTGGCAACCGCACCAACACCATTCTGCAGTCGGCCTTCTTCCGCATCACCGAAGTTATCCCCATCGACCTGGCCATCGACCAGATGAAGAAATTCATCGTGAAATCCTATTCGCGCAAGGGACAGGACATCGTCGACAAGAACTATGCAGCCGTTGACCGCGGCGGCGAATACAAGCAGCTCGCCGTAGATCCCGCATGGGCCAGCCTGCCCGAGGATGCAGCCGTGTTGCGCGATGAACCCGAATTCATCACCAACCTCGTGCGCCCCATCAACGCCCAGAATGGCGACCTGCTGCCCGTGAGCGCCTATGCCGACACCATCGACGGCACATGGCCCCAGGGAACAGCCGCCTACGAAAAGCGTGGCGTAGCAGCCTTCGTGCCCGTATGGAACGAAGCCAACTGCATACAGTGTAACAAGTGTGCCTACGTATGCCCCCACGCCTGCATACGCCCCTTCGTGCTCAACGACGAAGAAGCCGCAGGCTTTGCTGCCCCCACCCTCGAAATGAAAGCTCCGGCAGCCCTCAAGGGCATGCGCTTCCGCATCCAAACCAGCGTCATGGACTGCACCGGATGCGGCAACTGCGTAGACGTATGCCCAGGCCTGCGCGGCGAAAAGGCCCTGTCGATGACCACCCTGGCCGGACAAGAGGCCGAAGACAAGAACTGGGACTATCTGGTGAAGAAGGTATCGTCGAAGCAGACGCTCATCGACATTGCCATGAACCCCAAGAACTCGCAGTTTGCCACCCCGCTCTTCGAGTTCAGCGGCGCCTGCGCCGGCTGCGGCGAAACACCCTACGTAAAGCTCGTAAGCCAACTCTTCGGCTCGCGTCAAATGATAGCCAACGCCACGGGATGCTCGTCAATCTATTCCGGTTCCATCCCATCAACCCCCTACACCACCGATGCCGACGGCCGCGGACCCGCTTGGGCCAACAGCCTGTTCGAAGACTTCTGTGAGTTTGGCATGGGCATGGTGCTGGCCAATAAGAAAATGCGCGCACGCATCGAAGCCCTGCTCGGACAAGCCATTGCCGAGGGCAAGTGTAATGACGAATTCAAGGCTGCTGCCGAAGAATGGGTGGCAGGCAAAGACGATGCCGCCGCCAGCAAGGCTGCTGCCGACAAGCTCACCCCGCTCATCGAAGCCTGCGCTGCAAACGGATGCCCCATCTGTGGCCGACTGAAGGAACTCACCCACTTCCTCACCAAGCGCAGCCAGTGGATCATCGGTGGCGACGGCGCCAGCTATGACATTGGATACGGCGGTCTCGACCACGTGCTGGCCAGCGGCGAAGACGTAAACATTCTGGTGCTCGACACAGAGGTCTACTCCAACACCGGCGGCCAGGCCTCTAAAGCCACTCCCATCGGCGCCATCGCACAGTTTGCCGCCAGCGGTAAGCGCGTCACCAAGAAAGACCTGGGTCTCATGCAGGCCACCTATGGCTACGTCTATGTGGCACAAGTGGCCATGGGCGCCGACAACGCACAATGCCTCAAAGCCATTCGCGAAGCCGAAGCCTATCACGGACCATCGCTCATCATAGCCTATGCACCCTGCATCAACCACGGACTGAAGATCAAGGGAGGCATGGGACGCAGCCAAGCCGAAGAAGAGCGCGCCGTGAAATGCGGATACTGGCACCTGTGGCGCTACAACCCCGACAACGCCGCACAGGGACAGAACCCCTTCACACTCGACTCGAAAGAGCCCGACTGGAGCCTCTTCCAAGACTATCTGGCCAACGAGGTGCGCTTTGCATCGCTGGCCAAGGCCTTCCCCGCTGAGGCACAGGAACTCTTCCAAGAAACCGAACGGGCCGCACGACGCCGCTATCAGTCCTACGTACGCAAAACGCAGGAAGACTGGAGCGAAATCATCTAAGCCCCGCACACATAAACCACAAAGAAGGCGCAATTCCCACACAAGGAGTTGCGCCTTTGTTTTAGCCCCGAGCAAACAAATCAACAAAAAAACACTATCTTTGCACACAGCCTCACAGAAAAAGGAGCAAACATGAAGCACATTCTCTTTGTCTGTCTTGGAAACATCTGCCGTTCTACAGCCGCGCAGGCCGTGTTTCAATCCATGGTCGACGAGCGCGGACTCACAGGCGATTTCCACATCGACAGCGCCGGAACCTACGGCGGCCACACAGGCCAAATGGCCGACCCACGCATGCGGCACCACGCCATGCGTCGAGGATATAAGCTCACCCATCGCGCACGCCGCATCACAGCGCAAGACTTCGAACAATTCGACCTCATCATGGCCATGGACGACAGCAACTACCACAACCTCCTGAACCTGGCACCCACCCCCGAAGACAAGCTCAAGGTGGAACGCATGGCAACATACATCACCAAATACCCCCACTTCGACCACGTGCCCGACCCTTACTACGAAGGCGCCGAAGGATTCGAACTCGTGCTCGATCTGCTCGAAGACGCATGTTCAACCCTCTTAGATAAACTCACACAATCATGAAAAAAATCCTCCTCACACTCTCCCTGGCCCTGGCCCTCGGCGCATCGGCACAACGCAATGTCTACGGCTTCAGCGCACGCAGCGACGAAGGCAAAGAAATCTCGCTCAGCCAATACAAGGGACAGGTGATGCTCATTGTCAACACTGCCACAAAGTGTGGCTTCACACCGCAGTATAAAGAACTGCAAGCCATCTACGAAGAATTCAAGAACCAAGGTTTCGTGGTGCTCGACTTCCCCTGCAATCAATTCGGTCAGCAAGCCCCAGGCAGCATCGGGGAAATTAAAAAATTCTGCACCGAAAACTTCGAAACCACATTCCCGCTCTTTCAGAAAATCATTGTCAACGGCACAGACGAAACCCCACTCTTTACCTACCTCAAGAAAAAGCAAAAATTCAGAGGCTTCGACATGAATAGCAAACTCGGTCCCGTGCTCGACCAAATGATGCGAAAAAACGACCCCGACTACGACAAAAAATCAGACATTAAATGGAATTTCACAAAATTCCTCGTCAACCGTAAGGGACGCGTAGTGAAACGCTTCGAGCCTACCGAAAGCATGGATAACGTCAAAGCCGCTATTGAGAAAATTCTCTAAAAACGCAACTGCCACGATAGTCAGAATTATCTCCGAGATATTCAAATAATCTCGGAGATTTTTTTCAAGAACTTACACAAAAAATCCCCGAAAGTCAGCACCACCGCGCACCACGTGCCCAGTAGCTCTAACTTTCGGGGAAGTAACATTCAATCGGAGTAATCAGAATAGCCTGAATAATCCGATTATTCGGTTCTTTTGTTTTGCTATAGCGACTATAATAGTTATGTTACCTCCCTTCGCTTTTTCGCCCCAGCCTCATCGGAACTTCGCCCCTCAGGGCTGACGTGGCGGCTTCGGTCGGTGACAACTTTTTTGCGTAAACTTAAAAAAGTTTGTTTGTAAGCGCGCTTACAGGGTGCTTCTCCGGTCCCTGCGACCTTCGCTCGAAGAGAGTT
>CADBQP010000051.1 GCA_902796835.1 uncultured Bacteroidales bacterium
CTGTCCGGCATGTGCCTTTTCTTTAGAACCTTGGCAACGGCAAAGATACGCACGCGCGATATGGGCTGTCAACTTTTCGCGACTTTTTGCTCGGCAAAAATACTCCGCCAGCCTGAGAAGCCAATGGCGAAGTGAAATTTTTTGAAAAAATAAAATTTAACAGTTCGCAAGTGAGTTTAGGGCCATAGCGCAAGCCTTTTTCAAGCCAAAGAAAGAGAAGCATGGCAAAAATCTCAAACAAGTTTGCTTTTGTTTTCGCTCGGTTTGCATTATCTTTTTATCTTTGCAAGCAAATAATACGCAATATGACGTTCCGAAAGTTTCTTTTGGCACTTTTGGTGTGCCTTCCCATCACGGCTTGGGCCGACGATTATCCGTCGGCATCGCCCACCATGACTTATGTAGACTCCACGGGTGTGGAAGTCACAGCCTCGGAATATGACGGTTCGGCGCCGCTGAAGGCATCGTTCTTGGCCAATCCGCAGAATGTGGGCGACTATAGGGCCTACTACGAATGGCGCTTCTACCGTTCGAACGAGCAGACGCCTTTTCTGACCCGCTTCGATGAGGACACGGATTTTGAATTTCGCGAAACGGGAACCTTCCACGTGGAGTTGCGCATCAGTTTCGTGATGGGCACCGACACCATTGAGTACGTGTCGGACACACCTTTTAGCATTAACATACGCGAGAGTTTTCTGAGGCTTCCCAATGCCTTTACGCCCAATGACGACGGCATTAACGATGAGTTTCGCGTGAAGAAGAACGGCCACCAGAGCATTGTAGAGTTCGAAGGATGGATATTCAATCGTTCGGGCCGTCTGCTCTACCACTGGACCGACATCAACGCTGGCTGGGACGGCCGATCGGGAGGACGCAACGTGCCCGACGGTGCCTACTATCTGCGCGTGAAGGCCAAGGGTGCCGACGGCCGCACATGGGACATCAAAAAGGTGATTAACCTGCTGCGCGGAAAACATGAGGTGAGTCAGTAGATTCATGAAACGGGAAAAACATCACTCAGACTTGAAGAGCCACCAGAATAAACCACAAATAGAAGTATTGGGCGCCCGCGTTCATAACCTGAAAAACGTGGACGTAACCATTCCCCGCGACAGCCTGACGGTTGTGACGGGACTGAGCGGCAGCGGCAAATCGTCGCTGGCCTTCGACACGCTCTATGCAGAGGGTCAACGGCGCTACATCGAAACATTCTCGGCCTATGCCCGCAACTTTCTGGACCACCTGGAACGCCCCGACGTGGATAAAATTACGGGGTTGAGCCCCGTTATTAGCATTGAGCAGAAAACCACGAACAAAAACCCACGTTCCACCGTGGGTACCGTCACCGAAATCTACGACTTCCTGCGTCTGCTCTATGCCCGTGCCGGCGAGGCCTATTCGTTTGAGACAGGCGAAAAAATGGTGAAATACACCGAAGACCAGATTGTGGACCTCATCCTCAGTGATTACGAAGGACATAAGGTTTATCTGCTAGCTCCCCTCGTGCGCAACCGCAAGGGCCACTATCGCGAACTCTTCGAAACCATTCGCAAAAAAGGCTTCCTGAACGTGAGGGTCGATGGCGAAATGCTCGAAGTGGTGCCAGGCATGAAAGTGGACCGCTACAAGAACCACGACATCGAAGTGGTGGTCGACAAACTGGCCGTGCAGGCCAAAGACCGCGAAAGGCTGCAAAAGAGTGTGAGCCAAGCATTAATCCAGGGCGACGGGCTGATGACCCTGCTCGACGCCACCACAGAGCAGGCACGCTTCTACAGCAAGCGGCTCATGGACCCCGTGAGCGGACTATCCTATCGCGAGCCGGCACCCCACAACTTCTCGTTCAACAGCATGTCGGGGGCCTGCCCCAAGTGTAAAGGCCTGGGCTACGTTTCCGTCATCGACCGCGAAAAAGTGGTGCCACGCCCTCAGATGAGCATCTACGACGGCGGGCTGGCTCCGCTCGGGAAATATCATAACACCTTAATATTTTGGGAAATCGAGGCCGTGCTGCAAAAATACGACGCCGACCTGAAAACCCCCATCGAAGAAATCCCCGAGGAGGCCATCGACGAGATACTCAACGGATCGGCCGACCGCGTGAGAATACCCTCGAAATACATCAACTCATCTACAGACTACTTCGTTGATTTCGGAGGCCTGGTGAAATATATCGACCAAATGGCCGATGGCGAAATGACAGCTGCCGCCCGCAAGTGGGCCGACAGCTTTGCCAAGACCATGGAGTGTCCACACTGCCACGGCACACGCCTCAACAACGAAGCACTCTCCTATCGGTTTGCCGGGAAAAACATAGCCCAGCTTGCCGCCATGGACATCAAAGAACTCTACGACTGGCTCAACGACACCGAAGTGACACTCAAAGGCAAACAGGCCGCCATAGCCCACGAAATCATGAAAGAGCTGCGCTCACGCCTGAAGTTCCTGCTCGACGTGGGGCTCGACTACCTATCGCTAAGCCGATCTACTCGCAGCCTTTCGGGCGGCGAAAGCCAACGCATCAGGTTGGCCACACAAATAGGTTCGCAGCTCGTCAACGTGCTTTATATACTCGATGAGCCCAGCATCGGGCTCCATCAGCGCGACAACGTGAGGCTAATCAACTCGCTCAAGCAACTGCGCGACACGGGCAACACCGTCGTCGTCGTGGAGCACGACAAAGACATGATGCTGGCAGCCGACTACGTGGTAGACCTCGGTCCGCGAGCCGGAAGACTGGGCGGCGAAGTAGTGTTTGAAGGCACAGTGGAGAAAATGCTCCATGGCCATACCCTCACAGCCCAATACCTGAATCAGGAACTGCAAATAGAACTGCCCGCCGAGCGCCGCAAGGGCAACGGACACAGCCTCAGGCTGAAAGGAGCCAGAGGCAACAACCTGAAAGGTGTGACGGTGGACTTCCCGCTGGGCACCTTCATCTGCGTCACTGGAGTGAGCGGCAGCGGCAAGTCAACCCTCATCAACGACACCCTGCTCCCCATTCTCTCCCAAAAATTCTATCGCTCGCTGCAAGAGCCCCTGCCCTACGACGAACTCGAAGGCATAGAACACGTGGACAAAGTGGTGAGCGTGGACCAAAGCCCCATAGGCCGCATGCCGCGATCCAACCCGGCTACCTATACAGGAGTGTTCAGCGACATTCGCGAAATCTTCGTAGAACTGCCCGAATCGAAAATACGAGCCTATAAGCCCGGACGCTTCTCGTTCAACATTAAGGGCGGACGCTGCGAAACCTGCAAGGGAAATGGCTACAAAACCATAGAAATGAACTTCCTGCCCGACGTCTATGTGCCCTGCGAAACCTGCCACGGCAAACGTTACAACCACGAAACGCTCGAGGTGAGATTCAAGGGTAAATCAATAGCCGACGTGCTCGATATGACCATCAACCGCGCCGTGGAATTCTTTGAAAACGTGCCCACCATACTGCGAAAAATCAAAGTGCTCCAAGACGTAGGCCTTGGATACATCAAGCTGGGGCAGTCGAGCACCACCCTCTCGGGCGGCGAAAGCCAAAGAGTAAAGCTGGCCACCGAACTGTCGAAAAAAGAAACGGGACGCACCGTCTACATACTCGATGAGCCTACCACGGGCCTCCACTTCGAAGACATACGCGTGCTGCTCGGCGTGCTCAACCGACTGGTAGACCAGGGCAATACCGTCATCGTCATTGAGCACAACTTGGACGTCATAAAAAGCGCCGACTACCTCATTGACATGGGGCCCGAAGGCGGGCGAGGCGGCGGCACCGTAGTGGCCACCGGCACCCCCGAACAAGTGGCCCGACAAACAAAAGGCTACACAGCCAAGTTCCTTAAAAAAGAACTGGCCGACATGAAGCCACAAAAGGAGAAAAAAAACAAAAAAATAATACTCACTTAAACTCTTAAGATTATGTTTGAAGGACAACCCAAAGGGCTATTTGCCCTCGCGCTGGCCAATACCGGCGAGCGCTTCGGCTACTACACCATGCTAGCCGTATTTGCCCTGTTCTTGCGCGCCAACTACGGACTCGACGCAGGCTGGGCAGGCGAAATCTACAGCGACTTTCTCATGCTCGTCTATTTTCTGCCCATCGTGGGAGGCTGGCTAGCCGACCGCTACGGATTTGGACGAATGGTAACCACCGGCATCCTCATCATGTTTGCCGGCTACCTGCTATTATCCGTTCCCCTCGGCGGCGACACGTTTGCACTCGTCGTCATGCTTGTGGCCCTCGTGCTCATAGGCTTCGGAACGGGACTGTTTAAGGGCAACCTGCAAGTAATGGTGGGCGACCTCTACAACGACCCGCGATATGCCGACAAGCGCGACGCAGGATTCTCACTCTTCTACATGGCTATCAACATCGGTGCCCTCTTTGCCCCCACTGCCGCCGTGCGCATCATGGAATGGGCACAGACCAACCTGGGCACCAGCGTCAACGACTCCTACCACTTTGCTTTTGCCGTGGCCTGCGCTTCGCTCATCCTCTCTATAGCCATCTATTATCTTTCGCGCAGCACCTTCCGCCACGTAGAGGGCAACAAGGGCAAGGCCGCCAAGCAAGAAGTGAGCGCCGAGCCCGAACTCAGCAAGGAGGAAACCACTCAACGCATCATCGCACTTTGCCTGGTTTTCGCTGTGGTGATTTTCTTCTGGATGGCCTTCCACCAGAACGGCCTTTCGCTCACCTATTTTGCCGATGAGTTCACCGCCAAGACGGCCACGGGTGTCGACACTATGCCATTCGACGTGTGGAACCTGGTGCTCATCATCTTCATCGTTTATGCCAGCTTCTCTTTCTTCCAGAGCAAGAGTTCGAAAGCCAAGGGCATTTCGTGTGCCGTGGTGCTCATCTCGCTCGCCATTTTGGGCTATAAATACATGCAGGCCGATGGCGAAGTGGCCATTTCTGCTCCCATCTTCCAGCAGTTCAACCCCTTCTACGTGGTGGCTCTGACGCCTGTTTCGATGGCCATCTTCAGCACACTGGCAAAGAAGGGCAAGGAACCCACACCGCCCCGAAAGATTGCCTATGGCATGCTGGTGGCAGCTTCGGCCTTCATCATCATGATGGTGGCCTCGCAGGGCCTGCTCACACCTAACGAGCAAAAGGTGGCCGGCGCAGGTGCCAGTTTCGTTTCGCCCTACTGGCTCATTGGAACCTATCTCATCCTCACCTTCGGCGAGCTGCTGCTGAGCCCCATGGGAATTTCGTTTGTTTCGAAAGTTGCTCCTCCCAAGTATAAAGGCCTCATGATGGGCGGATGGTTTGTTTCGACAGCCATCGGCAACAAACTTGTAGGTGTAGGCGGCTACCTGTGGGGCGACATTCCCCTCACCGTGGTTTGGGGTGTATTCATCGCTGTTTGCGTAGTGGCAGCCATCTTCATGTTTGCCATGATGAAGCGCCTCGAAAAGGTTTGCTAAAACAAAAACAAAAAGAATGGTGCCCACTATGCTCAAGGGGCACCATTCTTTTTTCTACTATTCTTCAAAGCAATGATGACAAAATCGGAAAAATATGCCCATTTCATCGAGGAATTTCGCCTCCTCATTGAGGGCGAGACCGACACTACAGCCATTCTTGCCAACACAGCGGCAGCTCTGCGCGAAGCCTTCGGATTCTTTTGGGTGGGTTTCTATGTGGTACGCCCCAACGACGAAGGTCTCGACGAGTTGGTGCTTGGCCCGTTTCAGGGCAGTGTGGCCTGCTATCGCATTCGCAAGGGCCGCGGCGTTTGCGGCTCAGCCTGGGAGCGGGCCGAGAGCATTGTGGTGCCCGACGTGGAAGAATTTCCCGGACACATTGCCTGCAGCAGTCTTTCGCGCTCCGAAATAGTAGTGCCCGCCTTCGACGAGGCAGGTACAGTGAGGGGCGTTCTCGATATCGACAGCGACGAGCTCTGTGCTTTCGATGAGGCAGACCGCGAAGGCCTGGAGCAAGTTTGCGCTACGTTGGCGAGGATATGGAATTGACAAAGATGATGGCCAGCACGACGCTGGTGATGGCGGCATAGAGCCAATCGTGTTTGTCTACGAAATCGACAAACGAAAGCGCCACTCTCACTATGGGGGTGAGCAACAGGGCTATGACGCCCACTTGAATGATGCCATAGGCCTCGAAGTTGAAAAATCCGCCGAAGATGCCGCGCAGCCGGGTATATTCGGGATGGGTTTTGTCGAATATGGCATAATCCTTTATGGGCTCGTTGCCATGCTGCATCAGGTATACGGCACCGCCCACCAGTGCAATGGCACAAGCAACGGTGACACCCCAGCGCAGGGTGTTGCCTATTATTTTTTGGATGTCGCGCTCTTCTTTATTTTCTCTATTTTGCTTTGTCATTTCTTGAATAATAGTTTTCGTGAGTCTCAGAAGTTGCCGTTAATACCGTTGTATATCATATTGAGCGCCACAAGAGCGATGGCCAGACAGAAGATTTTGCGCAAGGTGCTCACGTTGAGCGTCTTCAACAGTCTCGCGCCGGTTAGCGCGCCTGCCAGGACTCCCACCATTACGGGAAAGGCTATGCCAGGCTCAATGTTGCCGCGCTGCAGATAGACCACCGCGCTTGTAGCTGCCGTTACGCCTATCATGAAGTTGCTCGTGGTGGTGCTCACCTTGAAGGGCACTTTCATGATGGTGTCCATGGCCAGCACCTTGAGCACTCCACTGCCTATGCCCAGAATGCCACTCAGGGCTCCTGCCACTACCATAACGCCAAAACCACCGCCTACGTTGGTGAGCTCATAGTGGCGCCAAGTGCCGTCTTTGAGGGGATAGGAGCCATAGAGCTTAAGGCGACGGGCTGTTTCGGAACCTTTCACGTTTTCGTGGTCGGTTTTGTGGCGAAGTTGGTTCACCACTGTCATGATGAGCACAATGCCGAAGATTACGGCAATGATGTTGTTGTTCAGATAGATGGCTACCAAGGCGCCGACTACGGCTCCGATGCTGGTGGCTATTTCGAGAAACATTCCCAGACGAATGTTGGTGATGCCCTCCTTCACGTAAGCGCTGCCCGAGCCGCTCGAAGTGGCAATCGACGCAACGAGGGCTCCGCCTATAGCATATTGGAAATCGACTCCAAGTGCCAATGTGAGCAGTGGAATAATCACCACACCGCCGCCGAGCCCCGTGAGCGAACCCAGCAGGCCGGCACAATAGGCTCCGAGGAGCAGGATGATTGTGAAGGTGAGTACCGTCATTGCTGCATCACTTTGTCGTATACCTGCAGCAACGAGTCGTGCACGTGGCTGAAGAGGAATTTTTCTCTCACCCGTCGCTGTGCGGCTTCGCTGTAGCGTAGGCGCAGGGTCTCGTCGGTGAGCAATGTGTCGATGGCACGTGCAAAGGCTTTTGTATCGCGATTGGGCACCTCTATGCCCGTTTCTCCGCCCACACTAACCCAGTTCACTCCCGAGCCGTAGATGGTGAACGTGACGGGCACGAGTCCGCAATACATGGCTTCGGCCAACACTACACCGAAGGCTTCGTTTTTGGTGATGGAGGGGAAGGCGAAGACTTTTGACGCCCTCATGTAAGTGCCCAGTTCGTCGTCGGGTATTCGGCCCAGGAATATGATGTTTGGGTTCTGCCCAGCCTGAGCCTTGAGCTTTTCGGTTTCGGGGCCTGTGCCGCAGATGAGCAGACTGAAGTTGCTCTCCACATATTGTGCAGCCTCGATGAGATAGCCTATGCCTTTGTATCCCACATGTCGCCCTACGAAGAGCACGATGTTGGGCCCATATTTTGCCTGCACATCGGCCACGGTGAGCCCAGAGGCCGGCTGTGCGGCCAGTTTTGGCTCGGCCACCATATTGGGGATGACGGTGCATTTTTCGCGATGGCGGCTCAGTAGCGGAGAGCCGTCGATGTAGTTGGGACTGGTGGCCAATATGTGGTCGGCCTTGCGCAGCAGTCGCTTTTCGATGGGCGAAAAGAGCAGGTGCAAGAAGCGATGCACGATGATGTCGCTGTGCCAATGAACGATGAGCTTGGCCTTGCGGGGCTTGAAGAGCTGTATGTAGAGCGAAATGAGCGGGTTGGGGGTATGCAGGTGGACTATGTCGGGCTGATATTCCCGAAACATGCGGCGCATGGTTTTGATGAAGTGAAAGGATATGGGCTGACGTGCCACTTCCTTCCACAATCCCACACGTGTCACCTGGGTTTGCCCCACGGTGTCGGTCGCGTCGTCGGGACCGTCGTTGAAACAGAGCACCCGGCGCTCATATTCGGGCACACCGTCGACCAGACTGCGACACACGTCCTCGAGCCCTCCGGAATAGGGGGAGTAGTATTTTGAAATATGCAGTATGCGTCCTTTCTTCATAGCGTTGTTCGAAATAAGGTTCACAGGACATTGCACTCCGAAGTGCGAATTGTGCAATTCTTCTTTATTATTTTAACGCAGTTCGGCCTTGATTATTTTGCAGAGTGCCATGTTTTTTTATTTGCGATACCTTATCTTCCGTTTGAAGTCATCGCCAAAGATGACATTGAGCGTTCGTTTTATAAGTTCTTGCACAAACATTCCCCAGTAATACACGTTGGACTGAAGCCATGAACCGCCGTTTTTCCTCACCATGCGCTTCATTTCGTCCTTCTTCTTCCAGATGGGGGTGAACGTGACGCCGCCTATGCGAAACATGGCAGCATCGAAATCGAGTTGCTTCATCTTGGCTCCAGCCTTATAGAAGCGCGTTAGCAGATCGAGGTCCATGAAGTAGCGGAACGTGGTGTCGAACGTGCCGTAGCGCCGGTAGGCCTGCGGAGTGACGAAGGTGCTCTGGTGGGCATTGTGTATGATGAGGGGGATTGTGGGAAATTTCATTGAAGGTATTTCGCGTCCCTTGAAACCAGTATCGGGGTTCCAGATGATAGTGTTAGCGCGATATACGTCGGTTTCGCCGTCGAAGGCATCGGCCAGCTGGCGGAGGGCACCCGGCTGCAACACGTCGTCGGAGTTGATGATGCCGATGACGTCGCCCGTACAAAGGCCGATGCCCTTGTTGAAGGCGTCGCTAATGCCATTATCGGGCTCGCTCACCAGGCGCGCTACGCGGTCTTTGTATCGCTCAACGATGGCGAGCGTGTCGTCTGTGGAACCGCCGTCTACAATGATGTATTCCACATTGTCGTAGCTCTGGCCCACCACGCTCTGAATGGTTTCTTCGATGGTGGCGGCGCTGTTATAGGCAATGGTGACGATGCTTATCTTGGGGTTGTTCATAGAGGTTGAGGATGCTTAAAAGGTGTTGAAAAGCAAGGCAAGCCTAAAAAGCCTCGCCACCGCTGGTTTAGCACAGGCCAGTCGCTCATCTCGCACGAGGCGGAGCCGCATTCCGAGGCTCGTCTTGGCAGCCAGGAAGTCGGCAAGCAACTGGCGATTTTCGGGGGTTGCCATCTGCCCATAGCCCTTCCAAAGTTCCAGGGCCGTGCGATAGCGCTCTTGCTCGCCGGTGGCAAACCGATGCCAGCGGCGTTTTGCTTCGCGCAGGCTGTGGCCCTGCCCCACGGCGTTTGCCTCGTGTTGCCGATAACTGATGTGGCTCTCGGGGTCGTAGCATACCGTGCCGCCCACAAGCAGGCAGAGGCTGTATATCCACGTGTCGTGCATGTAGAGTTGCTGCGGATCATAGCGTTCTGCAAGCAGCCGCAGGGCGTGGTTCATCACGATGGTGCAGCCCGCCACGAATTTATAGACCAGGCTCTCGCCGAAGGTGCCCAAATTGTTCTTTGCTATCTGGCGGGGCAGCGGATTGAGATTGCTGTCCACAAGAAGTGTCTGCGAATGATACATAGCTGGGCCTTCGGCGGCTTCTCCGAGCCGTTGGGTGGCTTGCTGCAGTTTGTCGCAATGCCAAATGTCGTCCTGGTCGGCAAAGGCATAATACTGACACTCGGGTGCCTCGGCAAGCATGCGCATGAAGCTGCGCGCAGGGCCAAGGTTTTCGCCCTGCTGCCACGTCAGCAGCCCGCGCTGGGCATAGTCGGAGAGCAACTGCTGAGTGCCATCGGTGGAACCGTCGTCGCGCACAATGAGCTTCACCTCCACCCCATCTTGCTGCAAAATGGAGTCGATTTGTTCATTAAGATACGTGCTCCCGTTATACGTCGACATGAGCACGCATACGATTGGAGTGGCGCTATTAGTCATGCAAGCGCAAAAGTAAGCAAAAAGGCAGAATGGCACGAACACTGAAGCGTAAAATGCGCCAAAATTGTTGCGCCGCTTCTATGATTTCCTACCTTGCCGGCCCAAAGCATCGAGCCGACTGTTTGAAGAGTTGAGCCAACTGTTTGAAGAGTTGAGCCAACTGTTTGACTCATCGGCTTAGGTGTTTTTGGGAAGAGAAGAATGCTTTTTCTTAAAAAGTGCTAAAAAAATCATTGCCGATTAAACCTTTCCGGCTTTTGGCAGTCATATTTGCGTAACGGGGCCCAAAAAGCTCCATTCCATCGAAAAATTCTCATAACTAACACACCATAATTATTTATATGTCATGAAAAAGTTTTTAACCCTCGCCCTCGTAGCTCTCATGGCTACCACGGCAATGGCTCAGAACGAGCAAGACGAACGCAGCGAGCGCCGCGGACGCAAGGAAATGTCGGAACGCTTTGTCAAGGCACTGGCCAAGCAGCTGAAACTCGACGATGCCACCACTAATTGGTTTACTCCCCTCTTCCAGGAATATCAGGACACGCTGCAGGCTGTGCGCCGCGGAAACCGCGCCGACGAAAAGCGTGTGAAGAAAATGAGCGACGCCGAAGTGAAAGACCTCATTCAGACTTCGTTCGACAAAGAAGAAAAGGCTGTGGCCCTGAAGCGCGCCTACTATGCCAAGTTTGCCGAAAAGCTCACAGCTCAGCAACTCTACCAGGTATTTAATCCGCAGATGAACCGCCAAAACCGTGGCAACAATAATCGCCAGCAAGGCGGCGGCTTCAGAGGAGGCTTTCCCGGCGGCGGCCCTGGCGGATTTGGCGGCCCCGGATTCTAACAAACGATAACCCCAAATCAATCTATATATATATCTGAAGCGCCCTCGCGTAGTCGTTGATGACTGTGCGAGGGCAAATTTTTTTTTGAGTTCAGCTAAGAGATGGCTGAAACTTAGCCCGGATACCATTCGCCACCATCGTCGCCGGATGGCTCCTCCTCGGCTGGCTCGGCCTTCTCTTCGAGTTCGTCAGGCTCCAGCTCGTCTTCGTAGCGCTGGGCCGGGGTGTCACCCTCGTCGAGCGGCAACGACGGGTCTATCTTCATGGGGGCAAACTTCATGTCGAAGTATTCGGCATAGTCGTCGAAGCTGACTCCGTTGCCTATGAGTTCCAGGTTGCGCTGTGAAATGAGATAGGTGTGTGTGGCCCTGAGGAAATGGCGCAGCGTGTCGTCCTTGGCAATGAGTTGGGCATAGGCATGCACTTCGTCATAGCTCCTGAAGCCCGTAATGCGGAATTGCGTAAGTCCCGTGTTGCCCACTTTTTCTATTTCAAAGTTGCGCATGGAGAAGGTGCCGAAGTTGAAGCGGGCCAATTCGTAGAGCAACTGGTTGTCGTTGAGCGAATCGGAGGGATAGGCTATGAGGAATACAAAGGGGGTGAGCCTATCGTCGTTGAGGGCAGTGGCAGCACGGGCCGAGTCGCCTGCGGCCGATGCGTCGGAAGAACGGCGTGCCCAAAGCGAACCCACATCGTATCCGCCGTCGCCAATCTTGCGCCCTGCTTCGAGGCCCTTCACCAGCATGCCGGCCATCTGGCTCACGTCGCTGTCGGGATATTTATTCACCATGTCGCGCAGCTCGCTGGCCAACTGGCGGTTGCCCGTGGTGCCCATGCGGCTCAAGATGTCTATGAATATAAACTTCGGGCGGTTTTCGCCATCGGGGAATTCCTCGTCACTGATTTTCTTGTTGGCCTCAACGGTGGCGTAATCGTGAGCACGGAAGGCATCGTAGGTTGCCGCATAAAGCGAGTCTTCTATTTGCCTGCCATAGCGTGCATTGCGCATGTAGTTTGGGTGGGTGATGACGCGGGTGGTGTCGCTCTGCGGATAGTGCGTGGCCATGAGGCTTCGATAGCGCTCGGCATCGGCCGGCCGTTGCCATCGCATGTAGAGCAGGAAGAGTTGATAATACACATCCTGCATCTGGGTGTATTCAGGATACTGCCTCACTATGCGCCCTAATGTTTCGGAGGCCAGGGGCAGGTCGTCGAGGTCGTCCTTCTCGATGACGCCAGCCTGATGGAGGGCGTCCATGATGATGAGGTCCGAGGCTGCCTTAGCCTCGTCGGAGAAGGGAATTTGCTTGAGATAGTATTCGCGCTTGAGCGGATTGTTCTCGGCCGAATCGGCGCGCGCAGCCTCTACCTCGGCCAGGCTGTCGGCCTGCGCTTCGGCCCGACGAACGGAATCGAGTTGCTCCTCGCTCAAGTCTTCGCTGGCAGCGATGTCGGCCAGAACGGTGCGGTTCGATCGCCGCCAGTTGTCCTCATTCTTTCGGTTTCCCCAACGCTTTTGGAATTCCTGCTTGCCCTGCTGCACGGCCATAGGGTTATAGAAATACCAATCTTTGCTCTGCGTAGTTGGCGAGGGGCGCGCAGAGGTTTGCTGCCCCATGTCATTATTGCCTGCCAGGCCGCTTTCTTCCATGCGAGTCTGGGCGGCTGAGTCGCGCTTGGCTTTTCGCTCGGCCTCTTGGCGTTTCTTTTCAAGGTCAATGACGCGGTCGATGGCTGCCAGGCGATCGGCCTCGCTCATGTTGGCCAAGGCCTGAAGGCTGTCTTGCAAGTGGATTGCATTAGTATAGGGCACGAGTTTGTCGAGCACCTTCGATCGGCGCATGGCCTCGGCATAGCCCTCGTGCTCTTTGTGTATGATGCCGATGGCTTCGTTGTAGCACGTTTGGGCATGGTCGAAACGGCGCTTGTCCCAATAGAGCTCGCCCAGCCGGAGCAGCAACACGCCTTTTTCTATGCCCGAGCGAGTGGCTTTGGTACGTCCGTTTTCATAGGCATGAATGGCCTGGGTTGTATCGCGTTGAGAAAGATGTATGTTGCCCATGGCAAAATACACCTGTTCAAGATAATCCTTATACTTGGCATTGCGGGCCATTCGCTTCAGCCTCGAAAGCATGCGGCTGCGGTCGGCCGAACTCTGTGAGAGCACTTCGGTTTGCTGAATGCGTGCATTGAATTCCAGTTCGAAGGGAGGATTCTTCCTCACCACACGCTGAAAGGCCTTGAAGGCTTCCTTGTCGCGACCGAGCAGGCGGTTCACCTGTCCCGACAAGAACCACAGACGAGCCTTTTGCAGACTGCTGCCCGCATGGCGCGCCGTCCGTTCCAAGTAGGGCAGTGCCTCGGCATACTGCTGCCTGCTCAGCAAAAGCTCGGCCATCGAGGCTTCATATTCGCGGCGCAAGCGACTGTTCATGCTGTCGCGGCTCATGCGCTTCAGGGCATCTTCGGCGTCGTATATCCACTCCAGCTGCGTATAGCAACGAGCCTGCCAGGCGCGGGCCTCAGAGGCCACAGCAGGCTCGGCGGCATAGTGGCGCGCAATGTAGGAAAACGTGGAGGCTGCCTCTATGAATTCGCCCTTATGATATTGCGCCATGCCCATCATGAGCCAGGCCTTTTTCAGAAAGGGGTTGTATTCGTTACGCTGCAACATTTGCTTCACGCGGGGCTTGCGGCGGTCGGCAGCGCTCACTTGTGGCTTCTTCTGAATCGAATGGAGCTGAATGGCTTTCTGGCTCTTCGTAATGGCTGTTTCGAAACCCGATTTTCCGATGCTCTGCGTGGCTTCGTTCGAAATGGGAAAAACGGGCAGCAACTCGGTGTAGTTATCTTTGTTCCCCTTTTCCTGTTGCTGCAGTGCCTCTATGTAAGCCTGATGACCGTTAAAATAAGTATTGTAGCGCGCCGTAAAGGAATGCCAAAAGCGGGTTGCCGCCGTGTTCTTCTTGGTAGAACACGCCGAAAGCAGCAGCATGGCGCCCATAGCGAGCCACAAAATCTTTTTCATAACATTTAGAATAACGGAGCTTCGGCCATTTTATTTTATGCCGAGCCCCAAAAACGTCGGCTCAGCTGCGGCGGCTGAGCAAGAAGCTAAGAGCGCTCCTCTGTGAGCATCAGCGCTTCGTCGCGCAGCTCTGTGGGGAGTTCTATGCCGCGCAGGCCGAGCGAATGGAGCCATTCGCCCACCTCTCCGGGCTTCATGGTATAGAGCACTTGGCGAAATTCCTCGGCCTCGGCCTCGCTGTAGGCCTCAGCAGGTTTTCCTTTGTAGGCATCGAGCTCTTCATCGTCAAAATAAACCGCCTCCAGACATTTTTCGCCGCGAAGCATTTTGTCGGCATAGCAGCTTTCGTCGCCAGTGGCACAGGTTTTGCAGACCTCGGGCCTTTCGGCCGACGGAGCAGAGGCCTCGCCGCCCTCTCCACCCTTGGGGCTACGACGGCTCAGAAGCCCCGAAACAAGGGCTACTACAAACAGGAACAAAAGCAGGAGCAGGAGGGCAAGCATTGCGAGGAGAGTTTCAAAAGTTACACCTTAGCAAATCGTTCCAAAATTCCGGATAGCTTTTCGACACTACCTGCGGGTTGCAAATCACAAGGTCGCCCGTTTTCATAGCGGCCGGGGCAAAGGCCATGGCCATGCGGTGGTCGTCGTAGGTATGGATGGAGGGATGGGCTTCGGCCGCACATTTCTCGCCGCTCCACTCCATGATGGTGTCGCCGTGGTTGCTGACCACATAGCCCAACTTCCTCAATTCGTTTTGCAAGGCGGCTATGCGGTCGGTTTCCTTCAGACGCAGGCTTTGCAGCCCCGCCAGCCTAAAAGGCCGCTCCAGCATGCAGCATGTCACTACAAGCGTCTGTGCCAGGTCGGGCTGCTCTGTCAGGTCGGCCTCATAAGGAACAAGCCTGGCAGCGGGGCTTTTGGTGAGCACAATGCCGTCGTCGCTCCACTGGGTCTTTACGCCCAAGGGCCTAAAGAGTTGCTCCACGCGGCGGTCGCCCTGCAGGCTGTCGGGCCAGAGGCCTGACAATTCAATTTTGGCGGTTTCATCGGGAGAAATCGCTATGAGTTCATACCAATACGAGGCGGCGCTCCAGTCGTTTTCTATAACAAAGGGCTCTGTGCGGTCATATGACCGTGGCTTCACCTCAATGGTCTGCGCCCCTGTCCAGCCCACTTCGGCGCCAAACTGCTTCATGAGGCCGATGGTGAGGTCTATATAGGGCCTCGAAACCACTTTGCCGCGCAGGGTGAGCAGCATGCCACGCTCCAGCTGGGGTGCCACCATGAGCAGGGCCGAAATATATTGCGAACTCACGCCGGCATCGATTTCCACGGTGCCTCCTTGCAGCCTCCGCCCTTTGATGTGCAGGGGCGGAAAACCCTCGGCTCCGACATATTCGATGTCGGCCCCTATGCTGCGCAGGGCATCAACAAGCGGCTTTATGGGCCGGTGGCGCATTCGCTCGCTGCCGGTGAGCAGGTATTCTCCGCTGGCCACCGAGAGCAGGGCTGTGGCAAAACGCATGGCCGTGCCAGCCGCACCGATGTCTATGGTGCCGCCCTCTTCCAGCCGACCCACCACGCGCTCCATTGCGCCGGCATCGTCGCAGCTGGCCACGTTCGAAATCTTGGCCCGCGTCTGAGCCAAGGCCGAAATGGCGAGGATGCGATTTGTGATGCTCTTTGAGGCAGGCAGACGAACGGCGCCACCTATCGACGGACCGAGATGCAACAAGCGATTTTCCATGATACAGGAAAGGAAGGTTACTTTTTGGAAGTCTTCTTCTTAGTAGTTGTCTTTTTTGTCGTCGTGGTTTTCTTGGCTGCGGTGGTCGTGGTTGCTGTGGGCGCAGGGGCTACGTAGTATTTTGCCCTGATTTTGGGCAACTCCTTCTGAATGTCGGCTATGCGGGTGGCATCGCTGGGATGGGTGCTCATTATTTCGGGAGTGGTTTTCTGCGTGCCGGCCGACATTTTCTGCCAGAAAGTGACGGCTGTGCCAGGCTCGTAGCCGGCCATGCTCATCAGGATGAGTCCCATGTAGTCGGCCTCGCTTTCATGTTTGCGCGAGAAGGGCAGCATCACGCCATACTGCGCTCCCAGTCCGTAAACCTGAGCCGCTGCAGCCTGCACGGCCTGGCTCTGCCCGCCCAATGCGGCTCCCAGAATGGCGCCGCCATATTGTGCGGCCACTTGCTGGCTCATGCGTTCGTTGCTGTGTTTGGCCACGGCATGGGCCACCTCATGGCCCAAAATCACGGCCAGCTCGGAGTCGGTCGAGGCAAAGGGGAGTATGCCGGTATAAACCACGATTTTTCCGCCGGGCATACAGAAGGCATTGGCCGAATTGTCCTGCACGAGGTTGAATTCCCAACTGAAGTCGCTCAGCTGGTCGGCACCGCCGTTAGCACGCAGATAGCTCTCGGTGGCTGCGGCAATTTTCTTGCCCACACGCACCACCTGTTCGGCCTGGGCCGTGCCCACCACGGGCTTGGCGCTCTTCATGTAGCTTTGATACTGGGTGAGACTCGACGAGAGCACTTCCGAATTGCTCACGAGCATGAGTTGCTTGCGGCCCGTCATGGCCACGGTGGAACAGCCCACAAGCGCAACGGCGGCAAGGAGGGCCAGGGCATAAGTAATTTTCTTCATATTGTCTTTACGATTTAATTTGTTTCGATTGTTTCGACGCAAAATTAAGTAATTGTTCCGACAAATCGGAATTTGCAAGACGGATATTGCACCAAATGTTAAAAATTCTCCACGCCTTCGACGTCTCTAAAATCGGTGGATAACTTTCGATGGCGGCAAGAACTAACTCAAATTATTCTGACTGATAATCAGCATTCTAATAAATAAAGTCCAGGAGCTAAAGAGAGTGAAAACGGGTGGTGGAAAACAAAGTTATCCACCGTTTTAGAAGTGTTAAAGTATTGATAATAAGCACAAAAAGCTTGGTTGTTGGGCTCAAAAGCCTTACCTTTGCACCGTCAACGTCGCAAAACTGGCTTCCCGAAGCCTCTGTTCGGGCCTTTGCGAGGCAGAGAATCCTCTTTTTTGCCGCCGCAAGGCAAGCACAAGAATGCGGGAGCCGAAAGGGACGGCATGGCGGGCTGCAAAGCCTGCTGCGAAACCGCCCTGTTGCGACAAAAAACATAAATATGACTTTTAGAAAAAATCTTTTATTAGTAGTGGCCGTTGCCCTCATGATGGCCTTTATGCCTGCCGAGGCACAAAAGGTGATGAAGGGCAAGGCTTCCTATTATGCCCACAAGTTTCATGGTCGCCGTTCCAGCGATGGCTCGGTCTACCACAAAGACAGCCTCACCTGCGCCCACAAGACGTTGCCTTTCGGAACTATCTTGCGTGTTACGAACCTCAATAATAATAAGGAGGTGATGGTGAAGGTGACCGACCGCGGTCCTTTCTGCAAGGGTCGCATTGTCGACCTTAGTTTCGAGGCCGCCCGCCGCATCGGCTTGCTGCAGTCTGGTGTTGCCAGTGTGGAAGCCACTGTGGTGAAAGACGGAAATCTGCTCTCATCGCCCAAGGACGACATTCTGCCTGAGTTGCAGCTTCGCGACCCCGCCACGGGAGAATTCTATGCTGCCTCGGAGTGGGCCAAGCGCGAGCAGCATGAGCGCGAGGCTGCCAAAGCCCTGCAGATGCGCCATCAGCAAGAGGCCAAAATGGCGCAGCAGAAAAAGGCTGTGCCTCGCTATAAGGTGCTCACACAGCAGCTCACGGCCAATACCCTGCTCAAACAAGACGCTGCAAAGAGCCAGGAGAATAATGTGAGATAAGGCTCGGCGTACGGCTCACACACACTTATTAGATTTACGAGAGAGTTCCTGCACACAGCACGTGCAGGGACTCTCTCTCTTTTTTAGGGGATACACGCACAGGGCAAAAAAGGGCGCCAAAACTCAATGAAGAACTGTTAAATTTTATTTTTTCAAAAAATTTCACTTCGCCTGTTGCTACTCAGGCTGGCGAAGTGTTTTTGCCGGGCGAAAAGTCGCGAAAAGTTGACAGCCCATATCGCGCGTGCGTATCTTTGCCGTTGCCAAGGTTCTAAAGAAA
>CADBQP010000052.1 GCA_902796835.1 uncultured Bacteroidales bacterium
CCCAACTTTTCAGGGCAGCGGATGCAAAAGTACAACTAATTTCCATACCGCAAAATCTAAACGCAACTTTTTTTTGAAAAAAATGCAAATATTTTTTCTGCCGCTACCTGTTTTGACGTCTCAGGATTGCAAAACGCTGACTTTGGAGGAGATTTTGTGCATTTCGCGCTGTTATTTGTGTACCTTGCTCGCTTATGCTTTCGAGCGCGTGCGGATGGTATGTTTTAGAGTTCGGCTTCGCGCAGGCGTTCGGCGTTTTCGGCCACGATGAGATGGTCGATGCAATCCTGTATGTCGCCGTCCATGAATGCGGGCAGGTTGTAGATGGTGTAGTTGATGCGATGGTCGGTGATGCGCCCCTGTGGATAGTTGTAGGTGCGGATTTTGGCAGATCGGTCTCCTGTGGACACAAGCGTTTTGCGGCGGTTGTCGATGTCGTCTTTGTATTTTTGATGCTCGTTGTCGTAGATGAAGGTGCGCAAACGTGCCAGTGCGCGCTCTTTGTTTTTGGGCTGGTCGCGCGTTTCGGTACATTCTATGAGTATTTCCTGCACCTCGCCGGTGTTGGGGTTTTTCCAATTATAGCGCAGCCTGACGCCCGATTCCACCTTGTTGACATTCTGTCCTCCGGCACCGCTTGAGCGGAAGGTGTCCCACTTGATTTCGCCCTCGTTGATGACTACGTCGAAAGGCTCGGCCTCGGGCAATACGGCGACTGTGGCAGCACTGGTGTGGACACGTCCCTGCGTTTCGGTGGCGGGCACGCGCTGCACACGATGCACGCCGCTCTCGTATTTAAGAGTGCCATAGACGTCGGGGCCGTTGACCGACACGACGACTTCCTTGAATCCGCCTACGGCACCTTCGCTGGCGCTCGACACTTCGAAGCTCCAGCCTTTGCTTTCGCAATACTTTGCATACATTCGGAAGAGGTCGCCGGCAAAGAGTGCTGCCTCGTCGCCTCCAGTGCCAGCACGTATTTCGAGGATGGCGTTTTTGGAGTCTTCGGGGTCCTTGGGCACGAGCATGATTTTGATTTCTTCCTCAAGCTGGGGTATACGCTGCTCGCAGGCTGCTATTTCCTCGCGCGCCATGTCTTTGAGTTCGGCATCGTCTTCGCTGAGCAAGATTTGTTTGCTGGTGTCGAGATTGCCGAGCAGCTGTTCGTATTCCTTTTTGGCGGCCATCAGGTCGGAAAGTTCCTTATATTCCTTGGTAAGGCGCACGTAGCGCTGCTGGTCGGCTATGACAGCGGGGTCGGTTATGAGCGTGGAGATTTCCTCGAAGCGGGCACTGAGCCCGTCGAGTTTTTCTAAAAGACTGTTCATTCGCTGTGGTTTCTAATCGTTTCAGAACTCTACAGTGGGCGCATTCTGTGCCTCGGGAGCTGCTTCGAACTTGGCTTTCCTTCCGAAGCCAAACATTCCGGCCACTATGTTTCCGGGGAAGCGACGAGCCTCGAGATTATAGTCTTGCACGGCTGTGTTATAGCGCCGGCGACTCTCATTAATGCGATTCTCGGTTCCTTCGAGTTGTGCCTGCAGTTCCAGAAAGTTTTGGTTGGCTTTGAGATCGGGATAGTTTTCCTGAATGGCCAGGAGGCGGCCCAGCGCCTGCGAGAGTTCGCCTTGTGCCTTTTGTATCTGCTCAAGCTTTTCTGGAGTCAGATCGGCGGCGTCGACGGTGAGTTGTGTGGCCTTTGCACGGGCCTCTACGAGTTGCGTCAGCGTTTCCTGCTCATGCTTGGCATAGCCCTTAACGGTGTTGACGAGATTGGGGATGAGGTCGGCACGGCGCTGATATTGCGACTGCAGGTTACCCCAGGCGGTGCTCACCTGTTCGTCTTGCGAAACGAGGGTGTTGTACTTTGAGAGCCCGTAGCCCAGCACACCGAGCACTACGAGACCAATGACGAGAAGCGTCAAGGCATTTTTTGAGAGCTTTTCCATAATTATTGTAAGTTTATTTGTTTGATTTACTTTAGATTATACTTTTTTGTTCGTCAGAAGCTTCCACCTGCTCCGCCACCTCCAAACGAGCCTCCGCCGAAGCTTCCGCCGCTAAATCCGCCGCCGCCATAGCCACCGCCGTGTCCGCTGGTGAAGATGGGCGGAATGAAGATGCCGCCGCCCGAGGAGTGGAAGTTGTCGTTATCTTTTTCGGTGAAAGCTTCGGTGTGGCCACACGAGGTGCACTTGCACTGCGCCACATAGACCCAGCCCAGCTTTGTCTTCAGGCGCTTGCGGCTGACGACCTTCAGTGTGTGTTTTCCACACTTGGGACAGGTGCGCAGGCTGCGACTGGCCGATAGGATGACAAAGAAGAGCACCAAAATCATGAATGCCACGAAGAATCCCAGCGCAGCTCCGGCTCCCTCGTCGAAATCGTCGTCGGGGGCCACGAGCGTTTCGTCGCCGCGCACCACTTGGTCGATGGCCTTGACGGTGGCCACGATGGCCGGGCCCCACTCGCCTTGTTTGAGCAGCGGCACCATGACGCGCGTTTCGATGCGCTTGCAATAGGCATCGGGCAGAGTGCCTTCAAGGCCGCTGCCGGTGAGTATGTAGTATTTGCGGTCTTCGGTGGCCAACACGATGACGAGGCCCGTGCTCTGCTTCTTGTTGCCAACTCCGTATTTTTCGAAAATGCGGCGTCCGAACTCATAGGCATCGCCGCCCTCCATGCGCTCCACCACTACGACTACGCTCTGCACACCCTTGTCGCGTTCCAGGGCTGCCAACACCTGGTCGGCGCTGTCCACGTCGGCAGTGCCCATAATGCCGTCGGGGTTGCACACATAGCGGCGTGCATCCTGAAGGTGGACCATTGGCACTTCGTCGGGACTCCACGTGCGGGCCAGCACCACGGCCGGTAAGGCAACGAGCAGCCATGACACAAACCACAGCCTGCGGGCCAGGGGCGAAGCATGGGGAATGCCGAAGATTGAAGCGAGCATATGATGACAGAAATATGTGGTTAGAGTTCAAATTAGCGTGCCGCTTTTGAAAACCATCGGCGCGACAGATTGAACTGTCGGCCCGGCAGTTTCAACGCTCGGCCGGGTTGTTTTTCATGCCGCGTGGCAAGCTGAGGCCGATTGCGGAGCAAGAAGGCACACTTTTTCAACCAACAAAGGTAGAAAGAATTGTCTGAAAAACGGCCGTCGCGATGAAAAAATCTTGCACGAAGTATAGAAAAACCTTCGTTTTAGATTGGAGGTCGGGAAAAAGCAGTATCTTTGCCTTGTTTTGACGGCCGGAACCGGCTGCGGCACGAAAGCAAGTTGCTCAGCATCGGGGAACCTAACCAGCCACACAAGACACACCTTAAACTAAAATACAAACAAAAGAAACACATGCAGAAAAAACTACTCACTCTCTTTGTTTTGACGCTTGCACTCACCTTGCAGGCACAAATTCCGAGCGGCTACTACAACGCGGCCAAGGGCAAGAAAGGGCAAAGCCTGAAAACGGCCCTTTGCGACGTGATTTATTCGCACACCACCCTGACGTACAACTCGCTTTGGGAGGCCTATAAAACGACCGACTTGCGCCCCGACGGCAAGATTTGGGACATGTATTCGGACAACACGAACTACGACCCCGACCGTGGGCACAGCGGCAACTACAGCGGCGAAGGCGATATGTTCAACCGCGAGCATTCAGTGCCCCAAAGCTGGTTTAAGGAGGCTTCGCCCATGAGAACCGACCTCTTCCACGTGATTCCCACCGATGGCTACATCAACGGGCGCCGCAGCAACAATCCCTACGGCGAGGTGTCGAACCCCACGTATACTTCGCACAATGGTTTTTCGAAGCTTGGCCCCTGCTCCACCCCCGGCTACTCGGGCACCGTGTTTGAACCCAACGACGAATACAAGGGCGACTTTGCGCGCATCTATTTCTACATGGTGACGTGCTACGAAAACCAGATTTCGGGCTGGAGCAGCCCCATGCTTGCCGGCAACAAATATCCTGGTCTCTCGAGCTGGGCCCTGACCATGTTGCTGCGCTGGGCAAAGGAAGACCCCATCAGCCAAAAAGAGATAGACCGCAACAACAACGTCTACAAACTGCAGAAAAACCGCAACCCCTTCATCGACTTTCCCAAGCTCGAAGAATATATCTGGGGCACGAAGCAGGATTCCATTTTCGACCCCAACAAATATAACGGACAGCAGGGCGACGACACCGACACGCCGCCTGCAGCGCCCACCTTCAGCATCGATGGCGGAAGCGTGGCTGCCGGCACACAAGTTGTCATCAGCTGCGCCACCGAGGGTGCCATGATCTACTATAACATCAACAACAGCGCCCAGCGCTTCGGCGAGAGTCCCGTCACCGTCACCATCAACTATAACTGCACCGTTAACGCCTATGCCTCGGCCAACGGCCTTGAGAGCCCCGTGGTGAGCAAGGTGTTCCTCGTCAGCGACGACGACAACCCCAACGATGACGACAACCCACAATCGGGCAGCACCATCTACGGCCCCGTCAGTTCGACCGACGACCTCGAAGTGGGCAAGCAATACGTGCTCACCTCCTATAAATATAATACCGCCATGGGCAATCAGAGCGGCAACGTGCGCAGCAGAGTCGACGTGAGCATTATGGCCGACAGCACCATCGACATTGCAAAGAGCCAGGAGCCCATCAGCGTGCTCACCCTGGGCGGCAGCGAGGGAGCATGGACCTTCTACATTGCCTCAGAGTCTAAATACCTGAGTCTGGGCAGCGACGCCAACGCGCTGGGCACCGACGCCGACGCCACCAAGAGCAACAGCCAGTGGGACATCAGCTTCAACGCCGACAATGTCGTGATTACCAACAAGGCATACGACGAACGCTTCATCTGCTACAACAGCAGTTCGCCTCGCTTTGCAACCTACAAGTCGAGCAGCCGTCAGAACCCCATTTGGCTCTACAAACAAGTGGAGCAGCCCGTAGGCATCGGCAAGGCTTCGCGCAGCGAGCAGCCGCGTCAGGGCATCTACGACCTGCAGGGCCGCCGCCTTGAGCGCATAGGCAAACCCGGCATCTACATTGTCAACGGACGCAAGGTGCTCGTCAGATAAGCTCTACGCCGCCACACAAAAAGAAAGACTCCGAAGCTGTTCAATCCGCTTCGGAGTCTTTTTGCATATATCCTTATGCCAGCGCCACAAACGCGGCATCCCCTACTCTTCGGCCATGGCAGCGCCAAGCCAGTCGGCCACCACAAATGTGCTGCCGCCCACAAAGACAAAGTCGCCTGCCCCTGCCTCTCGCAACACAGCCTTCCTCGCTTCGGCCACACTGTCGAAGCACGTGCCAGAGAGCCCAATGTCGGCAGCCCTCCTCTGCAGCTCACCGACAGGCATAGCACGCTTCACACTGGCCTGCACAAAGAAGTACGTGGCACGCACGGGCAATTTGGCCAGCACCTTGTCGACATCCTTGTCGGCCGCCATGCCAAACACCACAAAGAGGCGTGTGTAGCGATTGAGCACAGAGTCGAGAGCCATTCCCAGCCACTGCCATCCGCCCTCGTTGTGGCCAGTGTCGCAAACCACGTCGGGGTCTTTGGAAAGGCGCTGCCAACGACCTTGCAGGCCCGTCAGTTCCGAGACGTGGGCAAAGCCATAGTGCACATCGCCCTCGGTGAATTTCAGGGGCAGGAAGTGGAGCGCCGTGAGCACGGTGCGCGTGTTTTCAAACTGATAGATGCCCGACAGCTCGCCCTGGAATTGGGAGTATTCCACCGTGTTGTATTCCAAACCTTCCCCATCCGGGATCCGAGCGCCCCAGTTGAGCAACTTCATGTCCTTTGCAAAATGAATGGGTGCTCCCTCCTCGGCTGCCTTGCGCACAAAAACGGCACGCACTTCGTCGTCGGCCTCGCCCACCACCACGGGCACGCCCGGCTTGATGATGCCGGCTTTCTCGGCAGCAATCTCGGGCAGCGTATTGCCCAAAAACTGGGTGTGGTCGCGGCTTATGTTGGTGATGATGCTCATGATGGGCGTCACAATGTTGGTGCAGTCGAGGCGGCCTCCGAGCCCCACTTCAACGATGGCCACATCTACCTCTTGCTCGGCAAAGTAGGCAAAGGCCAGTGCCGTAGTGAGTTCGAAAAACGAGGGATGGAGCGGTTCGAAAAAGCCGCGTTCTTCCTCCACAAAGCGCACCACGCGGTCAGGAGAAATCATCTGTCCGTTCACCCTGATGCGCTCGCGGAAGGTGAGCAGGTGGGGCGATGTATAGAGTCCCACCTTGTAGCCCGCATGCTGCAGAATGGCAGCCAGGGTGTGGCACACCGAACCCTTTCCGTTGGTTCCGGCCACATGAATTACTTTGTATTTTTGATGAGGATGGCCATGATAGTCATCGAGTAGCAGGGAATTTTCCAGTCCCTCCTTATAGGCGCCGGCACCCACGTTCTGAAAAAGCGGGGCCGCTTTAAAAAGATAGTCAATAGCTTCGTCGTAGGTCATTGGTTTGATGAAGTTCAGAAGAAGGGCACGCTCCAGCTTCGCAAAACGCACCACAGATGGATTAATTCTGATAAAAAAGCCCACGAACTACGCAACGTAATTCGCAGGCAATGAGATGTTTTCAAAGATTTGCTCAGCTATTTAGAGAAGTACCTGCGAAAACTTTCGAAGATGCTTTTCTTGTCTTTTTCGCTGCCTTTCACGCTGGGTGCCTCCTTCAATTGTTCGAACACTTTGCGCTCTTCGGCATTCAGACGTTGGGGGATGTAGACACTCACGTTTACAATGATGTCGCCAACTCCGCTTCCGTATCCAGGCACAGCTGGCAGTCCTTTTCCGCGCATGAGGAGTGCCGTTCCCGGCTGCGTACCTGGGTCGATTTTCAGGCGTGCCTTTCCGTCGAGGGTGGGCACTTCTACGGTATCGCCCAGCACAGCCTGGGGCACACTGAGCAGGAGGTTGTAGATGAGGTCCTGACCGTCGCGAACGAATGTGGGATGAGGCTCCTCTCTGACGTAGACTTCTATGTCGCCGGCTATGCCGTTGTGGCGCCCCGCGTTTCCCTTGCCGCGAATGCTGAAGCTCATGCCTTCGGCCACGCCTGCCGGCACTTTCACCTCAACGATTTCTTCGCCCTGAACCACACCTTCGCCATGGCAGTGCTTGCATTGGTTCTTGATAATCTTGCCTTCGCCATGGCAGTGCTGACACACTTCCTGGCTCTGCATGAGTCCCATAAACGTGCGCTGCGTATAGGTGACGTAGCCCGTTCCATGACAGTCGGGACACGTTTCGGGCTGGGCGCCGCTGGCACATCCGCTGCCGTGGCAGTCGGGACACACCACATCTTTGCGCACCTTGTATTTTTTGGTGACGCCTTTCTGTATTTCCTCGAGTGTGAGCTTCACGCCCAGTCGCAGGTCGCTGCCGCGAAACTTTCGTTCCTGTTGCCGGCGCCGGCCGCCGAAGCCACCCATGCCGCCAAAGCCTCCCATTATGTCTTCGAAAATGCTGCCATAGCGACCAAAGATGTCGTTGAGGTCCATGCCGCCGGCTCCAAAACCTCCGTCGGCTCCCACTCCGGCCATACCGTATTGGTCGTAGCGGGCACGTTTCTGCTCGTCACTGAGAATTTCGTAAGCCTCGGCCGCCTCTTTGAATTTTTCTTCGGCAGCCTTGTCGCCAGGGTTGCGGTCGGGGTGATATTTGATGGCCACGCGCCGATAGGCTTTCTTAATTTCGTCGGCACTAGCTGTACGTTCTACTCCGAGTATGGCGTATAAATCTTTTTCGTCTGCCATTTTATTATATTATAAGGTGTATTCTATTGTCCTACGGCCACTTTAGCATGGCGCAAGACTTTTTCGTGGAGCATGTAGCCCGTCTGCACACAATCGATGACTTTGCCCTTTTGCTTGGGGTCGTCGACGGGCACCATGGCTATGGCTTCGTGAAAGTCTGTATTGAAGTCCTGGCCCGCAGCATCGATGGCTGTGAGCCCTTGTGTGGCGAGCGTTTTGAGGAGTTTGTCCACAATGAGGTCCACTCCCTCGCGCAGGGTTTCCACGTCTTCGCTCTTGGCCATGTTTGCCTGTGCGCGCTCAAGGTCGTCGAGCACGGGTAGCAATGCGCCGAGCACTTTTTCGCCGCCGTTGAGAATGATTTCGGCTTTCTCCTTGAGTGTGCGCTTGCGGTAGTTGTCGAATTCGGCCACCTGGCGCAGGTATTTGTCTTTGAGTTGGGCCACTTCTTCGAGGGCCTCTTCGAGTTGCTGCTCGCAGGTCTTTGGAGCCTCCTCGGGTGCCTCCTCGGCGGCTGCATCGGGCTGCTGGTCCGCGGTCTCTGCGACCTCGGTCTGTTCTTCATCAATGTGTTCGTTGAGCGTTTGCTCAATGTCTTCTTCGTTCTTATGTTTGTTTTTTGACATGGTCTGATGTGTTTTTGTTTTCGTCAGTGAATGTTGCAACTTTCGTGCCAATCTTGCCTTGAAAGCGGGCCGTCAGTCGTTTGTGGCGTAGAGTTGCTCCTTGAGTTCCTTGACACGCGGGTCGTAGATGTAGTCTTCGTAGTTCATGAGCTTGTCGATGGTGCCGCGCGGAGTGAGCTCTATGCATCGGTTGGCCACGGTGTTGATGAATTCGTGGTCGTGGGATGCAAAGAGTATGTTTCCTTTGAAAAGCTTCAGGTTGTTGTTGAAGGCCTGTATGCTTTCCATGTCTAGATGGTTGGTCGGCGTGTCGAGAATGAGGCAGTTGGCATTTTTGAGCTGCATGCGCGCAATCATGAGTCGCATTTTCTCTCCTCCGCTGAGCACTTTCACTTGCTTGAGTATCTCTTCGTCCTTGAAGAGCATGCGTCCGAGATAGGCCTTGAAGAATACTTCGTTGCCCTGTCCGTATTGCGAGAGCCAGTCGAGCATGTTCATGTCCACGTCGAAGAACTTGGTGTTGTCGAGGGGCAGATAGGCCGTGGTGATGGTGATGCCCCACTTGAAGGTGCCGGCCTCGGGCTCGCGGTTGCCGTTGATGATTTCAAAGAGTGCCGTCATGGCGCGCGGATCGCGGCTGAGGAACACCACTTTCTCGCCTTTCTCGATGTTGAAACTCAGGTTTTCGAACAGCACGGTGCCGTCGTCGGCCGTAGCCTTGAGGCCCTCCACTTCGAGTATCTGGTTGCCCGGCTCGCGCTCCATTTGGAAAATTATGCCCGGGTAGCGACGCGTTGAGGGCTTAATCTCTTCGATGTTGAGCTTCTCAAGCATTTTTTTACGGCTCGTTGTCTGACGGCTCTTGGCCACGTTGGCCGAGAAGCGGCGTATGAACTCTTCGAGCTGCTTCTTCTTTTCCTCGGCCTTCATCTTTTGGTTTTGGGCCTGCCTAAGGGCCAGCTGCGAACTTTCATACCAGAAGCTGTAGTTTCCGGCAAAAAGCGTCACCTTGTTGAAGTCGATGTCGACAGTGTGGGTGCACACCTGGTCGAGAAAGTGGCGGTCGTGGCTCACCACGAGCACGGTGTTTTCAAAGTTTCCGAGGTATTCTTCTAGCCACTCCACGGTTTCGAGGTCAAGGTCGTTGGTGGGCTCGTCGAGCAACAGGTTGTCGGGCTGCCCAAAGAGGGCCTGTGCCAGCATGACGCGCACTTTTTCCTTACCGCTCAGCTCGCTCATGCGGCGCTGGTGCAAGGCTGTTCTGATGCCAAGGCCGTTGAGCAGCTCTCCGGCGTCGCTCTCGGCAGTGTAGCCGCCGAGGGCCGCAAATTTCTCTTCGAGTTCGGCCACCTTGATGCCATCTTCGTCGCTAAAGTCGGGCTTGGCATAGAGAGCGTCGCGCTCCTTCGAAACCTCGTAGAGCACAGTGTGGCCCATCATCACGGTTTCGAGCACCGTATACTCGTCGAATTTGAAGTGGTCCTGGCTCAATACACTCATGCGCTCGCCGGGGCCCATTTCTATGGTGCCCTTCGTGGGGTCGAGCTCGCCCGATATGGCCCTGAGCAGGGTGGATTTACCGGCACCGTTAGCTCCGATGATGCCATAGATGTTGCCCGATGTGAACTTGATGTTTACGTCTTTGTAGAGAACGCGTTTGCCAAACTGAATGGCGAGGTTCGAAACTGTAATCATAACGTCTTGCTTTTTACCTTTCTAAATTTCAGGGCGCGAAGTTAGTCATTTTTTTCGGCATGGGCGAATTTTCTGGCCACGGCTTTCAATTTGGCGGTGCCTGTCCCCGCGACGAGGAGAAAAAGCAGGTCACTAAATACCGGCCGAAGCCAGAAAGAAATCGCAGTTGGCACACATTTTGCATACATCACAGCCAGTGACAAAAGCATTGAGCCAGTACGAAAAACTGTCGGGCCGACCGTCGTAACTATCGCCGCGATAATTTAAAATAGCTACGAGATGTTTCGCGCGAGGCCGGAGCTCGAAAAAGCCCTCGGGCCGTGCGCTCTTTGCCCCACCAGACGACAATAAAACTAAAAAAACAATAGACCATGCAAAAAGGTAACATCGGAATTACGACAGAGAACATCTTTCCTGTCATCAAAAAGTTTCTTTATAGCGACCACGAGATCTTCCTGCGCGAACTGGTGTCGAACGCTGTCGACGCCACTCAAAAACTCAAAACCCTTTCGCGCCGCGGCGAAACCACGGGCGAACTGGGCGACCTGACCGTTCGCGTGAAAGCCGACCCCAAGAAACACACGCTCACCATCAGCGACCGCGGCATAGGCATGACGGCCGAAGAGGTGGACAAGTACATTAACCAGATTGCCTTCTCGGGCGCCAATGAGTTCCTTGAAAAATACAAGGACGACGCGGCAGCCATCATCGGCCACTTTGGCCTAGGCTTCTACAGTGCCTTCATGGTGGCCAAGCGCGTAGACATATACAGCCTCTCCTACCAGGAAGGCGCCAAGGGTGTGCACTGGACGTGCGACGGCAGCCCCGCCTTCGAAATGGAAGACTGCGACAAAGCCGACCGCGGCACCGACATTGTGCTCCACCTCGACGACGAGAGCCACGAGTTTGCCGAAGAGCGCAAGGTGCTCGAACTGCTCAAAAAATACTGCCGCTTCCTGCCCGTGCCCGTGGCCTGCGGAAAAAAGAAGGAATGGAAAGACGGCAAGGAAACCGAAACCGAAGAGGACAACGTGGTCAACGTGACCGAACCACTATGGACCAAGGCTCCCTCGTCGCTCAAAGACGACGACTACAAGGCCTTCTACCGCGAACTATATCCCATGACGGACGAACCGCTCTTCTGGATACACCTTAACGTAGACTATCCCTTCAACCTCACCGGCGTGCTCTATTTCCCAAAAATCAAGAGCAATCTCGAAGTACACCGCGACCGCATCCAGCTCTACTGCAACCAGGTCTACGTGACTGACCACGTAGAAAACATTGTGCCCGACTTCCTCACCCTTCTCCACGGCGTCATCGATTCGCCCGACATTCCGCTCAATGTGTCGCGCTCATACCTGCAAAGCGACGCCAACGTGAAGAAAATTTCAACTTATATCGAAAAGAAAGTGGCCGACCGCCTGGCACAGATCTTCAAGGACAACCGCACCGAGTTCGAAGAAAAATGGGACGACCTCAAACTCTTCATCCACTACGGCATGCTCTCGCAAGAAGACTTCTACGACCGCGCCAAGAAGTTCGCCCTCTTCAAGGACACCGAGGGCAAGCACTTCAGCTACGACGAATATCGCGACCTCATCAAGGGCGAGCAAACCGACAAGGACGGCACCGTGGTATATCTCTACGCCCAAAACCGCGACGAGCAATACACCTACATCGACGCCGCCCGCGCCAAAGGCTACAGCGTGCTCATGATGGACGGGCAGCTCGACGCCCCGCTCGTGGGCCTGCTCGAGCAAAAAATCGAGAAGTCGCGCTTTGTACGCGTAGACAGCGACACCATCGACCGCCTCATACCTAAATCCGACGCAGAGGAAGTGAAGCTCAGCCAGGAGCAGAGCCACCGGCTCACCCAGGCCTTCCGCAGCCGGCTGCCCAAAGTCGAGAAAAAAGAATTCCACGTCGAAACCACCGCCATGGGCGCTGAAGGCGCACCCATCGTGCTCGTGCAAAGCGAATACATGCGCCGCATGAAAGAAATGAGCCAAATACAAGCCGGCATGGCCTTCTACGGCGAAATGCCCGACATGTATTCCATGATGCTCAACACCGACCATCCGCTCATGAAGCAAGTGCTCAGCGCCATGCCCGCCGAACAACTCGAAAAAGCCGAGGGCGAAGTGAAAGGACTGCAGGCACGAAAAGCCGCCATAGAGGCCGCACAAAGCAAAAAGAAGGCCGACGAAATCACCGACGACGAGAAAGCCGAACTCACCACCTGCAACGAACAAATTGCCGAAGCCGAAAAGCAGCGCGACCAGCTCATAGACAGCGAAGCCGCAAAACAGGAAATCATTCCCCAGCTCATCGACCTGGCATTGCTACAAAACGGATTGCTCAAGGGAGAAGCCCTCGCCAAGTTCGTGAAGAGAAGCATCAGCCTACTATAATTAATCTACACACACAGGCCGAAGCACACTGGGCACACCACCCCGTGGCTTCGGCCTTTCAGTTTTACAACACCATGAGGCACAAACAAATTTCCGTCCTCCTGCTCGCCATCACACTGAGCGCATGCCACCACACACCCGCTGCCGGCCAACAGCCAACTACCGACACGCCTGCCGCCAGCGCTGAGCCGCAAACCACGGCACTCCCAATGCCCGCCATTGTCTGCACCCCCGAAGATTCAACCAAGGTGATTGAGTTGCTGGGCGAAGCGGCAGGCCCTAATCCCGTGCTCTTCTATGCCCGCAAATTCGTGGGCATTCCCTACGTGGGCCACACTCTTGAGGGCCATGAGCCCGAAAAAATCGTCATCAACCTCCGACAGCTCGACTGCACCACGCTCGTTGAAACAACACTGGCACTGGCACTTACCAGGGCCGAGGGAGAAACAAGCCTGGAGCACTTTGCGAAAAACCTTGAGCGGCTGCGCTATCGCGACGGCCACTGCCAAGGCTACACCTCGCGCCTGCACTACTTCGACTGGTGGATTAACAACAACCTCGGCCGCGGCAATATCGAAGAAGTGAGCCACCCCAGCTACTTCACCGCCACCTATCGCGTGGACAACCACTACATGAGCCATCACCCTCAGGCCTACGAGCACCTGCGCGGCAACAAAGCGCGCACCGACAGCATCATGGCCCTCGAGCAGGCCGGCAACGGCAACACGTTTAAGTATCTGCCAAAAACTAAGACGAGGCTGGGCAAAAAAGAACTGGGATTCATCCACGATGGCGACGTCATTGCCATCGTCACCAGCAAAGACGGCCTTGACTACGCCCACCTCGGTTTCGCACAATGGGGCAAGGACGGACGCCTTCACCTGCTCAATGCCTCAAGCATACGCAAAAAAGTGGTAGAAGAGCCCAAGACGCTCCACCAATACCTCAAGGAGCACCCCTCATTCCTGGGCATTCGCGTGGTGCGCCTCCGTCTGCCGCAATAGGCACGGCAACAAAAAAAACTAAAGCGGGAAAGAACCTAAATTCTTTCCCGCTTTCTTTGTACACCCTCAGGGGCTCGAACCCTGGACCCACTGATTAAGAGTCAGTTGCTCTACCAACTGAGCTAAGGGTGCAACGCTTGCTTTTTGCAAATGCGGTGCAAAAGTAAACAATGTTTTTGTTACGAACAACTGTTGAAGCATTTTTTTTCAAAAAATCTTTTCAAAACTTCCGCAACCGCCTCTTTTGCCATGATAGGTGTGCAAAAAGAGAGCCCGAACCCTGCCCGACTGATTTTCGGAACGGGGTTCGGACTTTTGTTTTCAATGTGGTGCCCGCTATTGGGACAGTCGTCGAAATTAGTAGGCAAAGAGCGGATATTGGCTCATCATTTCGTTAACCTCGGCGCGCACGGCGGCTATCACCTGCTCGTTTTCGGGTTCATTGAGCACACGCTCGATGAGCTGGGCTATGACGGGCATGAGGTCTTCCTTGGCTCCGCGGGTGGTAATGGCGGGCGTGCCCAGACGTATGCCGCTGGTCTGGAAGGCCGAGCGCGTGTCGTAGGGCACCATGTTTTTATTGACGGTTATGTCGGCGGCCACGAGTGCATTTTCGGCCACCTTGCCAGTCAGATCGGGATATTTGGGGCGCAGGTCTACGAGCATGCTGTGGTTGTCGGTGCCTCCGCTGACGATGGCAAAGCCACGCTTGACGAGTTCCTCGGCCAGACAGGCTGCGTTCTTTTGCACCTGGGCGGCATATTCCTTGAACGAAGGCTGCAACGCCTCGCCGAAAGCCACGGCCTTGGCTGCTATTACGTGCTCGAGCGGCCCGCCCTGAATACCTGGGAACACGGCGCTGTTGAGCAGGGCGCTCATCATGCGCACTTCGCCCTTCTTGGTGGTCTTTCCCCATGGATTTTCAAAGTCTTTGCCCATGAGGATGATGCCTCCGCGCGGTCCGCGCAGCGTTTTGTGGGTGGTAGATGTCACGATGTGGGCATATTTCACAGGGTTGTCGAGCAATCCGGCAGCAATGAGGCCGGCAGGATGCGCCATGTCGACCATGAAGATGGCGCCCACCTGGTCGGCAATCTTGCGCATGCGGGCATAGTCCCACTCGCGGCTGTAGGCCGAGCCTCCGCCCACTATGAGTTTCGGCTTGTGCTCGAGGGCCAGACGCTCCATCTCGTCGTAGTCCACACGTCCGGTTGCGCGGTCGAGGTTGTAGCCTATGGGGTGATAGAGTATGCCGCTCGTGTTCACGGCCGAGCCGTGCGAGAGGTGGCCTCCGTGGTCGAGGTTCAGGCCCATGAAGGTATCGCCCGGGGTGAGGCAGGCCAGGAATACGGCTGCGTTGGCCTGTGCGCCCGAGTGAGGCTGCACGTTGGCATATTCGGCACCAAAGAGTTGCTTGATGCGCTCAATGGCTATCGTCTCGGTTTGGTCCACGATGCCGCAGCCGCCATAGTAGCGATGACCGGGGTAGCCCTCGGCATACTTGTTGGTAAGCCACGAGCCCATGGCGCGCATCACGTCGTCGCTCACGAAGTTTTCGCTGGCAATAAGCTCCATGCCGCGCAGCTGGCGCTGATGTTCGGCCTCGATGAGGGAAAAGATTTCTGTGTCTTGCTTCATAATATTAAATATTGCGTATTTGTGATTGATAGTGTTGGCATTCTGAAAAACTGTCGGCCCGATAGGAAAAACTGCCGGCCCGATGGTTTGAAATATCTCGGCGCTGCTTCGGCCTATTTGCAGCGCGTGCCGCAATAGTAGCAGGCTCTCTCATCGTAATTGCCCGCCACGATGTCGAAGCGCGGTTCCACGTTTTCGTGACCGATACCAAACGGTGTTTTCATACGTGCTTCGCTGCTTTTTATGGCCGTAAAGTTACACAATAATTTGGTTCACGAAACATTTACTTGCGAAATTAAGCTGCAAATCTCATTTATATTATTACTTTTGCCCATGGGCCTGCATTTTTGTCCCACACCTCTGCATGCCGTCCCCGACATGATCCAAAGCCTCGGGCCAGCGCCACGCATGGACATGGGCAAAGAAGAGACCCTCCAAACAACAAAATTCACAACAGCTATGAAAAAATTTATTCTTCTGCTGGCAGTCGCCACCCTGTGCTTCACCAACGCCAGCGCCCAAGACGAGGCGCCCAAGAACGAAGTAGGCATTTACTATGGTTTCGGCTCCCTGTCGAACGTAGTCTCCATCTTTGGCGAGGCCTTCACCTTCAGCACAGGCTCGCAAACCGGTTTTTGGGGCCCCGTGGGAGTGGAATACTATCGCCACCTCACTCCGCTCGTGGCAGTGGGCGGCATGGCAAACGTAGCCGGATGTAAGTGGGACAAAACCTTCGGCACCGACGACGAACTCAAGACACTCTACATCTCCATCATGCCTTCTGTGAAGCTCAACTGGCTTCGAAAGAATAGCTTTGGGCTCTACTCCAGCGCCTCGGCCGGCGTAATGATTTCAACCATCAAGGCCACCGACGATCTCAAGGCAGCCGACAGCGAGGTGAAGAACGAAACGGCCACCGACTTCGTCTTCCACGTAACCGCCCTCGGCGCCGAGTTTGGAAAAAAGTTCAGGGCCTTCGGCGAAATCGGTTTCGGCGAGCGTGGCGTCCTCTGCCTGGGATGCCGCTACCGATTCTGACTGCACCATCGCGCCCACACACCCTCTAACAATCCGCTTACTATATGAAAAGAATTACCTACATCATCCTCGCCCTCGGCTTCATGATGGCCGCCGGCTTTCTCAGCACAAACGCTCAGGTGATTAAAAAGGCCGACCTCGAAAAGTATGCCAAGGAAAAATACGGCAGCAAATGGCTCGATGCCGCCCAAAACCTCGCCCCGAGCATTTCGTTCGACAAAAACCAAAGCCTCACCTACCGCGAAGTGATAGAGCTGCCCGGCAAAACGAAAGAGCAACTCTACGTGGCTCTCAACTACTGGGTGACGGCCACCTTCAAAGACAATTCAGCCATTACGCTCAACGACAAAGAGGCAGGCTGCATCATCGTCTCAACAACCATCGAAGACATTGCCGAACACACCGGAACGCTCAACCGCTATGCAGTGAGCATTACGCCCGTCATACGCTTCGATATCAAAGACGGAAAAATCCGCGTCACATACACCGTGCAAAACTACGACATCCTCGAAGACATCAGCGGAGGATGGCTCACTGTGGCTGCAGCCGACCAGAAGACACTTGGCGACTCAAAACGCAAGCAGGACGACAAAACCAACCCGCGCCTTTACAACGAGCAGTGGGAGATAGCCAAGCACTACCCCTTCGTGGAGAAAGATGCCCAGAAGCGCACCTGTGCCAAGGCCCTCGTCATGACACACGCCTACTCCAACGCCCTCATCGACAAACTCGAAGAGGCCATGAAAAACGGCATAGTGGGTGGCGACGACGACGAATGGTGAACACACGGCACCGCAGCCCCGAAAAAGTAAGACGCATTCTGCCACACACAAGCAAGGAAGGGTTTTCGCGGAAGCCCTTCCTCGCTTGTCGGCATCGGCACCGGCAAGTCACACAGGGCCACAGACACAAAATATATTGGCCAAACCAAAACTTTGCCCCCACATATTTCTTCAGATCACAAAATCTGAGTATATTTGCAAAAAGAAAAACCATACAAACACATCACATTCACACATTAAACTACGAACTATTATGAAAGACCTTAAAGGAACAAAAACCGAACGCAACCTTATGGCCGCCTTTGCCGGTGAGTCGCAGGCCCACACCAAGTATCTCTACTACGCCTCGCGCGCCAAGAAGGACGGATACGTGCAGATGAGCACCATATTCGAAGAGACTGCTAAAAACGAAAAGGAGCACGCCAAAATCTGGTTTAAGTATCTGCATGGCGGCGCCGTGCCCAAAACCACCGAAAACCTCAAAGATGCAGCTGCCGGCGAAAACTACGAATGGACCGACATGTATGCCACTTTCGCCAAAGAGGCTCGCGAAGAGGGCTTCGACGAAATAGCCGAGAAATTCGAGATGGTAGGTGCCATTGAGCGCGAACACGAGGAGCGCTACCGCAAACTGCTCAAGAACATCACCGACGCCATCGTCTTCTCACGCGAAGGCGACTGCATCTGGCAGTGCAGCAACTGCGGCCACATTGTCATTGGGAAACAGGCGCCCGAGGTATGTCCCGTCTGCAACCATCCGCAGAGCTACTTCCAAATTCGTCCCGAAAACTTCTAAGACCATACCGCCACGGAGCAAGCCCGTTTTCACAACTGGCTCAACGCTGAAAACTATCGCGGCGACAGTAAAAAATATCTCCGAGCTAATTTGAATTAGCTCGGAGATATTTTTTCATACGTAGCAGGGAATTAGTATTCCATCATGGCAGGCAATTCCTTGGCCTGAGCAATCATTTTCTCAACCTCGCTCAATGCGGGCACACGTCCCACCAGATTCTTCTGTGCGTTGATTTCCTCAAGTTTGGGTTGCAGGTTGGCAGCCACGCGATGCTTAAACTCCTTCACAGTGTCGACACCGGCAGCCTCGAGCAGCTCGGCAAACTGAGGACCTACGCCGTTAATGCGCATCAAGTCGGCATGGTTAGTCCAGGTGAGGATGAGCTTTTCGGCAATGCCGGTCTTTTCGGCCAGAGCCTTGCGGCCGGCAGGCTTGCAGCAAGCCTCAAGCAGTTGTTCTACGGTCTTGATTTCTGCAGCCTCGAGCTTTTCGCCATAAACAGGGCCAATGCCCTCTACGTCAATGATTTTGTAAGCCATGATAATTGATTTTATGGTTAATAAAGTGTATGTCGTCAGGGCGAAAGTAGCTATTATTTTCTTTATGCACAACATTTTTGCGCATTTTTTAGGCCCCTGCGCCGTAAAACGGCCTTTACCGAGCAATCATGGCGTCACTTTACGGCGCTGCCTCAGCGCAGCATAATGCCCGAGAGCAGACGCCCCGATGCAATGCCCAGACGGCGAGCCGAGAAAAAGCGTCCGTGCTCCGTGAACGTGCAATGCGGATTGCGCACAATGCTCTCTGCCCTGACGCCCGCCACCTCGAGCGCCCAGGCATTGGCCTCCTGCAAGTCGATGTGCCACCTCGGCCCCATGCGCCTTGCCACACGCTCCATGGGGAAGCCAGCCTGCCGAAATTGCTCACACACCTCGTCGCCCACCTCAAAGGCTGCCAGCCCGATGCACGGCCCCATCTGCACCCGGAGCCCGGCCGCATCGACACCCAGCTCATCGCGCATGGCCTCGACCGTGGCCCGCGCAATCAGGCCCGCCGTGCCGCGCCATCCGGCATGGACCGCTGCAACCACTCCCGCTTCGGCATGGCACAGAAGCAGCGGCAAGCAGTCGGCAGTCGACACTCCTATGCACAAATTGCGCTCGGTTGTAAACACGGCGTCAACATCATCGAGCGCATCTGGCAAGGTGGTGCTATCCACACGGCGCACGTTTGATGTATGCGTTTGGTGCGGAAAAACAAGTCGGGCTGACGCAATGCCCAATGCCGCGCAAAGGCGCCGCCGGTTTTCGGCCACCTGCTCGGGGCGGTCGCCGCAAAAGGGGTTGACGTTCATCGAAGCATACGCACCAAGGCTCACACCACCCTCGCGCGTGGTAGTGAAAGCCACCACGCGGGGCGAAAAATCATAGCGCAACATATTCATACGGATAACGCAAATCGGCTTCGCCTCACGCCACTGGCGCACTGGCAAAGCCGACAACAAAAAAACTATTTACCCTTCAAGGTCTTCAAGTTCGTATTCTTCAAGGTCCTCCACGTCGTCTTCTTCGGCCTCTTCGGCATAGTCGTCGGTCCAGTCGGCAAAGTCGGAGGCGAAGCGTTGCACCTCTCGGTCGCGATGCACCAGACTGCCGCCTTCGCTCACACTCTGCAACTTGTTGCTCTCGCTGTTGAGCTCGGCCCAGAGCATGTCTTTCAACACGTCGACTCCCTTTCCCGTCACACTCGAGATGAAGACCGCAGGAATGTCGTCGGGCAATTCGGCCCGGAGCATTTCGATAAGCTCGTCGTCGAGCAAATCGCTCTTGGTCACGGCCAAGACGCGATGCTTTTCGAGCATTTGCGGATTATATCGCTCAAGCTCGCCAAGGAGCACCTCATATTCGCGGCGAATGTTGTCGCTGTCGCCCGGAACCATGAAGAGCAGCAGCGAGTTGCGCTCAATGTGGCGCAGGAAGCGCAGCCCCAGTCCGCGCCCCTCGGCAGCCCCCTCGATAATGCCGGGAATGTCGGCCATCACAAAGGAGCGCCCTTCGCGATAGGCCACGATGCCGAGCGAAGGCTCGAGGGTGGTAAACGGATAGTCGGCAATTTTGGGACGGGCCGAGGAGAGTGCGCTCAGCAGGGTCGACTTTCCGGCGTTGGGAAAGCCCACCAGGCCCACGTCGGCCAGCAGTTTCAGTTCTAAAACCACATTGAGCTCCTGCATGGGCTCGCCTGGCTGCGCAAATCGCGGAGCCTGATTGGTCGACGAGCGGAACTGATAGTTGCCAAGTCCGCCGCGTCCGCCGCGCAAGAGCATCACGACTTGTCCGTCTTCGGTGATGTCGCAGAGATATTTGCCCGTGTCGGCATCATAAGCCACGGTGCCGCAGGGCACGTCGATATATTTATCTTCGCCGTCGCTGCCTGTGCTGCAGTTTTTGCCTCCGTTGCCGCCATGCCCGGCAAAGACGTGACGGTCGTAGCGCAGGTGAAGCAGTGTCCAGAAATTGTGGTTTCCACGCAGAAACACGTGCCCGCCACGCCCGCCATCGCCGCCATCGGGACCGCCGTTGTAATTATACTTGGCATGATGAAGGTGCATGGAGCCGCGGCCGCCCTTACCAGAGCGGCAATATATTTTTACGTAGTCAATGAAATTGCTTTCCATGTGGCTTTGCTTAGGCGAAGTCCTGAACTATTGCTGCGCTGCGTGCTCAGAGTTTGTCGATGATGGCGCAGAGAGCGTCGTTAATCTCCTGCAGGGTGCCATAACCTTTGACGGCATTGCGCAGGCCCTCGGTTTCATACCAGCTGATGAGGGGCGAGGTTTGGCTTTCATATACGTCGAGCCTTTTGCGAATGGTCTCCTCGTTGTCATCGGCCCTGCCCGACGTTTTACCGCGGTTTACGAGACGCTCCACGAGCATTTCGGTGGGCACTTGCAGCTCGAGCATTGCGCTCACCGCCGTGCCGCGCTCGGCAAGCATGGCTTTGAGGGCTTCGGCCTGCGGAATGGTGCGCGGAAAGCCGTCGAAGATTACGCCTTCACACTGCCCCAGGGCATCGTAGGTGGCTGCCAGGATGTCGATGATGAGCGAGTCGGGCACGAGCTGGCCGTTGTCGATGAACTGCTTAGCGGTTTTGCCTAATTCGGTTTCGTTTTTGATTTCGGCACGCAACACGTCGCCCGTAGAAATGTGCTTAAATCCGTATTTTTCTACGAGCAGGTCGCTCTGAGTGCCTTTTCCGGAGCCTGGGGCCCCAAAGATGACGATATTTTTCATGCTATAATATTATATTGTGTGGGCGCCGCGGCGCCTGGTGTTTCACTTTGTGTCGAGCACGTAGATGTCGCGCAGGTTACGCCCGTAGCCGTCGTAATCGAGGCCGTAGCCAAGGATAAAGTCGTTGGGGATTTTGAAGCCGCAATAGTCGATATTGACGGGCACCTCGAGCTTATCGGGTTTCAGAAGCAGGGCTGCTATGCGAACCTCGGCTGGTTTTTTGGCCTGGAGCATTTCAAGGACGTGTTTCATGGAGAGACCGGTGTCGACAATGTCTTCCACGACGATGACTGTGCGGCCCGCAATGTCTTCGGTGAGGCCTATGAGGTCGGACACGCTTCCGGTGGTGTCGGTACCCATGTAGGACGAGACTTTAACGAAGGATATTTCGGCCGGCACGCTGATGTCGCGAAAGAGGTCGGCTGCAAAGACGAAGGCTCCGTTGAGTATGGCTACAAAGAGCGGATTGCGGCCTTCCATGTCGCTACTAATTTGAGCGGCCATCGCGGCTACGCGTTTCTTGACTTCTGCCTCTGGAATGTAGGGGCGGAATTGTTTGTCGAGCACTTGAATTTTTTCCATGATATGCGGTTTTAGGAGAACGTAAGCAGCTTGCCAGGCCGAGCGCATCGGCTTTATATAAAAATTAAAGCGCAAAAATACTCATTTTGCGCCACATTTGCAACTCTTGGCCGCGTCTTTTTTGCGCGGGGTTCACTTCAGGTCTATTTCGTCGATATTGACGATGCCATTAACTATGGCATAGATGGTGAGGCCTGAGACACTGCGAATGGCAAGTTTGCGGGCAATGTTCTTACGGTGGGTCAACACTGTATTGACCGAGATGAAGAGTTTTTCGGCAATCTCTTTGTTCGACATACCGCGCACCACGCAGCCCACGATTTCCTTTTCGCGCTCCGAAAGGGTGTCGTCGCGGCGCTCGGGGTCGGGAGCGGGAGTGTCGGAATGGGTTTGGGTGCGCACACACTCCTCGAGCAGTTTTACGGCCGGCACGAAGAGATAGTCTTCGATGGCGTTGTGCACATGGAGCTCCGACTCGCAGTTGAATATGTCGAACAGGGCGCTGCTGAGTCGCTGGGTGTCCTTGCCCGACTTGTAGTATTTTATGATGATATTCTTTAGTTCCTGCAGGCGCTTGTCGATAGCATCGTGGTTACGGCTATACATGGAAATGTTGTACGTTTCGCTGAGCCGGCCCTCAAGGAGGGCTTCCACGTAGGGGAAGGTGCGGCGGTTTTCGCTTTGCATGTGGTTGCGCACCTCGCCATAAAATTCGTCGAAGAACTTCATGATAAGGATAGGCACCTGCGTGGTGTCGTTGTCAAAGGCTATGGCGCTGAGCAACTTGCGGCGCATTTCGGGCAACTGGAAGTCGAGAAAATACGCATGAGCCTGCTCCAAATAGGATATCAGGGCACGCACGGAAACCTTGTCAATGAAATAGGCCGCTGTGTGCTCACCGCCTTTTATGAAGTTGGCCACAGCCAGAAAGGTGGCCACATCGACGCCATGCTCCTCACACACCTCCCTGACGGTGCGCTCGCCAAAGCCGAGGGATATGCCGAAGCGGCTCATCAGCTGCAGAAGATGATATTCTTCGCTGATGACCTGACACATTTTGTCAGTCTCGCTAAAAAAGAGGTTCATCCTTGAAATTTTGCAATGGGGAGTGTCCCATTATTTGTTTTCAAGCTGCAAAATTATATCAAATTTGCGAATTCCCCATGCCCGCCTCCCACTTTTTAGATGGTTCCCAGGCCAAAGACTTGCAGATTTGTCATTCTCAAGACTGGCTGTATTCCAAAGAGTTGAGCCGATGGTTTAAACTATCGGGCCGACTGTTGCGCTCATCGCCGCGCTCGTTTTTTGCCAGCCACAAGGGCAGTGAAAAGACTTGGGGCCTAAAATACCCCAAAACGGGAGGTTATTCACAAAAAGTGGTTATTGAAACAAAAAACGACGCTCCCTAATTTTGCAGCCGAAATCTCAGAAGGTCATGAACCGCTGCAACGATAGCTGAAGGCGCTGGCCTCTGAACCAATAACACAACAAAACAAACGATGAAAATACTTACGATCATTATGGGCTCAATGATGCTGGCCGCCTCGCCCGTGGCCATCGCCGCCGGGCCCTACGAAAAGGTTGCGGCCGACTCAGCCACACACGCGAGTGCCGACACAAAGAGCAAACAGGCCGACGACTTCAAGTTTCGCCTCGGCGGTTATGGAGAGATGACGGCCAGATGGATGGACTACGGCAAGAATCGCTGGTTTCTGCCCAACGGCAACACGCGCATCAACCATGCCGAAATCGCCATACCGCGCTTTGTCATCGCCATGGACTATAAATTCAACTCAAAGTGGCAGCTCGGCGCCGAAGTGGAGTTTGAATCGGGCGGCACGGGCGTGACCTACGAAATAGAGGAAGGCACGGGAAGCGAAAACGGCGAATATGAAACCGAAATCGAGAAGGGCGGCGAAGTAGCCCTGGAGCAATTCCACATCACGCGCTTCATCGTGCCGCAGATCAACGTGCGAGTGGGCCATCTCATCTTGCCCGTAGGACTTACCAACACACACCATGAGCCTACAAACTTCTTCACCGCCATGCGCCCCGAGGGCGACACAAAGATTATGCCCTCCACATGGCACGAAACAGGACTTGAAATCTTTGGCACACTGGGCCGCAATGCCTATACGTTCGACTATCAGGCCATGATCGTGGCTGGCGCCAATGCCGCCGGCTTCGACAAATACAACTGGATGAAGAAGAGCAAACAAAACTTCTTTGAAGCCGACAACTTCACCTCGCCTGCCTACGTGCTCCGACTCGACTGGCGCGGCATCGAAGGCCTGCGCCTGGGCGGCAGTTTCTATTATTGCCCCGACGCCGGCGCCAACGACGACAAGCTCAAGACATTTGGCTCCTACGGCAAGATTCCCGTGAGCGTGGTCAGTTTCGACGGTCAATACGTGGGCCGATACTTCAGCGCCCGCGCCAATTTCACGCAGGGCCACTTGAGCAAAGCCGACGACGTGAGTTTCGTCATTCGCAACATAGGTAAATCCTCGCCCTACAACCGCACACCAACCGTGGCCAAACTGGCGCTGACATGGCACGCCGAAGTGGGGCTCAACCTGCGCAACATCTTTAAGCACGTAAAACATTTCCCCGCCGTCACGCCTTTTGTGCACTACAACTACTACAACAGCCAGGAGGCAGGCCAAAAGGCTACGTCCGACATGGACGACCGCTGCCAGGTGAGCCTCTGGAGTTTCGGCGCCAACTGGAACGTGCTGCCCAACCTCGTGGTGAAGGCCAACTACACCACACGCCAAATTGGCACACACAAGATTTTTGGAACCGGACGCTTCAACAGCGAAAACGAACTGGCCATCGGAGTGGCCTACGTAGGATGGTTTTTCAAGAAATAGCCCCAATCCTCTAAAGAAAAACAACACCTAAAAACATAAGAAACACTATGAAAAAAAACCTAATGCTCATTGCCGCCCTGAGCCTTGGCCTCGCAACTGGCCTGAGCTCATGCAGCGACGACAAAAACGGAGAAATTGAATTTGAAAAGGCTGCCATCCTCGATTGCACATCCAGCAACCAAATGAAATGGGGAGCCTACATGCAAGCCGTGGCCAACCGACTGAACAACGACGCCCAGACGCTCTACAACGACTGGACCGTGAACTTCAACGGCGGCGAGAGCTATGCCAACGTGTTCAAAAATCACAGATCGGGCGGCTTCCTGTCGGCTCTCAACTGCGTGGAGCAAATCATCGACGGCTGTGTGACCATTGCCAACGAGGTGGGCTCGGCCAAAATCGGCGACCCCTACAAGCTCTACCGCCAGGGCAGCATCACCGAGGCGCTCTATGCAGTAGAGTCGTGGTATAGCTGGCACTCCATCGAGGACTATTCCAACAACATCCTCTCTGTGCGCAATGCCTACTTTGGTTCGCTCGACGGCACCGTGCACCCCAGCTCGCTATCGGCTTTCGTGGCCGCTCGCAACGCCGCGCTCGACAACAGAGTAAAGGCTGCCATCGACAAGGCCTACACAGCCATCTTCAACGACATGGAGGCTCCCTTCCGCAACAACATAGCCCACGAAAACGTGCCCAAGGCCATGACGGCCTGTGCCGACCTCGAGGATGTGCTTAACCAACAGCTGAAGCCCTACTTCCAAAACAATGCGGCACAATTCACCGACGAACTTCTCGATCCCGTGGTGGCGCAATACGTAGACGGCGTAGTGGTGCCCACATACAGCGACCTACGCGAAAAAGTGGGCCAGCTGCGCACGGCTGTCAACACGTTTGCCCGCAATCCGTCGAACACGGCCTTCGAGAGCTGTGCCCAGGCTTGGTTTGCCGCCCGCACTCCATGGGAATGCAGCGAAGGTTTCCTCTTCGGCCCCGTAGCCGACAAGGGGCTCGACCCCAACATGGATTCCTGGCCGCTCGACCCCGTGGGCATTGCCAACATTCTCAACAGCGGAGACTTCAGTGCACTCGACTGGACCGGCGAGTTTGAAGAGGTCGACGAAGACGCGCCCGAGGGCAGCAACCCTCACGCCGACGCCATAGCCGCCGCTCAGAGCCTGCGCGGATTTCACACCTTGGAATACCTCATCTTCAAAGACGGAAGAGCACGCACCATTCAATAGTTTGCTCTAAAGACAAAACGGGTGCCCTGCCGCATAAAAACGGCGGGCACTCCTTATAATATTATACAAGCGAAAAAAAAAACTTCATGCATAAGCTAACTTTCATCGGCACGATGGCCGCCCTGCTCATGGCCATGAGCTCGTGCAGCGACGACGACGGCCTCGACGTGCTCGACATTGAAGTGCCCGAAGGCTATGCCCTCTCGGCCGGCACGTCGACCAACTTTCTGCGCAGCTCGTTCGCCTTCGACGAAGATGCCGACTGGGTGACGGGCGAGCTCGAGAGCCGCTTCAACATGGGCGACCGCCTCTACGACAACGTGCGCACAAGCGGCAACGTGAAGGGCGGCGGACTGGGCCCCGTCTATGCCGGCTACTCATGCGGCAGCTGCCATCGCAACGCCGGGCGCACGGAGCCGGCCATTTGGAGCAGCGGAGGCTCAGGCCCCTACGGATTTACATCGGCCCTGATCTACATCACACGAAAGAACGGAGCGTTTTTCCAGAACTACGGCCGCGTGTTGCACGACCAGTCGATACTCGGCGTAAGGCCCGAAGGAAAAGTGAAAATCGACAAGCGCTTCGAACAGTTTGCCTTCCCCGACGGCGAGACCTACGAACTCTGCGTGCCCATATACACCATCACCGACTGGTATGCCGACAGCATTGCCCCCGAAGACCTTTTCTGCACCGTGCGCATTCCCCTGCGCCACGTGGGAATGGGACAAATGATGGCCCTCGACCGCCACGAGATTGAACAACTGGCGCAGCGCAGCAACTACCCCGAATGGGGCATTTCGGGACGGGCCAACTACATTGTGGAACGCGGCATCAGGCAACTCGGACTCTCGGGCAACAAGGCACAACACGCCGACCTGACGGTGGAACTCGGCTTTTCGAGCGACATGGGCGTAACTAACAGCCGCTACCCCGAAGAGATTTGTGAGGGACAGGCCCAAGTCAACGAAGGCTCCATGATGGGTCTGTCCTACTCGCAGCTCGATGTGTCGGCCCGCGACATGGAAGACGTAGACCTGTATCTGCATGCCTTGAGTGTGCCGGCCCGACGCAATGTGAACGACCCGCAAGTGAAACGCGGCGAACAGATGTTCTATGCCGCAGGCTGCCACCTGTGTCACACCACGACGCTCCACACACGGCCGCGCGGAGCCACACTGCTCATGGGCACCGAGCTTCCATGGCTGGGCAGCCAGACCATTCACCCCTACTCCGACTTCCTGCTTCACGACATGGGTTCCGAAATCATGGGCGTGGGACTCAACGACAACTACGTGAGCGGACTGGCACGCGGCAACGAATGGCGCACCACGCCGCTCTGGGGCATCGGGCTGCAGCAGGTAGTGAACGGACACACCAGCTTTCTTCACGACGGCCGCGCCCGCAACTTTGTGGAAGCCATCATGTGGCACGGCGGCGAGGGCGAAGCCTCGAAAAACAAGTTCAAGAACATGCCCAAGGCCGACCGCGACGCACTCGTCTCGTTCCTCTGGTCGCTATAGCAATGGCCATGGGGCCAAAACACTTGGGCCAATAGTTCACACTGTCGGCCCGGCAGTTCAGACCATCGGCCCAACTCTTTGAAGCAAACGCCAGGGCGCACGACTCATGAGCCAGACAAAAAGAAAACCACCACACAGCATAGAAACACTTCAAAACACAGCATTACTTATCTCAATGAAAAAAATACTCATAGTGGCCCTTGCAGCCACACTACCCCTTATGGCACACGCTCAGCAGGAAGAAGAAGAAACCGAAAACGGCGTAGTTTCCGTGGGCGACAAAACCGGATTTACCATCTCGTCGAAAAAGGGCGACTTCGTGTTGAAACCCTATCTGCTCGTGCAGGGCACAGCCACATACAACTACTACGACGACGAGGGCCTTGACAAAGCCTACAACCAAGACAACGTAGCCAATTCGGGCTTTGCCATGCCCTATGCCGTATTGGGCTTCACGGGAAAAGCCTTCGACAAAATCACATATAACCTCACGGTGAACGCTGCTGCCAGCGGGGGCAACCTGCTTCAGCAGGCGTGGTTCGACGTGAAGCTGAAGGAACAATTTGCCATCAAGGTGGGAAAATTCAAGACACCCTTCACCCACGCCTATCTCACCACGCTCGGTGCCACGCTCATGCCGCAGCTTCCCACTTCGCTCACGGCATCAACCATCATGCCCCATTCGCTCAACGCCGTAACCCCCACCATAGGCACAGGCTTCGACCTGGGCGTTGAAATCCACGGACTGCTGGGCAAGAAATTTGGCTACGAAGTGGGCATCTTCAACGGCACCGGCGCGAGCGTAAACACCGCCACGAAAACCCTGAGCGACGACTGGCACATACCCGCCCTGCTCTATGCCGGACGCTTCACATACATGCCCAAAGGCGTGATGCCATCCACTCAGGGCGACCCCAACCGCCTGAACCTCGACCGCATGCTCATTGGCCTCTCGGTGTCCGAAAATGTCGAAAGCGAAAGCGAAAGCACCAACGACTTCCGAGCCGGTATCGAGTTTGCATGGCTCAAAAACCGCTGGTATTTCGGCGCCGAAGCCTACTATATGAACGTAAACTTCACCAAGCGTCAGAAAATCAGCGAAGACTTTAACTACTGGGGCGCCTATGCACAGGCCGGATACTTCGTCACCAAGCACCTTCAGCTCGCAGCGCGCTACGACTTTCTCGACCGCAACGGCTCTGGCAAGGACGGAATGCTGAACATGCCCGCAGTGGGCCTCAACTACTTCTTCCCCAACACCAACCTCAAGCTTCAGGGCATGTATCAGTATACCGGACGCACCGGACACAAAACCCAGCTTGACCGCGACAACGACGATTTGGGACTGGCCACACACACGGTAAAAGTGATGCTGCAATACACTTTCTGACGCGCCCGACACAAAAAAGTAACTCCAAAATGAGACACACTATAATCTATTTACTAATTTTGCCCGTGCTTATGGCTGTCGCCAGTTCGTGCGACGACGGACTCATAAACGAGGAATATGAAACCAGCGTTGACGGCCAGCCTGCCCGCGTGCAAGGCACCCTGAGCGGCGCCGACACCTGGGCCGAGGGCTACACGCTGGCACTCGCCGGCTTTGAGTCCAATAGCGAATATGCCAGCATCATACGCTACATAAGCCGTTCCACGAGCGGCGACATCGACGTCGTGATGAGCGGCATACCGGCCAGCATCGCCTCGCTCGAGCTTTGTGTGCTCAACCGCATTCGCCAGCGCATCTATACCTTTGCCGAAGTGAGGCGCGAGCAGTTTCCCACAAACGCCGACACCATTCGCTTCGACTTCGGCCGCGTGAGGGCCAGCATGTTCGAAGCCATTCAGGGCAAGGTGTTCACCACCACGTGTGCCAACTGCCACGGCGCGAGCAACCGGGCGGCTGCCAACCTCTACCTGACCGAAGGGCGCAGCTATGCCGCACTCGTGGGCCAGCCTTCACAAAAGGTGGACGGCGCTCACCTCGTTGAGCCTGGCGACTCGGCACAGAGCATTCTGCACCGGGCACTTTTCACCTCCCTGAGCCGCGAGCAGCAATGGCACTACGACCATACGAGCGAAATAACCGACACGCGCATCCAGCAAATGCTCGACGACTGGATGGAACACGGCGCTCAGCAATAAGCAAAAGCGCGGCACATGCCGCCATACACCCGAAAAGAAATACTCCAATGGATAATAACCAACAAACACTGACGTTCGACAACGCCTACGCCGAGATATTCAGCTTCGAAGCCGCTGGCGGCGTGAAGGAATACCAAGTGATGATTCACGTGTCGGATGCCACACTGCCCTTCGAGCAACAACTCGAAAGCCTGAGGGGCGCCTATTTCAATCTGCTCAAAGACCGTCTGAGCGATGCGCTCCCCGTCTTTAAGCGCTACTTCCTGAGCGATGCCTCCAACCAAGGTCCGCAAGTCTACGTACAGGAGTTTGACGACACGCTGGGAGCCCTCTCCGTGATTCAGCAACCTCCGCTCGACGGCACCAAGGTGGCACTGTGGGTCTACTTCATGTCGGACGTGCAGCCGCGCTCGCTGCAGGGCAATAACTTCTTTGAGGCACGCCATGGCGCATATCGCCACCTCTGGATGGGCGGCATGTTCAACAACGAGGCCGACTCGGAGGCGCAAACCAGCATTCTTTTCAACGAATACGTAACCCAGCTGGCCGAACAAGACTGCACGCTGGCCGACAACTGCGTGCGAACGTGGCTCTTCGTCAACGACATCGACAACCAATACGCCGGAATGGTCAGAGCCCGCAACGCAGCCTTCATCATACAGGGTCTGACCAACGAAACTCACTTCATTGCCTCCACCGGCATTGGCGGACGGCAGGCCGACCCCAAGGTTTTCGTGCAGATGGACGCCTATGCCGTGGGCGGGCTCGAGCCGGGACAGATGCACTATCTTTATGCCTCCGACCACCTTAACCGCACGAGCGAATACGGAGTGAGCTTTGAGCGCGGCACTTGTGTGGACTACGGCGACCGACGCCATTTCTTCGTATCGGGCACGGCCAGCATCAACGACCAAGGCAAAATTCTCCACCCCGGCGACATTCGCAAGCAGGCCGACCGCATGCTCGAAAACGTGGACGCCCTGCTCAAGGAGGCCGGGGCCACTTTCGACAACGTGGCGCAGATGATTGTCTACCTGCGCGATATTGCCGACTATGCCGTAGTGCGCAAAATCTATGACGAACGCTTTCCGGGCAAGCCCAAGGTGTTTTTGCTCGCCCCCGTTTGTCGTCCGGGCTGGCTCATCGAAATGGAATGTATGGGCGTAACCAATCAAAAGAATGAGGCTTATGCCCCGCTTTAAGCTGGCTTATGAAAACACTCAAGCTTTGGCTCACAACATTGTTGATACTACTGGTCGGCGTACTGGCAGTATCAACTTTTTTAGAACGGCTCTACGGCACAGAATTTGCCGCCACAAACATTTACCACACGCAATGGTTTCTCACACTCTGGATGGGGCTGGCCGTTGTGTCGGTTATGATGCTGCTGCGGCGGCAGGTGTGGAAACGAGTGGCCGTGGGCTTGCTCCATGTTTCGTTTCTTGTCATTCTGCTGGGCGCTGCCGTGTCGTTCGTCAGCTCGAGCGAAGGCACGCTCCACCTGCGTCAAGGCAGCAGTGCCGACTATTTTTTTGAGAAGGGGAAGGAAGAGTCCAGCAAGCTGCCTTTCACACTGCGGCTCGACAGTTTTCGTATCGTGAACTACGCCGGCACCATGGCTCCAGCCGACTATGAAAGCCACGTGGTTTGTACGAGTGGTGGCAAGAGCCGGGCTCATGTGATTTCGATGAACCATACGCTCGACATGGAGGGATATAGGTTCTACCAGACCTCGTTCGACAGCGACCAACAGGGCACTATTCTCACCGTGAGCCACGACGTATGGGGCACACGGCTCACCTATGCCGGCTATCTGCTCTTTGCGCTGAGCATGCTCGGAGTGATGCTCTCGCGTAGCGGCGAATATCGGAAGCTGTGGCGCCATCCGTTGCTTCAAAAGCGCAGCCTCTTCGCCCTGCTGCTCGTGTGCCTGCCTCTGTCGGGAATGGCGCGCGAAGCCGTGCCCACCGTGAAGGCCGATATGGCCAGCCGCGCAGCACGAAGACAGGTGGTATATGAAGACAGAGTGATGCCCTTCGGCGCCCTGGCGCACGACTTGCTCCGCAAAGTGTATGGCCGCGGCACGTATCGCGGCCTGAGCGCAGAGCAAGTGTGCATAGGCTGGGGCATGAGGCCCGACGCCTGGAAAGACCAGCCCATGATCAAGATAAAGAGCGGCGCGCTGCGCGCAAAATTGGGCATCAAGGGAAAATATGCCAAAATGAGCGAACTCTTCGACCAGGGACGCTACAAACTGAACGACCTCGTGCGCACCCATGGGGGCACCGACGCTGCCGACAAAGACGTGCGCGAGCTCGACGAAAAGGTGGGTCTGCTCATCATGCTGGCCGAAGGCCGGCTGGTGCAGATGGCGCCGAAAGCTGCCCGTGTGAGCGAGGGGCGCGTGGAGGCCGAACTGCTGTTGTTGAAGATTGACTACACCAAGTGGCTCTTCATGATTTGTCTCACGGTGGGCATGCTGGCCTTCGTTGCGTTGCTCTGGCGCATGAGCCATCCTCAGAGCCACACCGCCACCCTTCGGCACGCGCAAAGAGGGTTCGAAGCAACCATGTGGCTCGCGCTGGCCATCCACACGGCAGGGTACGCGCTTCGCTGGTATGTGAGCGGCCGCATTCCCATGGGAAACGGATACGAAACCATGCTCTTTCTCTCACTGGCAGCACTCGGCATCACGGCTTGGGCACACCGCCGCTATGCCTTCGCACTGCCATTGGGCATGATGCTCTCGGGATTTACGCTGCTCGTAGCCCATCTGGCCGAGATGAACCCTCAGATTTCTCATCTCATGCCTGTGCTCAATTCGCCCATACTGAGCCTGCACGTGAGCGTCATCATGCTGGCCTATGCCCTGCTGGCCTTCACCATGCTCACTGGCTTTTTCGCCCTGATGCTCGCGGCCGCCAAGCAGCCCGCAGCCGAAAAGTCGGAGCGCCTCAAACAGCTCACGCTCTTCAGCCGACTGTTGCTCTATCCCGCAGTGTTCTTGCTCGGATGCGGCATTTTTCTGGGCGCCGTCTGGGCTAACATTTCATGGGGCAACTACTGGAGCTGGGACCCTAAAGAAACATGGGCGCTCATCACCTTTCTTATCTACAGCATACCCTTCCACCAAAAAATATGGCGCAGCCTGCAAAACGACAAGCGCTACCACCTGTTCATGGTGTTGGCCTTCATGAGTGTGCTGATGACCTACTTCGGCGTAAACTACATCTTGGGCGGCCTGCATAGCTACGCCTAAACTGAAAGTAGTCATTGCCGCAGGCTGCCTGCCCGACAGCAGCAGCCAACCGAGACGCAGAAAAGACTATCTCCGAGCCTGAAAAAACAAGCTCGGAGATAGTTTAAATTAGCTCGGAGATAATTCAGAAAAGTTCGGAGATAATTTCAACAAGTTCCGAACTTTTTTATCGCATCGGCTCAACAGATTTTACTGTCGAGCCAACTGTTTCAGCGATTGGCTTCTTCGAGAGCCTTCCAGTGGTCCTCGGTCATGCTGGCGGCGCTGAAGAGGCATAGGCCGCGGGCCCCGGCCTTGCGTGCCGCCTTCACTGCTGTGCGAAGCTCGTCGGGCGATAGGCCATGCCCCTCGGGATCTTTAATATATTCTTTTACGCGCCAGTGCTTGCTGATGAAAAGTCCGCTATATATGGGCACCTTTCCATCTACGGCGCGCACCTCCTCGCGAGTGACCTTGCCCACCCACTTGGCCGGCTTCAGATAGAAATCATTGTAGTTCATCGGAAACAGCGCGTCGACCTTCCATTTGTTCCACTCCTGACGCACCATCCATACGGCGTGGCTCTGCGGGCCAGGAAACACGTCGGCACTCACCAGCTTGCCGCGTGCATGCACGACATCGGCAATGCGGCCTACGAGATGCGTAACCACATTGCAGCGAAACTGGGCCCACTGCTTCACACGGCTTGGGTCTTTAGCCTGGCGTATGTCGATGCCAGACTGTGCCTTGAAATCGGCTACGCAGTCGTCGCAATAGCAATAGTCGGCCACGGGATATTCCTCGCGCATGACGAGCCCGTACTTCTTCCAAAGTCCGCGCGCCAAAATCACGTCGGCATAGCGAATATAATCGAGCTGCACGTAGTCGACATCGGCAATCTGAGCCACCGAGTCGAACTTGGCGACAAACCACTCCTGCACCTGCTTGTTGTGGGGGTCGAGGCAGGTATAATAGGGCACGTAGGCCTGCACGTCGGCAGCCGACTGGCCCAGACGGTTAACGGCATACCACTCGCGGGGCAGCCCGCCCTGCAGCATGCAAGGCACCCAAGCATGATAGACGAGTCCGGCGGCCTTGGCAGCCCGGGCCGCAAGGCGAATGCGGTCGAGATTGAAACCCGCATTGAAACACACACCTTCCACGCCGCGCTGACGCAAAAGCGCAAAGTCGCGCTCGAGCGATGCTTCCGAGGTGTGGTCGGTCCAACCTTGCCAAACGTAGACGGGAAGTTGGGCACTTAGGCCTACGGCAAAGGCCATCGAGAGAAAAAGGGCAAAGAGTCGTTTCATAGTCGCCACTTAATAATTAAGGAAAAAACACATTCACCTAATCCACCAGCGGCCCTTGTCGAACACCAGGGGTAGCAAAATCTCTTCGCGACTGCTGTCGCCGTAAGAAATGAGCATGAAGACATTGGCAAAGACACTATCCTGCTCTATGCGCCCCACCTCGGCCTTCGCCACACCGCCGCGCTCGGCCATCTGGCGAGCTGCATTTTGCTGCATGAGCCACTCCATCTGCTCAAGAAAAGACTCGGGCTTGCCGATGTTCGAATGTATTTCTCTCACATAGTCGGCATATTTCCCTTCGACGTAGTGATTATACATTTCGAGCACTGCATCGGGCTTTGGCGGACGCACGGGTTTTTCGGCCGAGCCGCCACAGCCACAGAGCATGGCCGAGACAAGCAGCAGAGGCAGAAAGACGTTTCTCATCACTTCTGACGAATGAAAATGTTAATGGGCGTGCCCGTAAAGTTCCAACGCTCGCGAATTTTATTCTCGAGAAAGCGGCGATAGGGTTCCTTCACGTACTGCGGCAGATTGGCATAGAAGATGAAGGTCGGTATCTGTGTATCGGGAACTTGGGAGCAGTATTTAATCTTGATGTACTTGCCCTTCATCGAAGGCGGCGGGAAGGCTTCAATCAGGGGAAGCAGTTCCTCGTTGAGCTTCGAGGTGGAAATTTTGCGCTTGCGATTCAGATAGACCTCCTTGGCCGTTTCGAGCACCTTGAAGATGCGCTGCTTGGTGAGCGCCGAGGCAAAAATAATGGGGAAGTCGGAAAACGGAGCCATGCGCTCGCGAATGGTGTCGATGAAATGTTTCTGCGCCTCGGTCGACTTGTCTTCAACGAGGTCCCACTTATTGATGGCCACCACAAGGCTCTTGGAATTTTTCTGCACAATCTGGAAAATGTTCATGTCTTGCGCTTCAATGCCACGCGTGGCATCGAGCAAGAGAATGCACACATCGGAATTCTCAATGCTGCGAATGGCGCGCATCACGCTGTAGAACTCCAAATCTTCGCTAACCTTGTTTTTGCGCCGTATGCCGGCAGTGTCGACGAGATAGAAGTTAAATCCAAACTTGTCGTAGAGTGTCAGTATGCTGTCGCGGGTGGTGCCGGCAATATCGGTCACAATGTTTCGCTCCTCGCCAATGAAAGCATTCAGCAGGCTGCTCTTTCCTGCATTGGGGCGTCCCACGATGGCTATGCGGGGAATGTTGTCGTCCTGCTGCTCCGAAGCCTTGTTGAAATCGAGGCGCGAGATGATCAGATCGAGCAAATCGCCCGTGCCACTGCCCGTGGCCGACGAAATGCAGAACGGGTCGCCAAGCCCCAAGGCGTAGAACTCGGGAGCTCCGTAGCGGTCGGCATTGTCGTCGACCTTGTTGACACAAAGCAACACGGGAGCTTTGCTGCGGCGCAGTATTTTTGCCACCTCCTCGTCGAGGTCGGTGATGCCTGTCTTGACATCGACCAAAAAGAGAATGAGGTCGGCTTCGCTTGTGGCGAGCGAAACTTGCTTGCGTATCTCGCCCTCAAAAATGTCGTCGCTCTTCACAACCCAACCTCCAGTGTCGACCACACTGAACTCATGGGAATTCCACTCAACCTTGCCATACTGACGGTCGCGCGTTGTTCCGGCTTCATCGCTGACGATGGCCTGACGAGTGCCGGTGAGACGATTGAAAAGAGTTGACTTGCCCACGTTCGGGCGTCCTACGATTGCTACTAAATTCACGGTGATGTTTTTTTACAGATTGCTTGTCTGCTGAATGAAATGAATAATTCTGTTTCTTCGCTGCCGCGTAGTTTCCAACATGTTTGGCCTCCGCTTCATTGCCGGCCGCTGCTTCGCAATGAAGCGCCAATTTCTTGAAATCGGCAGGAATCTGGTGCGCGCAAGTCTCTATTTCGCCCCGCCGCCCAGAGCGATGTAGAGTGCAATGACGGCCTGAGTGCCTTTATACATGTTGAGGGCATCGTTGAGCTGGGAGCTGAGCAGGTCTTCCTGGGCGGCGAGCACCTCAATGTAGGTTGCCTTGCCGTTGTCCATCAACTCGTGGGTGCCAACATAGGCATCGAAGAGCACCTGCACCTGACGCTGATAGTAGGCAGCTTTCTCGCGCGAAGCCTCGCAGTCGGCCAGTGCTTCACAAACCTGATTACCCGCATCGATGATGGTCTGCACATACTTCTTCTGCAGGTCCTGCTGTGTGAGTTGGCTGATTTTCAGATTAGCCTTCAGCTGTCCGCGGGCAAAAATGGGCTGTGTGAGCTGTCCCACGAGACCGAGGAGCAATTTGCCGGGATTAACAATCAAGCCACCCGCCGAGTTGGTCCATCCAGCCTCGGCATTCAGGGTGATGCTTGGGAAGAAAGCTGCCTGGGCTGCCTTAGTGTTATAGAAAGCTTCCTCCATGGCATGATTGGCCATGCGAATGTCGGGGCGCAACTGCAGCATCATGGCAGGCACGCCAACCTTGAGGAAACGGGTGTCGAACATGCGCTGACCTGTGTCGCCCTGAGTATGCGGATGGTGCAGGGCTGCACTGCCCCAACTGCTGCGTGCAATTTTGTGCGGCGCGTCGCCCATTAGCCTACAAAGGGCATTCTCTGTAGAGCGGATGCTGCGACGAACATCGATTATCTGAGTCTTCACGTTCAGATAGGACGACTCCATTTGATTGACGGCTGTGCTATAGGCCTTGCCGTTCTCGTAGAGCGACTTCTGAGTCTCTAACGAGGCGCTCCACAAGCTGTCGGTCATCGTGAGGATTTCAAGTTGGCGGTCGAGCAGTTGGAGCAAGTAATACTGCTGAGCAACGGTGCTGACGAGGTTGGTTCGCAAAACTTCCTCGCCCAGCCGCGCCTGCAGGAGCACAGCCTCCGAGGCTCGCTTCTTAGAGGTGATGGCTCCAAACACATCAAGGTCCACCGACAGTTGCAGTGGGAGGCTATAGGTCTTTGACCATGGGTTGTCGTCGAACTTGGCGAGCGAACCCTGCGGCGAAAAGAAGAGCGAGGGCAGATAAGCCATCTTGGCCATCTTCAGCGCTGCTTCGCTCTTCTCCACAGCGATGCGGGCAGAGTTGAGGTCGGCATTGCTGGCCTGCACCTGCTCAATAAGCTGCTGCAACAGCGGGTCGGTAAAGAACTCGCGCCATGACATCTGCGCTATCGACGAGTCGCCAACAGCCGCGTTGGTGCCTTGCTCCGCACCGAAGACACCGGCTGGAGCGTCTGTATTTTGCTCGTACTTATTATATATGCCACAGCTCGCAAGCATCAGGCTTACGACTGCGACAGAAAAAATTCTTAGATACTTCATAATTCTAACTTCTATTTGGCCGCCTTCGCGAAGGCGGTTGCTGATTCTTCACTCTTCACTCTTCACGCTGGGAGCACCCTGGAACTTCTCGTGCAGTTTTTGGAACACGATGAAGAAGGCTGGCACCACGAAAAGCAGGGCGATGGTTCCTACGCTCATGCCGCCGATGACGCCGAGGGCAAGGGCACGGTTGCCGTTGGCACCGGCACCTCCTGCAATCACCAGGGGAATCATTCCGATAATCATCGTGGCCACAGTCATCAGGATAGGACGCAGACGTTCCTTACAAGCCTCGAACGCAGCTTCGGGGATGCTCAAGCCTTGAGCACGGCGCTCGGTTGCGAACTCGGTAATAAGGATGGCCGTCTTAGCCAACAGACCAATCAGCATGATGACGCCCGTCTGCAAATAGATGTTGTTGTCCATGCCGGGCAGACCTTGCGTGTATCCCAAATAAGCAAAGACGAAAGCACCCATCAGGCCGAACGGCACACTGAGCAACACGGCCATTGGTGTGAACCACGAGTTGTAGAGCGATGCCAGGATGAGGTAGATCAGTATGGCACAGATAATGTAGATAAGAGCCGTAGCATTGGAGCCCGAAGCTTCCTCGAGCTCGCGCGACATACCACTATATTCGAATGTAGCGGTAGAAGGCATCTCTTCCTTAAACACTTCTGCTATAGCCTTGTGGGCATCGCCCTCAGTGTAACCACTACCTGGTTTCACGATGCAGGTGATGCTCTGGAACAGGTTGAAGTGCTCAATATTGGCCGGCCCGACAATTTCCTTCAACAAGACGAACTCAGAGATGGGAGCCATCTTGCCGCCACTCACCTGCACAAAGATATTTTGCAGCGACTGCGGGTCGAGGCGATACTCGGGCGAGGCTGCCGCCATGATGCGATATACTTTACCAAACTGATTGAAGTTTCCAATATATGCTCCGCCGCAGAAAGAGCCAAGCGTGTTGAGCACATCGGCCGGCGAGACACCGGCACGATCGCATTGGGCCGGGTCAACTTCAACCTGATATTTCGGGAAACGTTCTGAATAGGTTGACATGGCAGAGGCTATCTCAGGACGCTCAGACAGCTTGGCCAGGAAATGTTCGGTGTGTTTCGCAAACTCAGAGAGATTGCCGTCGGTGGGGTCCTCCACCATGAGCATCACGTCGTTGCTGGTTCCATAGCCGGGTATCTGAGGCATTTCAAAAGGTATCACGACCAAATTCTTGATGTCCTGGCAGTCAAAATAGAAACGATACATCACAAGAGTAAGCAGATGGTTCATGCCGGAGCGTTCGCTCCAGTTCTTCAGACGCACAACCATCGTGCCGTAGTTTGAGCCGGCGCCAGATATCATACCATAGCCACAAACCACCGCGAAGCTCTCCAATTCGGGAATCTTTTTCACTTTAGCTTCGACTTGCTTCACCATTTCACGAGTCTGCTTCAGCGTGGAACCTTCGGGAGCCTGAAGTTCAACAAGGAACACGCCCTGATCTTCCTGTGGCACAAGGCCCGATGGCAGACTTCGCATGAAGAACACAAGCAGCACAGCGGCAAGGGCCAATATGCTCCATGCCAGAACGGGCCGCTTGATGAACTTTTGCACGCTCTTGCTATATTTATTATATATGGCGTTGTAGCTCACCGTGTATGCTTTCTTGGTGTAATAGGTCAAGCCCTTGCCTTGCTTCTTGCCCTCTGTCACACGCATCATGATGGCGCAAAGTGCAGGACAAAGCGTCAAGGCCGACACGCACGACAAACCAACGGACGAAGCTATCGTCACGCCAAACTGTGTGAAGAACGTACCGGAGGTGCCAGGCATAAAAGTGACGGGAATAAACACGGCCATGAACACCAAAGTACATGAGACAACTGCTACCGACACTTCGCTCATGGCCTGACGTGTGGCTTCTCGGGCATCGCTGATGCCGTTCTCCATCTTCGCCATGACGGCCTCAACCACCACAATCGCATCGTCCACCACCGTACCGATGGCCAGCACTAATGCGAAGAGCGTCAAAATGTTGAGCGAGAAGCCTGCCAACGAAACGATAGCAAAAGTTCCCAACAACGACACTATAATTGAGATAGAGGGAATGATGGTGGCCTTGAAGTTCTGCAGGAAGAAGAACACCACGAGTACCACCAGAATAATGGCTATGACTAGTGTCTCAACCACATTGTGGATTGCAGCAAAGAGGAAGTCGTCGCTGGTCATCATGGTCACAAATTCCAGCCCGGCAGGCATCGTCGACTTCAGTTCCTCAAACGTCTGGTTGATACGGCCATTCACTTCCGTGGCATTGGCGCCAGGAGCCGCATAGACCATGAAGAGGGCTCCAGGACGGTCCATTATATTCGAGGTAAAGTTGTAGCTCATGGCTCCAATTTTGACCTCGGCCACATCGCTCAGGTGCAAGATGCCTCCACCACTGGTGCGCAATACAATGTCGTTGAACTCTTCAACACTCTTGAGCGTTCCTTTATACTGCATCGAGTATTGGTAGGAATTGCCCGATTGCTCACCGAGAGAGCCCACAGCAGACACGAAACTCTGTCCGCCAATGGCCGCAAAGATGTCGTTGGGCGTCAGGCCGTACTGAGCCATCACGTCGGGCTTCAGCCAGATGCGCAAGGCGTATGTATTACCCATGCTCTGCACATTGCCCACTCCTGTGATACGCATCAGACGCGGTTTGACGTTGATGTCCACATAGTTCGACACAAAGTCTTCGTCATACTTTCCGTCGGCACTCCTTACAGCAAAAATCTGGAGGATATTGTTCTGACGCTTCTCAACCGTCACACCAATCTTATTCACGTCGGCAGGCAGTAAGGCCTGTGCGCGGGTTACACGGTTCTGCACGTTCACCGCCGCCATGTCGGGGTCAGTGCCCTGCTTGAAATAGACCATAATCTCAGCATCGCCGTTAGAGGATGCCTTAGAGGTTATATAGGTCATGTCTGGCACACCGTTGATGGCCTCTTCCAAGGGCTGGATAACGGACTTCATCACGGTATTCTCGTCAGCACCGGAATAGCTCGTGGAAACGGCTACCGTAGGCGGCGCAATATCCGGATATTGCTCTACTGGCAGTGAATTCATGCAGAGGAAACCTACCAGCGCTATCACTATAGAGATGGCGCAAGCCATCACATATTTATTAATAAAGATATTGTTCTTCATGATGCAGAAGCAAAATTATCACTCATCACTTTTCACTCTTCTCCTCCTTTGGGAAAAGCACCTTTTGTCCTTCGGTCACGTTATTAGCACCGACTGTCACAATTTTGTCGCCTACATTCAGGCCACTGGTCACGATAAAGTCTTTGCCGTTACCGGTATCTTCGGTAGTTACATCGACTGCCGTCGCTGTGCTATCGGCCTTAACCTTAAACACCTGCGACTTGTCTTGCAGACGTACAACGGCAAACTGAGGAATAATTATCACATCTTTTTCTGCAAAGGGCATAACGATAGTGCCCTGGATACCTGAGTACAAATGACCGTCGGGATTGGGAAACGACACTTTGCAGGTCAGCGAACCCGTAGCGGCATTCACTACACCCGTAAGGCTGATGACACGGCCCTTGTAGGGATACTCTGTTCCATTCTTCATCACGAAAGTTGCCTCGGGTAGATTGGCTATATACTTGCTGATTTCATCGGCTTTCAGGCCACTCTGCACCATCGCCTCAACAATGGCTTCCGTCACAGAGAACTCTGCATACATCGTGGTATTGCCACTCAGCATTGTCAGCTGCGACATAGGCGACACTTGGTCGCCGACACGCACAGGTATCTCGCCGATTACACCCGATACACTGGCCGTGATAGTACAGAAACCGAGGTTTACTTTGGCACGGTTTACTGCCGCGCGAGCCTGAGCTACTGCCGCCGTTGCCTGTTTGTATAGGTTTTCTGAATTGCCGAGCATGTAGGAGCTCACGATTTTCTTTTCAAACAGATTCTTGTTCGACTCATACTCCAGCTTGGCCGAGTTTTCCTGAGCCAAGGCGGCCTGCAAATTTGCCTGAGCAGCCTCCAGTTCCAGGCGGGCATTACGAGAGTCGATGACAAAGAGAGTCTGCCCCTTCTTCACCTGCTGACCTTCATTGACGCAAATCTTTATCAACTGGCCGCTAACTTGAGGCGTAACAGTCACGTCGTTCTGTCCTTTCATTCTGGCACTGAACTTATAGGGAAGCTCAATGTCTGTTTTTCCTACCGTCATCGTCTCAAACGATGAGTTCGTCTGCTTAGGCATGTCAAGCTCACAAGAGGCAAGTCCTGCAATCATAACGGTGAGCAAAAAGCCACGGATAATCGATTTCTTTTTCATGTAGTTTAGATATCTTTTAATCATTATTTACGCCTTTCTATTATTCCTTTTGAACCTTAGCGGTCATGAAGAAGCCGTGACAATGGCTTTTCCGTAACACCCGGACCAGCTCTCATCGCCAACAGCCGACTCCCTACTCGGGATTGTAGCCAAAACTGCGCAACGCGCGCTCGCTGTTGCGCCAGTCCTTGTCCACCTTGACCACAGTCTCGAGATAAATGTGTTTGCCAAAGAATTTTTCGAGCGATTTGCGAGCCTCGGAACTGACTTTTTTCAGTGCTACGCCCTGATGGCCTATGATGATGCCCTTCTGGCTCTCGCGTTCCACGTAGATGATAGCACGAATGTGTATTTGCTGTTCCGACTCCTTGAACTCTTCCACCACAACTTCGACCGAATAGGGAATCTCCTTGTCATAGTAGAGCAAAATCTTTTCGCGGATGATCTCAGTGACGAAAAAGCGCGCTGGCTTGTCGGTCCACTGGTCTTTATCGAAGTATGGCGGGCTGTCGGGAAGCAGTTCCATGACACGAGCCATGATGGCATCGACTCCAAACTTGGCCTTGGCGGCAATAGGCACCACTTCGGCCTGCGGCATCACGGTTTTCCATTTCTCAATGAGCGCGGCCACTGTCTTTTGGTCTGACAGGTCAATTTTGTTTATCACGACGATGACGGGTATGTCGAGCTTCTGCACTTTTTCAAGGAACTCCGCATTTTTTTCGGGCTTCTCTACGACGTCGGTCACATAGAGCATCACGTCGGCATCCTGCAAGGCTGATTCCGAAAAGGCCAGCATGGATTCCTGAAGCTTATAGTTGGGCTTCAACACACCGGGTGTGTCGCTAAAAACTACTTGGGCTTCTTCGGTGTTGACGATGCCCATAATACGATGTCGGGTAGTCTGTGCCTTGAAGGTGGCAATAGAAATGCGCTCGCCCACAAGCTGATTCATGAGCGTTGATTTTCCCACATTGGGATTGCCCACAATGTTGACGAAGCCTGCTTTATGTGCCATGATGTGCCGAAAAAAAAATTAACGGCCACACCATATAATAATATATAGGTGTGGCCTTGTTTTATTATTTTGCGCCGTCATAGCCCCACTTCAGGTAGGCCGCGCCATAGGTAAAGCCGGCACCAAAAGCGGTGAGCACGATATTGTCGCCTTTCTTGAGCTGATTTTCAAAATCCCAAAGCACCAGCGGCAACGTGGCGCCCGACGTGTTTCCGTAGCGCTGGATGTTAACCAGCACTTGGCTCATGGGAATTTCCAACCGTTGTGCCACAGCCTCGATGATGCGGATGTTGGCTTGATGAGGGAGCACCCAAGTGATGTTCTCCTTGTTCAGTCCGTTACGCTGGGCGATGAGTTCAGTAGCAGCGCTCATGTTGGTCACCGCAAAGCGGTAGACGGTGCGCCCGTCTTGGTGCACATAGTGCATGCGATGGTCTATGGTGAAATGAGAGGGCGGACAAACCGAGCCGCCGGCCTTCATGCAAAGGAAAGGCAGGCCCATGCCGTCGGTGCGCAGGTAGGAATCTTTCCAACCAAGGTCTTCGGTGGTAGGCTCCACGAGCACGGCTGCGGCACCGTCGCCAAAGAGGGGACAGGTGGCGCGGTCGGTATAGTCGATCATGCTCGACATTTTTTCTGCTCCGCAAACGACCACTTTCTTGTAACGTCCGCTCTGAATGAGCGAGGCCGCCTGGTCCATGGCAAAGAGGAAGCCACAGCAGGCTGCCTGCAAGTCGAAGGCGTAAGCGTTGTGCATTCCCACGCGGCCCACCACGATGCTTGCCGTCGAGGGAAAGTGATAGTCGGGCGTGGTGGTGGCCACGATAAGGCAGTCAACCTCATCGGGCTCTGTGCCAGTCTTGGCAAGCAGTTGCTTCACCGCCTTGCGGGCCATGTAGCTTGTTCCGAGGCCCTCCTCATTGAGAATGCGGCGCTCCTTGATGCCAACGCGCGACATGATCCATTCGTCGTTGGTCTCTACCATTCGCGAAAGTTCGTCGTTGCTCAGCACATATTCAGGCACGTAGCCGCCCACGCCGGTGATTACTGCATTTATTTTTTCCATAATAGTTTTCTTAAGTGTGTAATAAAGAAATTGAGAATTGGGAACTGACTGCAAGCAGTGGCCTGCCGTTTCTTCAGTTCCCAATTCTCAATTGTCTGAACGCATAGCTTTTATTCGGCAGCGAGCTTTTCGATTGCCAATTTGCCGCGATAGTAACCGCAACTGGGGCATACGGTGTGATAGATGTGCCAGCCTCCGCAGTTGGGGCAGATGGCGAGCGTAGGAACTGCAGCCTTATCGTGAGTTCTACGCTTCAGCGTTCTTGTCTTGCTTTGTCTTCTTTTAGGATGTGCCATTTTTAATGTATTGTTTTTGAGTTATTATTCTGATGTTTTGCTATACGGCGCGCACTTGCGACGTTGGGTTAATCTTCTTCGGTCGGCATATCGGCCGAGATGGCGCTGAGGATGTCGAGCATTTCGGGATTGCAAGCCCCCTCCTCATGTGTACGCTGAATGGGCAATGAAAGCACCACGGTTTCATAGACGTCCCAGGTTGTGTCGTAGGTTCCGTCGCGATTCACGCTGACCATGTCGACTGGCGGCTCTATGGCATCAAAGGAAGCCACATCGCGCTCGTCGTGGGCGCTCACCTCCAGCTCTACTGGCTCCAAGCAGCGGTCGCAAACCACGCTGACGGTTCCTTCAGCCTCAATACTGAGACGGAAAATGCCGCCAGACATGAGTTTTACGCCTATTGTGACATTTAGGTCGCCACCAAGAATTTCTTGTTGGTCGAGCGCAGCGAAAAAGTCGTTGTTAGCATTGAGCGTCAGCAACTTAGCTTCGCGCACCGCGGCTTCCAAATCTATTCTATAAGGGCTCAAAATGTCCATAGCGGCTGCAAAGATAAGAATTTCAAAGGAATAGAGAAAAGTATTTGCAAAGATTTTGTGCCCAAGCTCATTTTTTTGGATAGACGCTTTGCCCGTGTCACTTCAGTCCCTTCTTTTTTCGCACCATAGGCCTTGGTGGTTCAGGCTATAGCTTTTAGTTCCGAGACGGGCCGTGATTTCGAATGTCGAAGTGGTAGCCTCTAATTTCAGGTTGGCAAGTTGGCAAAACAAGCGGCGGTCGGAGGCTGCTAATGGCAACATTTTCAGACTTTTGGCATAGGTTTTATGCTCGCTCTCGTAGTCTTGCTCGGCATAGAAGAGGGTCCACATGAGCTGATAGAGCGAATAACCATCGAAGTGGGGCTTGTGAAAATCTGGCATGAGGTCATCGAAATCGACCGTGAGCGGCTCCGTTTTTTCGGGGCAGAGATAGACGAAGCCCCAGCGCTCGGGCATGTGCATATTGACTATTCCCGTGGGACTCCACACCCAGTTTTCTTCATCGGCTCCTTTCATGAGCCACTCCACCCTGCTGAAGTTCACACGCCATAGGCGGCCCTGTTTGAGCCCGCCGTTGAAGCCCACACGAATGGCCTCGTGGGGTATGGCCATTTCGACCCACCAGCCCCTATCCAGGTCGGCCGAGTTATTGAGTGTGCCGTCAATGCTCACAGCGACCTTCAGTCCCGGACAATCCCATGCTGAGAGAAATGTGCCTCCGCTGCGGTATGGATAAGTCATGATGAGGTCGAGCAGGGTTCCCAGGGGGTTCACTTCGATCTCGAAGTATTCGATACCATCACCGTTGGGGTCGAGAAACACTTCGAAATCGTTGTCGCGCCAAACGATGGTATCGCGCTGGCGTAGCCGGGCCGTCACATTGGGTTCTTCCAGGCGGGCTGCCACATAGAAGTTGGTGTCGTCGCAAAGCATCTTGACCTGGGTGGCATAGCGCGGCGCAGGGCGCAACGCCCCGCAAATGTCCACAAATGGTGCAGTCCACGCTGCCATGCCCCACTCTGCCTCTCCCACATGCCCGTCGATGACAGGCGGAATGGGCACATAGGGTGCCACATAGCGCGCAGGCGGCACAAGCCGTGCAGCATAGCGTTCAAGCAAGGACTGCGCCGGCAGCGAAAGGCTGAGAAGGAAAAGGAGCAGTAGTATTAACTTTTTCATATTGCTTCTCATTTTAATAGTTGAGCCAACTGATTAAACTATCAAGTCGATAATTCGAAATAGCTCAGAGGTTGTTTTCTCAGAACGGCTAAGGGGCGACGGCAGCGGGAAGTTTCTTCACCACCTCCATGACGCAGTTTTTGCAATCGAAGCGCAACAGGAATTCACGCCCGTCAGAAATTCTCAGAGTGAGCGGTTCGCGCCAAGGACGCTGCACATGCTGCTTTCGCACGCACTGCCCAAAGGCATAGCGCAGGCAGTGGCGACACGTCATGAGCACCTGGTCGGCACGAGGTTGGATCTCAAAAGCCGCTTCGACTACTTCTGCGCCAATTTCTTTTAATACGCTGTATGCCAGTCGGTTACTTACGTTTACAGAAAGCGACTCTATAACACTCTTGTCGGCTTGCGGAAGCTCGCTTGGCTCCACAGGTTTCACTTCTGCAGAGCGCTCGGCCGGCACCTGCACCATGAGTTTTTCTACCACAACGCGACGCCACTGAGCCAGCAAAGAAGCAGGCACAAAATAGTTGTCGGGGCAGCTGAAGTGGCCCAGCTCGTATGGCGTATCGCCGAGTCGGGAAAACTGGCGCGTCATCGTGTCGGTTTGCGGCTTGTCGGCGCTTTCGTGCACGGCTCCGAACGTCTCGCAGGCAGTGCGTCCCACCTCATCAGTGGCCGACACCCGAAAGCCTTGTTCCACGGTGCTTATCTCAAAATCAACCCGTATGCGGCGCACGGCAGTGGGGCGCTGCAGCTGATGCTCGAAACGGGCATCAAGGTTGCGGTAGATTTTCTGCCCTCGGCGCAGGGGCGGCATGCGGTGCGGAAAAACTTCGTGGCCCTCCACCCTGTTTGCACGGAAACCGCCAAGGCCCTCATCGCTGTCGTAGGTGAAGCAGTCGCCTGGCTCAAGCATCTGGTGAGGCGGTACGTCGGCAAGCACGAAACTGCGCTTTCGCAGTTCCGAAACCCGCCCCACGTATTCTCCACGCATCTTGGGAGTGGAAAAGTCCCACACATCGCTTGTTCGTCCGTGCAGGAAATATTCGGTAAATCCGCGATTGAAACTTTTCGACACGTCAGGGATAAACTCCACGTGCGAATGGCCTAACGAAGCGCGGCGATAGTCGGCCGGTCGTCGTTCCATAATCTCGTCGAGACGCCTACGATAGAAAGCTGTGACGTTTTTCACATATTCCACGTCCTTGAGTCTTCCTTCTATCTTCAGCGAACGCACACCGGCATCGAGCATCATCTCGAGACTCGCCTGCCTGTTCATGTCGCGCAGCGAGAGCAGGTGTTGATGGCGGGCCAATGTTTTTCCGCCGGCATCGACGAGGTCAAAGGCTAAGCGGCAGAATTGCGCACATTCGCCGCGGTTGGCACTCCTTCCGAAACAACTCTGCGACGCATAGCAGCGCCCGCTATAGCTCACACAAAGTGCGCCGTGCACAAAAGCCTCGACGGGCACTGCGACGGCAGTGGCAATGCTCTTAATCTGAGACAGCGACAGTTCGCGCGCCACCACTATTTGTTCGAAACCGGCTTTTTCGAGCCACTGTGCCTTTTCGGGTGTGCGGTTATCCATCTGTGTCGATGCGTGGAGCGCAATGGGCGGCAACGAGAGGCGCAGCAGTGCCAAATCTTGCACGATGAGGGCATCAACTCCAGCCCGATAGAGTTGCCAAACCACTCGCTCGGCCTCGGCAAGTTCGTGGTCGTAGAGAATAGTGTTGAAGGTCACGTAAACACGTGCGCCATAGAAATGGGCAAACCGACACAGTCCGGCAATATCGTCCACACTGTTGCCTGCCGCTGCCCGGGCACCAAAAGCAGGTCCGCCAATATAGACCGCGTCGGCACCATGGAGGATAGCCTCTCTGCCACATTCTGCATTGCGTGCGGGCGAGAGCAATTCGATGGCGCGTGCGTTGCTATTCGTCTCCACGTATTTTCGAGATACCACCCGTCACTGGCGAAAGAGTGAGGCGGGTCTTAAAATTCTTGTTGAAGAGGTCGCCGCCAAGATGGGCAACACGCCCAAATTGTGCGACGGCCATTTCGGACTTATACAGGGTCGTGTTGTCGCACTCAAGGCTCACTTCGGCCCTGGCGGGAACTATGTAGCGCAAGTCCTTGGTTTCTTTTTTAGGGTCGGCTTCGGGCGTGAGCAAAGGCATTTGTCCCGATTTTCTCACGTTGAGCACATAGGGCAGACCGCCTTCGTCATCATCGTCCACCATTCCGAAGTGGCGCGAAAAGCGGAAGAGCTGCACGCTCTCTTCGTCGCGCGTCGGCACGAAGTCGAACGTAAACACGTGCTCCTCGGTAGTCGTTACGCCCACAAACCTTTGCATGAGAGCCTGCTCTTGCCTGTCGAGTGTCTGCAGCATGAGGCGCAACTGCTCGCCGTCTTTGGGCATGAAGTCGGCCTGGCCTTTTGAAAGCAGACCGCGGTTGTCGCGTATGTCGTAGATTTCGTTGGCAGTGAGTTCGGCCATTTTCGAACGGCTGGCAGCAGCAAGTATTTCTTGTGTGCGAAAGTCGTCGCCCGCCTCGGCAGCCGTGGTCCCAGTCTGCTTCGCCCCAGGCTGCCTCAGCTCGGGCTCATCGTTGGCATCGGTGTTCACGGCAAGCAGACGTCCGTCGCTGGCAAGCGAAACAAGGGGAGCCGAAGTGTGCGGCTTCATCTTGATGGTGAAAATGCGGCTCGTATCGGCCACTCCGTAGGGAATGATTTCCACTTTGAGCACTCGCCATTCGTCGTAGGCCACTTGCGCCACATTTTCCAGACGCAGCAGGCGCTGGGCAAAGGCCGCAAATTCGCCGGGCTCATGGGCTTTGCGCTCGGCCGTCACTACGATTTGGAAATGCGTGCGGGGCAGAAGGTAGGTCACTCCTTCGGCGCTGACTCCGGGCTTTAGTTGGTTCACCTCGGTTTGGGCTGGTGCTGAGAGCGCACAAAGCGCAAGGCAAAGGATGAGTATTCTTTTCATGGACGGAATGTTTTTATTTTACGAAAGGCGTCAGAGATATGGGCCACTACATCGCGTGCCAGCATGGCTTCGGGCTCCACATGGGCCAGCGCCGTGTCGGCAGCAAGTCCGTGCAGACACACACCGAGGCGACACGTGGTTTCGGGATCGTAGCCTTGGGCAAGCAGCGACAGGAGCATACCCGTGAGCACGTCGCCGGTTCCGGCTGTGGCCAAGCCGTTGTTGCCCGTCAGGTTCAGATATGTTTGTCCGCGAGGTGTACAGATGGCCGTGCGGTGGCCCTTTAGTATGATGAATATGCCGCGCGACTCGGCCTGCTCGCGGGCATGTGCCAGCAGGGTGAGGTCGGAGCGATGGCCAAAGAGGCGCTCAAACTCCAAAGGATGGGGCGTAATGATGCTTCCAGGCACAACGTATTGCCACATCTCGCGGTGCTGCGCCAGGATGTTGAGTGCGTCGGCATCGAGCAGCACGGGCTTCTGGCAAACGTGGAGCAGTTGTGTGAGTGCGGCCACGGTGCGCGAATCGGTGCCCAGCCCGGGGCCAACGGCCAGTGCTGCATAATCGCCGGCAGGCAGCGAGGAAAACTGGTAGTCGGCATCGTCGATGCTCACCACGGCCTCGGGCACACGGCTCACCAGCGGGCCCACACAAAGTCGGGGCAGGTGCACCGTGAGTTTGCCAAGGCCTGTTCGAAGTGCGGCCTCGGCCGAGAGCATGGCACAACCCATGCAACCAGAAGAGCCGGCTATGAGCAGCGCGTGGCCAAAGGTTCCTTTGTGCGACGTTTCGGGACGCTCCTTGAGCAGAGAGGCCGCCTCGGAGGGGCCTTGCACCTGCACCTGAGTGGCCATCTTTTTTGCATGCTCGCCACTTAGCTGAATGTCGAGACACTCCACGTGGCCGCAGAAGGGGGCATTTTCGTCGAGCAGTAGCGAGAGTTTCCAGCCACCGAGCGTCAAGGTGCGACGGGCGCGAACCACGATTTGGTCGTCGGCCACCTTTTGCCCGTCGGCAAGCAGACCCGAGGGTATATCTATGGAGACTACCTCGCGGCCCGACGAGTTGATGAACTTCACGAGCGCCGCAAAACCTCCCGAAAGGGGGCGCGACAATCCTGTGCCAAAGAGCGCATCGACAATTACTGCATCGGGCGCAATCTGAGGCGTTTCGAGTTGCTGCGTCACCTCCACAAAATGGGCCGATTCGAGCCGCTGCAAGCGCTCGGCATTGATTTTGCAGTCGGGACTCACCTTGCCGGAAGTGTTGAAAAGGAAGCTTTTCACCTTATATCCGCCTTCGACAAGCTTGCGAGCCAGCGCCAGCCCGTCGCCGCCGTTGTTGCCACTACCGGCAAAGACCACTACGGGGACATCGGGGGCATAGTGCTGCCTGAAAGCCTCGAACAGGGCTTCGGCAGCGCGTTCCATGAGTTCGGTCGACTCAATGGGCTCACCCTGAATGGTGGCCTCGTCGAGCTCGCGCATTTGGCGGGCTGAAAAAACCTTATTTGATATCATAGTGAGAGGCTCCCGTTAAAAGTTCCACCAATGCTTTTTCTTCTTGCGCGGCGAGGGTTTGTGTTCAATGCCCAGGTAGTAGTCTTCGAACGTGGAGCGGCGTTTCACCACTTCGTATATGACACCCCAGTCGGGCAAACCGCCCACATTACAGTCGTCGATGAAAAGATTGGCCTTAATTTTGCGGCTGTAATGGTTGTTGTTGTCTTGAGTTTCCTCCTCGTAGTCGCGATTCACGGCGTAGAACTCCACTCCCCTCTGCCTGCACCACTCCACGGCCTCGTCCAGAAGCTTTCCTTCGCGCACGGTCCAGAGTATCAGGCGGTGGCCGTCGGCAATGAGCTGCTTCAACGTAAGCGTGGCAAAGGGCCGCTCTTTTCCTATCTCGGGATAGCGATGTTCCACTATTGTTCCGTCAAAATCTACTGCTATTATCATATTTTTGAAGTGTGTGTTATGCTTGTTTATGTCTGTATTTCCAAAATATATTGTGCCGGCCCTGCGCTTCATATGCCACTTGAGCCATCGCGGCGGGCCGACAGAATTAAGAGTTGGCTCAACTCTTCAAATTAGCTCGGAGATATTTTAAACTAGCTCGGAGATATTTTAAACTAGCTCGGAGATATTTTAAACTATCCCGGAGATATTTTATTCTGTCTCCGACCTCGTAGCTCACTCAAGGTCGGCAGCCTTCATGAGCACTGGGGCTGAACTATTTGCAACGCATCTTACTGCCCTCAGAGGACTTCGTCTTCAGATAGGCCCTGAATGCGGGCAGCCTGCTGCTGCCTGCAGCCACCACAAATGCCGTTCCGTCCTCGTCGAGAAAGGCTCTTCCGCTACCGTCTTCGCCCACTTGCAGAGCGCCATAGAGGCCTTGCAGCAGCCCTTGAGCCGGAAGTGGAGCCACATGGCCTGCCAACGAGCTAAGGCGCAACGTCGGTTCGGTCTCTGCACCCACATAGCGAAGCAAACAGGCCTGGCCGGCCTTCAGCGTGTCGGCCTCGACAAAATAGGCACTATCGGTGCTCAGGCTATCGAGCGCATAGGCCTGCACATCGTCGGGCATAGCGGCATCGAAGGGCAGACACAGGGTTTCGTAACCGCCATCTGACGCCAGCGGGCGCGAGTAGGCAAGTTGCCCCTGCCCCACGCCGAAGGCGAAAGGCCATTCCAGACTGTCGCCATCATAGATGGTGCCGCCACGAAGCAAGTCGTTCCCATCTTCGGAGCAGCTCACCACCATGGTCCACTCAGCAGGCACCAAACTGGCCGACTGCGCATTGACGAGCACCAGGGTATTTTCGTTTTTCGGGCGATATTGAAATGGCAATAGGCCGTCGGGCAACTCCAACTTCCGCAGGTCGAGCACTCGAATGCCGCTCCATTCCACCTGGCTCAAAGCTTCGGCCGACCATAGGCCGCAGAGCACCTTCTGAGAGCCTGTCACCATCGAATCGGCCCTGGCCGCATCGTCGGTATCGCCGGCATCGTCGCAATCAGCACGCATATAGAGTGTCACCGCGTTCATATAATTTTGCCAAACATAGTGGCCGAAAACATAAGTCGCCTTGTCAACCCTCTCGCAAAGCAGGTAGCGCTTGGCCTCACTGCCAGCATTTATCAGAAAGTGCCCGCCGCTTTCAGCGATGGTCCAGCGTGTGGCTCCCGTGCGCTCTGTAAACTTCAGATTCGTGCCGCCGTCGGCAGCCAAGTAGTCACCTCCGCGACTGATGAGCCACTTTCCATCGTCCTCCTCGAGCGTCCACACGACGTCGTCGGGCACTTCGGTCAGCCTATTGGCCAAGTTGTCGGCAAGACTGCGCGTTCTGAAATGCTTGCCGAGCCACAACGAGCGCATGGCCAGCAGGGCCGAGGCCCTTTCGGCATAGGTTGCCACCACATACTGCCCGCCGCTCACAAGTTGGCGAGCTTGCGTAATGCGCACATAGTCGTCGGCCTGAGCCATAAGGCAGAAAGCCCACAGCAACACGCACAAGAACTTACGGAGTGGCATTGCTGCAGCAATTATTTCAGCATATTGAGCAAATACTGCCCATATTCGTTTTTCTTCATGGGCTCAGCTACCTGGCGCAGGCGGTCGGCCGAAATCCAACCCTGCTCATAGGCTACCCCTTCAAGGCACCCCACCTTCAGGCCCGTACGCTTCTCAATCACCTCGATGAAGGTCGATGCCTCGCTGAGGCTCTCGTGCGTACCCGTGTCGAGCCATGCAAATCCACGGCCGAGGGTCTCGACCATAAGTTCGTCAGCCTCGAGAAAACATTGGTTCACGGTGGTTATCTCGAGCTCTCCGCGCGCCGAGGGCTTGATGGTTTTGGCCACGTTCACCACCTTATTCGGATAGAAGTAGAGACCCACCACTGCATAGTTGGACTTGGGCTCACGGGGCTTCTCCTCGATGCTCAAAACACGGCCGTCGCCGGCATACTCCACCACTCCGTAGCGCTCAGGGTCGTTCACGCGATAACCAAACACAGTGGCCTTGCCATCGCGCTCGGCATTGACCACAGCCTGGCGCAGCAAGGCGCGAAAACCGTTGCCATGGAAGATGTTGTCGCCCAACACCAGGCAGGCACAGTCATCGCCAATAAACTTCTCGCCTATGATGAAAGCCTGGGCCAGCCCGTCGGGACTTGGCTGCTCGGCATATTCCAGATGAACGCCAAAGTCGGAGCCATCGCCCAGCAGACGCTGAAAACCAGGCAGGTCCTGAGGCGTAGAGATGACGAGAATATCGCGTATGCCAGCCAGCATCAAAGTTGAGATGGGGTAATAGACCATCGGCTTGTCGTAAATAGGAATAAGTTGCTTGCTCACTCCTTTTGTGATGGGGTAAAGACGCGTGCCGCTACCGCCGGCTAAAACAATTCCTTTCATAGTTAAAATTGCGTAACGTTGAGTTTCAGCAGCGAAGATAACGTTTTTTTTTCAGTCGCAGGCCCACCGAGACTCTTTTTGCAACATTTCAGAAAAAAAGCTGCCGCCACGAGGACGACAGCCTATTCCTATATTAACTTACTAAAAGCTTCCTATTTCTTAGCCTTGGCATCCTTTTTTGCCGCAGGCTTGGCCGATTTCGTGGCAGCCTTTGCAGGCTTAGCCGCAGGCTTGGCAACCGCTTTCTTGGCAGTTTCCTTCTTTGCGGGAGCTGCCTTCGCCGCAGCAGGCGCCTTCTTGGCAACGGGTTTCTTGGCCGCTGCAGCCTTGGAGGCCTCCTTCTTAGGTTTATCAGCAGGCTTCTTCGCGGCGGCCTTCTTCGCGGCGGCCTTGGCTATGCCACCCTCCATCTCCTCGAGCTGAGCCAAAAGATTCTGGAGCTTTTCAATTTCCTTATCCTTGCGCTGCAATTCCTCATCCTGGTTCTTGATGGTCGTAAGCAAGGAGTTGAGCTCCTCGTTCTCGTATTCGGGATAAAGATTGTTGACACGGTGTGTAAAGTCGCCCAGGATGTTCATGTAGTTGGTGAAGGCGTCGTAGGGAGAGTCGTAGATGCCTCGATAGCCTCCGTAGCTGTTGGGCTTAGTGGACATGAAGCGGAAATTATTGGTGGCCTGCAAATAATCCCAGTCCTGCTTGAGTCGGCGATCGTCGGCAATGCGCACACGGTCGGCCACACTGTAGAGTTTCTGCATGGCTTCGCGCTGCATGTCGTTGCCAAGCCACGGCGAAAGGTCGCGTTCTTCGTCGACCCAGCTGGTGGGATATTCCACCACAAGCTCGCCAGCCGATTTCACCTTGGCGCAAATTTCGCTTGGCGTGGAGAATACAATACCGCGCTCAAAACACTGTTCGGGCAGCGCCTTCATAAACTCAAGGATGTTGGAGTTGAGCGGTTGGAAAATGCCGAGCGCGCACAATTCCATGAAGATATTGATCACTTGGTCCTCTTCGGGAAGTTGAGCAATCCACTGAGCGTAGGCATCGGCAAAGAGAGGATATTCGCTCCACGACGAATCGTTGAAGCGATAGGATATGTCTTCGCTCAGCGAGTAGTCGCGCAAAAGGAGCTTGAGCTTCGAATTGCGCGCGCAGTGGTAGAGATAGTGCGGCGACTTCCAGCCGAGCACGTGTTTGGCTCCTTCGGCCAACATTCCCTTGAATCCCATGTCGGCAACGAGCTCTCCGATTTCATCAGAGTAGACCAAGCAACTGTTGCGGAACACCTTGGGCTCCACTCCGAAGAGGCTCTTCACTTTCTTGCAAAGTCGCTTTGTCTCTTCCTTAAAACACTCGGGATTCTTGAGCGAAGAAAAGCCATGACTGTAGGGTTCAGCCAAAAACTCCACGCATCCTTTGTCATTAAGTTGCTGAAGCAGGTCGATAACCTGGGGCGAGTAGCGCTCAAGCAGCTCGATAGCCGTGCCCGAGAGCGAGAAGGCACATTTAAACTTCTTTCCGTACCTGTCGGCCATTTCCAAGAGCGCATTGAGTGCGGGCACGTACGACTTTTCGGCAGTTTCGGTGATGGAACGCTCGTTTTCGTAGTCGTCATAGTAGTAGTGGTCCGTACCGATGTCGAAGAAACGATAGCGTTTCAGGTGGATGTTTTGATGAATCTCAAAGTATAGACAAATTGTTTTCATATCTGTGGATTGTTTTTTCGGGTTATTGCCAACCAAGGCATTGTTTGTAACTATTATATATGCGTTCGCCCACTTTCTCCCAGGTTATCTGGTCCACTTCTTTGCGTCCCTCTTCCTTGAGATAGTGGTGGAAGCCATGATATGTGCAGAGCGAATAAATAGCGTCGGCCATGGCGTCGATATCCCAATAGTCGGTTTTCACACAGTTGGTAAGGATCTCGGCGCATCCGCTCTGCTTGCTGATAATGCTTGGCACGCCACACTGCATGGCTTCGAGCGGCGAAATGCCAAAGGGCTCGGAAACTGAAGGCATGACGTAGACGTAGCTTTCGCGGAAGGCTTCGTAAACCTGTTTGCCTTTCATGAAACCGGGAAAGTGGAAGCGGTCGGCAATGCCTTTGGCCGCCACAAGTTCTATCATCTCCTGCATTTTGTCGCCGCTGCCGGCCATGCAGAACCTGATGCCCTTGGTGCGCTGAAGCACTTTGGCTGCGGCCTCTACGAAATACTCGGGCCCCTTCTGCATGGTGATGCGACCAAGGAAGGTTACGACTTTATCGCGCTGCTCTGCGTTTTCGAGAGGTTTGTCCACGTAGTCCTTGATTTCGGGGTCGAGCGGATAGACTGCGTTGTGCATGGCAATGCATTTTGCAGGGTCCTGATGATAGTGGTTGATGACGGTTTGGCGCGTGAGCTCGCTCACACACATGATGCAGTCGGCATGGTCCATGCCGTCTTTTTCTATACTATATACGGTGGGGTTGACGTTGCCTCGGCTACGGTCGAAATCGGTGGCATGAACGTGGATGACGAGTGGGCATCCGCTCACTTGCTTGGCGTGGATCCCGGCCGGATAGGTGAGCCAGTCGTGAGCGTGTATGATGTCGTATTCCTGCTGTCGGGCTATGACTCCGGCCACGATGCTGTAGTTGTTTATCTCGTCGTAGAGGTTGTCGGGATATCGGCCCGAGAATTCTATGCATCCGAGGTCGTCGGTCATGCGATAGTTGAAGTCGGCATAGATGTGGTCGCGCAACTTGAAATAGAGGTCGGGATCCATTTTGTCGCCGAGGCGTTCCTTCACGTAGTCGTAGTTGACGTCGCGCCAAACGATGGGCACCTGACTCATGCCGATGATGTTCATAAAACTTTTGTCCTCGTCGCCCCAAGGACGTGGCAGGCAAAACGTGATGTGCATATCGGGCTGCAGAGAGAGGCCCTTGGTGATGCCATAGCTTGCCGTGCCCAAACCACCGAGGATATGAGGGGGAAATTCCCACCCGAACATTAAAACTTTCATAGTATTTTTTTCTTTTTCTGCCGCGCCGGTGCTGCGTGGAGGCTCCGTGGGGAGATCTGAGGCGGCGACGCGGGCCAAAGTTTACTTTTCTTCGTCGTTTTGATACTTTTCGAGCATGCGTATGGCGCGGAGTATGCCGCTCACGTTGATGGCCAGCGAAATGGCCCCGCGGCCATGGAATGGCGGGTTGCCGTCAAAGAGTTCGGGGATGGTTCCCACGCAGTGGTAGAACAGCTCTTCTTCGAATCCGATGAGCTGCCGCTCTATATAGTTGACGCCACTCATTTTGTAGACTCTGAGGTAGGCCTCAAGATAGAAGCCCGTGAGCCACGGCCACGCGGTTCCTTGATGATAGGCGCGGTCGCGGTCGTATTGGGAGCCTACGTAGAAGGGGGTGTAGCCGCCGCTCTTTGGCGAGAGGCTGCGAATGCCTTTTGGGGTGACGAGCTCGCGTGTGCAGATGTCGAGCACGCCCTTGCGCTGCCTTACATCGAGCGGCGAGAAGTCGAGGGCAATGGCCAACAGCTGGTTGGGGCGCACGCTCCAATCGGCCAGGTTGCCGTCGACATAATCGAACAGGTAGCCATATTCGTTGAGGAAGGTGCTCTTGAAGGCGTCGGTCACTTTGGCAGCGAACTTTCCGGCTTGTTGTGCCTTGATCTTTTCGCTTTCGGTGCCATATTCGCCAAACATCTGCTCGTAGAACTTGAGGGCGTTGTACCAAAGGGCGTTGAATTCCACGATGTATCCGGTGCGCGGCACGATGGGGCGTCCACCCTCGGTGCTGTTCATCCATGTCATGGGTTTTTCGCGTCCGTCGGTGTATACAAGGCCGTTGTCGTGCACGAAGAGGTTTTCGTGGTGGCCTTCGAGTATGTAGTCGGTTATTTTTTCGACGAGCGAACCGTATTTTGCGTAGCATTCCTTGCGACCCACGAATTTTCCATACTGCTGTATGCTCCACACTGCCCATAGCATCACGTCGGGTTGCTCCACTTCATAGATGCCTATGGCCGACGGGCGTTTTTCCATAAAGTCTTCGAGCGCTTTCTGGGCGGTGGCCATGTATTGTTCGAAGCGGTCTTTTTCGCCTATCGAGAGTGTGAGGCCGGGAAGGGCCATAAAGGTGTCGCGGGCACGGGGTTTGAACCAGTGGAAGCCTGCGAGCATATAGAGTTCGCCATCTTTTTCGACGCGGAACTGATGTGCGGCGTTCACCAGGCAGTGCAGGAAGCTGTCGCGGCGGTCGAGTGTGGCCACTTCGGCCTCGAGCCTGATTTCCATCTTTTCGGGTGTGGCCAGGTCGGTTCCTGCACAGAAGATGATGCTTTGTCCTTTTTTGAGTTCCATTTCGAAGTAGCCCGGCACGAGCAGGTCTTCGGTGTCGCCGTAGCCTCGCTCCGACTCCTTGACGTATTCCATGTTGCGATACCAGTCGGGGGCATATACAAAGCGGAAGTCGGTGTTTGTTTGCATGAAGAGGTCGGGATAGCCTTTGTAGAGCTTCATGCTGATGCCGCCCGGCACTTCACGATAGCTGGTGTCGCACACCGTGTTTTCGTGGGTCCACTGTCTGACGCTTCGGAAGGCGAGGAAGGGTCGCAGACGGAGCGTTGTCTTCGACTGGGCATCGACGAGGGTGTAGCGAACCTGTATGCGGAAGTCGTTGTTGGCTCGCTTGAAGACGAGTTCCTTGCGCAACACGACACCTCCGATGCGATAGGTCCAGGTGGGCACTTTGTCGAGGGTGAAGTCACTGATGTATTTGTGCCCTTTGGGGCTCATTTCTCCGCCTTTGTAGCGATGCAGGCCCAAGTTGAATTCTGCGCCATGCTGCACCACGGTTTCGTCGAGCGAGGAGAGGAGCACGTGGTTTTCATCGTCGAGCTCGGGCACGGGCACTACAAGCAATCCGTGGTATTTTCGGATGTTGCATCCCACGAGTGTGGTTGAACAATACGCCCCCAGCCTGTTTGTGATGAGGAGTTCTTTCATGAGACTCTCTTGCAGGTTGGTCATCTGCGTCTTGTCGAAATGTAGATAAGCCATACTTTTCGAAAAATATGAGTGTTGTTGAATTAGATTTAAGCAATGGCACTTTCAGGGTGCCTGTTTTCATGACATTTGACGTGTGTCAACGCACAAAAATAAAGTTTCCTTTGGAATATACCAAAATTTAGTGCCGCATTTTTTGACTTTTGTCGTAGCGATGGCTTATGCGGGCGTTTTTTGTGCCTTCTTTGGCTGCCGGGATGGCCCGTGGCGCTCCGTGGCGGCTCTGTGGTTTCTACGAGCTCGGAGATATTTCAAACAACTGCCGCGATAGTTTAAACTGTCGCCGCGATAGTTTTGACAACTGCCGCGGTTGTTTTTCGAGTTTTTGGGATGGACAAAAATAAAGCCGGCAAGCGGTGGCTTGCTGGCTTCTTGATGTATTGCCGATCATCTTAACCAAAGAGCATGTGCTCGAGTGTGGCTACGGCCTGCGCAAGATGTTTGTCAAAGTGTGTATGGTCGCGCAGGAATGTGGGGTCTCCCTGCGCGAGTTGGGCATATAACTCGGTGTCCATGGTCTGCGCATAGTCGCCCACGGCCAGTTCGATGTCGTCGCGCTGCCATGGCAGCGAGGAGTGGGCATAAACGCGCAGCTTTTGATGGAAGAAGCTGTAGGCGGTCTCTATGCTGTGGCGCGGGGGCATGGACGGTTTTTTCATTCGGCACACTCAATGGGCCTCACCTGTCGCTGCTGCGAGTTGTAAGCGTAGCCGTGGGCTTTTAGCTGCTCAATGATTTCGGCCGGGTCGCGGTCGAAGGCGTGGCACAGGTCTTCAAGGTCGTCGTATTCGCCGTCGCGCAGAAACATGTTGACGGTCGAAATGAGCATATCGGGGTCGCTGGGCAAAAAACTGAGGGGCATTTTTATGGAAGGGGTTTGGGTGTGAATGGACGGGGCATAGGAATTCTCACTTTTGGGCCGGCTGCCCGCTTTCGAGCCAGGCTGTGATGCCTCCCTCGAGGTTCACCACTTCATAGCCGGCCTGTGTGAGCATGCTGGCGGCACGAGCCGAGCGACGCCCAGTTTTGCAGTATACGGCTATGGGGCGCGTCTTGTCAAACTGCGCCGTAGCACGGTCTATGAAGTCGCTGTCGAGCACCGAAATGTTGTGGGCTCCGGCTATGTGGCCGGCCACATATTCGCTGTCAGTGCGCGCGTCGAGCAACTGCACATGGCTCTGCTCTATGTAGCGCGCAAAGTCGGCCACATTGGCATTTTCGAAGTGGTCTTGCCCACACGATGTATAGAAACTCAGGCCGAAAACCGACATGAGCATGGTTAGCATTTTCTTCATGGCTTCTGATTGTGTTTACTCCCCACTCTGCATTTCACACGCGCTCCAAGAGGGCCACAGCATAGGCCGACATTCCCTCTTCGCGCCCTGTAAAACCCAGGTGCTCCGTGGTGGTGGCCTTTATCGACACATCGGCCGTTTCGACGTGCATGAGCGGGGCCAATGTCTGCTGCATGGCAGGGATGTGTGGGTTTATCTTCGGTTGCTCGGCACAGATGGTGGCATCTATGTTGCCCACTCGCCATCCGTTCTGTTCAACGAGAAAGACAGTATGTGCAAGCAACTTCTTGCTGTCAATGCCCTTATACTGCGGGTCGGAGGGCGGAAAGTGGTGGCCGATGTCGCGCAGGTTTGCCGCCCCGAGCAGGGCGTCGCAAATGGCGTGTATCAGCACGTCGGCGTCGCTATGGCCCAGCAGGCCGTGGGTGTGAGTTATGGCCACGCCTCCCAGAAAAAGCGGACGCCCGGCCTCGAGCTGATGGACGTCGAAGCCAAATCCGATGCGGAACTTTGACATAAGGAAAGGAAATGTGTGAGTGAATGAATTGCTATCTGCGTCCGAAGAGGTCGCGAATGCCATCGAGGTCGAAGGCCAGCGAAACGCGCAATGTCTGGTCGAGCGGATTGGACGGGGCCGTGGCTATGACGTATCCGGCATCGATGCTCAACACGCTCATGCGGAAGCCTGCGCCCACCGTGGCATAGCGCCGGCCTCCCTGGCTGTCGCTCTCGTGATGATAGCCCGCGCGCAGCGAAAACTTGTCGTTGTAGGTATATTCGGCGCCCACGCCCCAGTTAATTTCCTCCAACTCGCCCTTGAAGCCGCGCTCGTTGTCGCCAAAGCTCTTGAAAATGCCACTGATGCTCGACAGATTATAATAGTCGTTGTCGAGGCGCGTCTGATAGTCGTTGTCGTCCTCGTCGGCGCCCTGCAAGGGCATAGAGGGCACGAGCAGCTTGTTCACATCGGCCGAAACGGAGAAACGGTGGAACTCATTGATAGGAATCATGAGCGAGGCGCCCAGGCGAAGGTTGGTGGGAATGAAATAAGAGCGGTCTTCGCCATAGTTAATTTTGGACCCGATGTTCGAAATGTTGAGGCCGAGTCCCAGCTGGCACTCGCGGTTGCCTATCTGTACGTAGCTCTGATTATAGATGGCCACATCGGCGGCAAAAGCCGAGCCCGCGGTGGTAGCATCGTCGTAGTGGCCCGTAAGGTCGCTATACATGTAGCGCAGGGCCACGGCAGCCGAGAAAGTTTCGGAGAGCATGCGCGAATAGGCTACGTCGACCGAAAATTCATAGGGTTTCACGGTCATATTCTCGTCCTCGGTGGTGACATCGCCCAGCGAGAAGTAGCGCACACTGGCGCTCACGGCCGAATAGTCGCCAATGCGAAAATATCCGGCAGCGTTGAAGAGGTTGATGCCGTCGGTTATCTTCCGCAGCCATGGGGTGTAGTCGAGTGCAAAGCCTGCGCGGCTGATGGTGAAGGGATATTTTGCAGGGTTCCATGCCTGAGAGTGCACATCGGGGTCGGTGGCAGCGCCCACGTCGCCCATGGCGCCGGCCCGCGCATCGGGGGCTATGCTCTGAGAGAACACGGCCGTTTGCACGGGGTTGAACTGGTCGCGCACTTCATCGTCGGCCATCATGCTGACGGCGCAGAGGCTCAGAAGAATTGTGAATATATAGTTTCTTTTCATGCTTTTTGATAAACGTTTCTCTGATATAAACGGAACGAAGGCGTTTCTATTGTTTTACGATGATGATTTTTTTGCTGTCTGTGGTGCGGTTTCCCTGCTTGGCGCGGTATATGTATATGCCTGGCTGCAGGCGCGAACCGCTTGTTGAGGTGAGGCTCCAGTCGAGTGTGGCATATCCGCCCATCGTCTGGGCCTGGCTTTCCCACACAAGGCGGCCAGCCGTGTCGAACACCTCCACTCCTACTGGTGCATCGGCATCCTCGCTTAGCCCGGTCACCATGAAATTGGTCTGCACTCGGGCAGGATTGGTCGTTACGCCCACCTCGAAGGAATTGTTTCCACCATCGGCCACGGTGAAGGCCAGGGTGCGCGTCGTCAGGTTGTCGCAAACGTCCCAAACGCGGAACTGCACTGTATGACGGCCCTTCGAGAGGCCCGTAAGGGGGTAGTTCACCGTGCCGGAGCGGTAGGAGCCGAAATCATAGTTGAAATAGGAATTCAGACAAATGGCTTCGGCCACATTGCCGTCGACAATGAGCTGCATGTCGTGGCCCACGATGTTACCAGTGACGTCAATGCCTGTGGAGTCGCTGACCACGGCGCCAAAGACTACGTCGGCGCCAACGGCGGTTCCGTAGCTGTTGTCGGGATTGCCTACATAAATAGATGCGTCGGGGCCAACTGAATCGGCAGAGGCGGCCTGGTCGGTGCCGTCGAGGTATATTTGGAGGCTTTGGCCATGACATTCGCGCTCATGCTGCTTATCGACGGCATAGAACACGGCCCGTGCCGCATCGGTGGAGTAGCTGATGCTACGAGGTATGACCATTTCGATGGCAAAGCGGCCCGCACGCACAGAATCGGTGCCTTCGAACACCGTGCTGCGGCGATCCTTGTAGGTCATGGGCGTCCGTGCACTACCATTGTTGTTCTTGCAGGTGATGGTTTCGAGCCTGTCGAGAAGTGTCAGGCTGACGGTGCCTTCAAAGTCGGGCAAGTTTTCTATGTAGCCGCTCATGCGCACGTGTTGACCGGCTTTGAGCTGCACCATGTCGCCCTGCTTGAGCTCGGTGCCATTGATGCTGTCGAGCACCACGTTGTGGGTTGGCAGGCGCAGGCGCAGGGCAGGGTCGCCGAGCAGGGCATATTTTAGTTTGTTCATGGTTACGTCGGGGCCATTGACGTTGGTTCCCACCATGTCGCACTTGCTCAGTCGCAGCGCCTCGCCCAGCGTTTGTGGCTGGCCGCCGCTTGTGTCGAGGGCATATTTGCAAAATGCGTCGTTGAGGGCAGTGTTATAGCTCGAGTAGACTGCACGCGAGGAGCACAAGAGGGCCACAGCGCCTCCGTGCTTGTTGTAGAGGGCCTGGCGCCCGAGGTCGTCGATGGGCTGGTCGAAGGGCGTTATTTCGCACGATGCGAAAACCCATACGGGCAATGCAGCCGACGAGGTCTGTGCAAAATCGCTGAGTGTGAGCACATAGGAGTGTGAAATGCGGGTTTCGGAGCCATGGCCTGTGTAGTTGAACATAAGGGCTCCGCGCGCCATCTGCTCGCGCAGCAGCGCTGTCACTTCGGGATAGGAGTTTCCGGTGGCGCCCGTGGTGCGTGTGTAGGCATCGGGGTAGACGCGCTTCACTATCATGCGGTTGTTTGTAACGGCGTCGCTGCTTTTGGCCACCTGCTCGGCACCGTTCATGTGGAGGTTGTTGTCGCCTTCGTCGCCAATGAAGACGAGGGTGTTTTTCCAGGAGCCTGTGTTTTCGTTGTCGGAATAGCTGAGGGTTTTGTCAACGATGGTTTTGGCTTCGTCGAGGCTGGTGCAAACGATGCGCCCCACAGCCACATCGGGCTTTTCGCGGGCTATGTTCGCTCCCTCGCCGTCGTCGAGCATCGCAAAGTAATCGTCGGTGACATAGGTTTGGATGGCTCCGATGCTCACGTTTGTTTCGCCCCATGAGTTGTTGCGTTCGTAGCAGAGCAGATAGTCGTCGGCATTGAAACTGTTTCCGAGCGTCACTCCGCGGTTGTCCCACACGGAGGGCCCGAAGAAGACGAGGTATTTGGGCATTTCGTCTTCGGTATTGGCGCGGTCGTAGAGCATCTTGAGGTAGCGGCGATAGGCCGACGCGTCGGGTGTGCCGCTCGAGAACTCGTTGTAGAGGTCCATGGCGTGAACAATTCTGACGTTCATGGCGTCGCGCTCTCTGTGATACTGTGCGAGGCGTTCGGCCTGGGCATCGAATTTTCCGCTTGTGGGGGTGATGATTATCATGTGGGCAGCCTCGTGGGCATGAAGGTCTTGATTGGCCACGTCGCCCACGAGCTCGGGGGCTGGATAGTCGGCATTGAGGTCGACAGCCACGAATCGGCGCGTGGCATCGGGCACAGAGGCGAGCAGTTCGCCGCCGGTCTGCAAGGTTGTCGACACTCGGCGCAGTGGGTCGCCGCTGATGCCTATTTGCCACAGCTCGGTGGCGGCAGTGGCGCCCTGCAGGCGCAGGGTGGCGGCGCCTGCCTGGTTGGGGGCGATGACAAAGGGCGCGCCATCGGCCCTGAGCTGGCGCTGGTAGGACATGCGCACGAAGTCGAGGCGGGCCGGAATGCCCGATGTGGTTGTTATGGCCAACGAATTGGCTTCGGTTGCCGACGAGGTGGTGAATGTGCTCACCCGCTCGCGCGCTGCTTCGTATTCGCCGTAGGATTGCACGGTCATGGTGCCAAGCTGTGTGCCGTTGAGTCGCATCGAGGCTGTGGTGGTGCGGCTGGAGTGTGAGGCACCGAAGGCTATGTCGACAATGGCGCGCCCCGAAGCCGTGATGCCGGGCGCGGCAATGGAGAAACTGTGGCTGTTGCCGCTGGCAAAGTCGTAGTTGTCGAAAAATTCGCGCCCGCCCTGATACCAGCTAAAGCGGTCGTTGTCGAGAATGGCACAGGCCGTTACGCTGTCGAGCACCTGCTGACCTGCAGCCGCGGTGTGGCTTATTTCGGTGAGTTCCATGGGGGCATCGCCTTCGGTCAGGAAATAGTAGGAATAGGCGCTGTAGGGATTTTGCTCGTGCACCCATTTCGACAATGAGGCACTCCACGTGAGGCGCACGGTTCCTTCGGCAAAAAAGAGCAGGCGTCCGTCGCTCGTGCGCCGCAGGGGCACTTCTTCAAGGTCGTCGACGAGGGCCTCGTGGCCGCTGAAGGTGAAAGCCTCGGGCACAATGCGGCCGCCATAACCAAAGAGTTTCACGTTGGCGGGGTTGCTGAATCCCCAGCCGCGCAGGGTCGATTCGGTGAGGGCGTAGACGCCTTCGCTGGCTACGCGTATTTTTTTCCACATGCCGCTCGCGAGCACACTGTGGCTGGCATAGCGGTTGCCGGCAGGGGCCTGCAACTTTGGGGCCGTTGCTTTGGCCACGCCTGGGCGCATCTTGGGCGAGACGCGAACCGACGTGAGCCGATAGTAGCGGCCGGCACGCTTGATGATGGGCAGAAAACTGACATCGAGCAGGCGCTGCTTGCGAGCGATGCCTACTTCGGTGTGCACAATAGGCTCCGCGCCTATTTCGAGGCCGAGTTTGTGTAGTTGCTTCACCTCGGCGCGCGTCAGCGGCTCGTATTCGGGATATTCTACCACGGCGTCGGCGGCATTGCGCAGCTGCGTGGTGAAAAGTGTGCCCACGGGATAGCGGGCAGGCGAAAGGTGTACGAAATCCTGCGCCCAAAGTTGGAGCGACGACAGGCACACCATAATATATATAATGAGTCGTTTCATTTTCTACTTGACGTTAAATTCGAGCACTTTGTTGCCATCGATAAAACCTTCTACGTGGTCGTTTTCGGCCACTGCCTGCCCCTGTTGCGTGGGCGAGCCTGTAAGCAGGATGTCGCCCTGCCTGAGCATGTAGAACTGGCTGCTGCCAGCCACGAGCCGGCTGGGGCCCTCTGTCATTTGTGAGGTTGAGGCCTCGAAAACGGGTTGTCCGTTGATGTGGAGGGCAAAGTCGAGATTGGGGAAGCCGTCTGTTTCGCCATTGAGCGGCATCCACCGGCCTATGCATACGGCTCCGTCGAAACCGATGGCTTCGTCCCAGGGCAGGGCCTTGCTGCGCAGTTCGGCCAGCAGGTTTTCGGCCGTAAAGGTGCAGGCCAGGCTGACGGCGTCGTAGTAGCGCGGAGCGTAGCGCTCGGAGATGCTCCTTCCGAGGCGGCACAGGCGCACGGCCAACTGCACGCGGGCCGTGCAGGGATTGGCAAAATCGGGGATGAAAAACGGTTTGCCACCCTGCAGGAGCGCAGTGTCGGAAACGTGGTGGAACACTCGCGGCACGGGAGCGGAGCCATAATTATGCGTGACGGCTATGAATTTCATATCTGACTATATAACGCAGATTTTGTCGAAAAATTGTGTAAGCCCCGCGCAAACATTCCGGCGGTGCGCGCCGATGGGTTTTCGCGCAGAGCCGTAAGGGGCCGCAAAGGAGCCATGGAACACGCAGAAAAACGGCTTTTTAGCAATCTTTTGGGCTGCCGATGCAATAAAGAGCATTTTTGCGCGTTATTAAATAGGTAATTGCGAGCATGCGCAAGGGCCCTCGGGGCAACCATTGCGCATGTTGAAGCGATGACTTAACTAAACTGAAAAACGAGACCGACATGATAGACTACATCAAGGGAACGCTGACCGAAATCACGCCCACCCATGCCGTGGTCGAAGCCTATGGCGTGGGCTACGACCTTGCTATTTCGCTCAACACGTATACGGCCATTCAGAATGCCAAGGACGTGAAACTCTATGCCTATGAGGCCGTGCGCGAAGACGTGGCCACGCAGCTCTTCGGCTTTGCCCAGAAAAAGGAGCGCGACTTCTTTTTGCTACTCATCGGTGTGAGCAGCATTGGAGGTCAGACGGCCCGCATGATACTTTCGGCCTACGCTCCCTCCGAACTGGCCGGCATCATTCAGAGCGAGGACGTCCGCCAGCTGAAAGCCATCAAGGGCATTGGCCCCAAGGCTGCACAGCGCATTATTGTGGAGCTTAAAGACAAGGTGGGCGCCCTGGTGGGCGAAGAGAGCCTTGGAACAGGCAGCACCGCGGGCGGCGCCATGCTCAACAAGGCCGTGGTCGACGAGGCCGTGGCAGCACTCACGATGCTTGGCTTTCCGCCCGCCGCAACCCACAAGACGGTGGTGGCCATACTCAAACAGGAGCCGGCGCTCAGCGTGGAACAGGTGATTAAGCAGGCACTCAAAATGATGTAGCCACACGGCAGCCTCAGCTACGGAGCCTTCTGAAAAAACATAATGGTCGCATGAAATTGTTACGTCGCATCACACTCATTTCGCTCCCCGCTCTTTTTGTGGCAGGGGTTGCGCTCGTGGCTGCCTCCACCGAAGGCGAAGCCGCTGCGTGGGTGCGCAAAACATCAACTGAGCCAACCGAGAAAACTGTTGGCTCGATAGTTGAAAATAGCTCGGCGACAGTTTCGACAAGTTCCGAAGTTGTCGGAAGCACAGCGGCGCCCGGCCTCAGGCCCGACTCACTCATCACCCGCGTGAAGCCCACCATTGTGCAGAATCCCAACGACCCCTTGCGAGTGAGCGGCGACTTGAAAGACCCCGAAAACCTTAAGTCGGACGTATTCTATGACGAGAAAACCGGCGACTACAAATTGGGCACCAAGCTGGGCAGCAGCGAACGCTTTCTGGACACGCCCTATCCCATGACTCAGAGCGAATATGGACAATGGGCCATGCGTCAGGCCATCAGAGACTTCTACGTGAAACGCAACCGCGAAGAATACGTGAAAAAGGGCAAGGAGAAATTCGATTTCTCCGACATGAAATTCGACCTCGGGCCTGCCGCCAAGATTTTCGGCCCTGGCGGAGTGCGCATCAAAACGCAAGGAAGCGCCTCGATGAAGCTCGGTGCCAACATGCGCAACGTGGACAATCCCACCCTTGCCGAACGAAACCGAAAAGTCTTTGGCTTCGATTTCGACGAAGACATCAACGTGAGCGTGGCCGCCTCGGTGGGCGACAAGGTCAACATGGATTTCAACTACAACTCAAAGTCGAACACCAGCTTCGACGCCCAGAAAATCAAGTTGCGCTACGAGGGCAAGGAAGACGAGATTATCAAGCTCATCGAAGCCGGCAACGTGTCGCTACCAAGCAGTTCGGGGCTCATACGCGGTGCTTCGAGCCTCTTTGGTGTGCGCACCGACCTGCAGTTTGGCAAGCTGAAACTCCAGACCGTGGTTTCGCAAAAGCGATCGGCCTCAACATCAGTATCGAGCAACGGCGGAGTGCAACTCAGTAGCTTCGAAATCGATGCTGCCGACTACGATGAGAACCGCCACTTCTTCTTGGCGCACTACTTCCGTGAACACTACGACGAAAATATGTCGCAGTTGCCCAACATCATGAGCGGCATCAGCATTAATCGCGTGGAGATATGGGTTACGAACAAAACGGGCGCCACCACCAACACGCGCGACATCATTGCACTGGCCGACCTGGGCGAATACAGCCGCATAGGCAATCCGCGCTGGGCCGGCAAGACGAGCGTGAATCCTGCCAACAATTCGAACGACCTTTACGAAACACTTGTACAAACCATACCCGCGGCCCGCGACATTACGCAAGTAACCTCCGCACTCGACGCAATCGGCATGACGGGAGGCACCGACTATGAAAAATTGGGCAACGCCCGTTTGCTCAGCAACAGCGAATACGATTTGAACAAGGCCCTGGGCTACATCTCACTGCGCAGCACGCTGCAAACAGACCAGGTGCTGGCCGTAGCCTTTGAGTACACCTACAGAGGAAGCACGTATAAAGTAGGCGAATTCTCGACCGACATCAACGACAACTCGAAGACACTCTTCGTGAAAGCGCTGAAAAACACGGCCGGCACGCCCCAGATGAGCAACTGGGACCTGATGATGAAAAACGTATACTCGCTCAGCGCCACCAGTGTGCAGAAAGAGAATTTCCGACTCGACATTCGCTACATGAGCGACTCGAGCGGCGTATACGTGAGCTACCTGCCCGAACCCAACCTCAAGGGCACAAAACTGTTGCGCCTCCTGGGACTCGACCAGCTCGACAACAACAATCGCCGAAACCCCAACAGCTACTTCGACTACGTGGAGGGATACACCATCCGGGCCTCGAGCGGGCGCATCTACTTCCCCGTGGTGGAGCCCTTCGGCAGCTATCTGCGCAAGGTCATAGGCAATGACGCCGTGGCCGACAAGTATGTGTATCAAGAGCTTTACGACTCGACCAAGACCGTAGCCAAACAAATTGCCGAGAAGGACAAATTCCAACTCTTGGGCCAATACCGGGCCTCAAAAAGCAACGAAATAGCGCTGGGAGCGGTGAACATTCCACAGGGCTCGGTGGTGGTGACCGCCGGCGGCATCACCCTGAACGAAGGAAGCGACTATACCGTAGACTACTACGGCGGCATTGTTCAAATCCACAACCAGAGCATTCTCGATGCCGGTACCCCCATCAACGTGTCGCTCGAGAGCAACACCGACTACGGCATGCAACGCAAGACAATGCTCGGCATGAACTGGCAATACGACTTCACGAAAAACTTTCAGATAGGAGGAACGCTCATGCACCTGAGCGAGAAACCGCTAACCACGAAAGTGTCGATGGGAAGCGAGCCAATCAACAATACGCTTTGGGGGCTCAACCTCTCGTGGAAGAAGGAAAGCCAATGGCTCACCAATGTGCTCGACCAACTGCCGCTGCTCAATCTCACGGCCCCCTCGAGCATCAATTTCACTGCCGAATATGCCCAACTCATAGCTGGCAAGAGCCAGGGAGCACAAGGCAATGCCTCATACATCGACGATTTTGAATATACCATAGGCGACATTGACGTGAGCAACCCCAGAGAATGGAGCATTTCGAGCACACCCTCAAAGTTCAGCGAGGCAAGCTACTCCAACGACGTGCGCTACGGATACAACCGCGCCCTGCTGGCATGGTACTACATTGACCCCCTCTTCACGCGCCGTTCGTCATCGCTCACACCCGGCTACATAAAAAACGACCTTGACCAACTCTCCGACCCCTATGTGCGCGAGGTTTATCGCAACGAGCTTTTCCCTAACCGGAAAATCAACTACGGAGAATCGGCCACCCTCGACGTGCTCAATCTGGCCTACTATCCCAACGAGCGCGGCCCCTACAACCTCGACCCCAACCTCAACAGCGACGGACGACTGCCCAGCCCCGAAAAACGATGGGGCGGCATGATGAGACGACTCGAAACCAGCGACTTCGAATCGGCCAACGTGGAATACATAGAATTCTGGCTGATGGACCCCTTCGCCAAAGCCCGCGAAACGGGCGAGGACCTGCGCGGAAATCTCTACATCAACCTGGGCGAAATAAGCGAAGACGTGCTCAAAGATGGCAAGAAATTCTACGAGAGCGGGCTACCTACGAACAACGACGCCAGCCTCTACGACGTCACCAACTGGGGACGTGTGCCCAATCAGACGAGTGTGACCTACGCCTTCAACACCCAAAGCGGCGCACGTAGCCGGCAAGACGTGGGACTCAACGGACTCTCGAGCGAAGAAGAGGCCTCGTTCCCCACATACGCCAACTACCTGCAACAGATTCGCCCAATCGTGCGTCCCGAAGTATACGACTCGATAGCAGCAAACCCCAGTGGCGACAAATATCACTACTTTCGCGGCAGCGATTACGACGAGGCCCGACTTGGAATACTCGAACGCTATAAATATATCAACAATCCCAACGGCAACTCCGTAGATGCCGACAACTCGCCCGAAAGCTATAGCACCGCCTACAAGACCACGCCCGACATCGAGGACATTAATCAAGACTACACGCTCAACGAATACGAAAAATACTACGAGTACCGCGTCAGCATCGACCCCTCGCGCATGCAAGTGGGCGACAATTTCATCGTGGACCAAATCACTACCAAGCCTACCACACGTAATGGCCAGTCCAAGGAAATTAATTGGTATCTCTTCCGCATTCCCGTAGACCAATTCGAGGGTCGCCAGGGCAACATCCACGACTTTAGCAGCATTCGCTTCATGCGCATCTACCTCACCGACTTCAAGAACCCCGTAGTGTTGCGATTTGCCACGCTCAACCTGGTTCACGGACAATGGCGCGACTACAGCCAAGCACTCTACATTGGCGAATCGCCGGCTGCAAGCGGCACAATGATGGCCAGCGCCGTAAGCTTCGAGGAAAACGCCAGCAAAACACCCGTAAACTACGTGATTCCGCCAGGCATCAGCCGAGTTATCGACCCTGGGCAGAACCAAATTCTCGAAAACAATGAGCAAGCCTTGGCGCTCACCATAGAGAATCTCTCGAGCGGCGACGCCCGCGCCGTCTACAAAAAGACTTCGCTCGACCTGCGCAACTATCGTCACCTGCAAATGTTCGCCCATGCCAATGCCATGAGCGGCGACAACACCTTGGAGGACGGCCAGATTAGCATCTTCCTGCGTCTGGGCACCGACTTCAAAAACAATTTCTACGAATACGAAGTGCCGCTCAAGGTAACGCCCGCCGGAAAATACTCACAGGGCGAAAGCGGAGCCCGCGCCGTATGGCCCGAAGAAAACATGATAGACGTGGACCTCTCAGTGTTCACCGACGCCAAGCGCAACCGCAATCTCCAGAAATCCATGGGCAACGCTTCGAACGGCAAGCTATATAGCGAATACGACAGCGAAAAACCGGCCAACAAAGTGAGCGTGATGGGAAACCCATCGCTGGGCGATGTGCGTACCATGATGATTGGCGTGCGCAACAACAGCCGTGCCACAAAGAGCGTTGAGGTATGGGCCAACGAGCTGCGCCTGCAAAACTTTGCCAACGACGGAGGCTGGGCAGCACGCTCCAACCTGAACATTCAGCTCTCAGACTTTGCCACACTCAACCTTTCGGGACACGTCGAAACCGAGGGTTTCGGCGGACTGGAAGAAACCATCTCTCGCCGCCGTCGCGACAACCTCATGGAATATAGCATAACCACGAACGTGCAGCTCGGCAAGCTGCTGCCCGAAAAGGCAAAGCTCAACGCCCCACTCTATTATAGCTATTCCAAGAACAAGAGTGTGCCAAAATATAACCCGCTCGACACCGACATGACCATGGACGATGCGCTCGGCGGCCTCAGCACGAAACACGAAAAAGACTCTCTCGAAAACATTGCCCACAAGGTGATTACCAACCGCAACTTCTCGCTGAGCGGCGTGCGCTTCAACATTGCCACCAAAAACCATCCCATGCCCTACGACCCGGCCAATTTCACCTTTGGCTACAGTTCGAGCCGCCGCTACACCACTGGCGAAACCACGGCCTGGGAAACGGACGAGAGCCAAAAGCTCACGTTTGCCTACAACTACTCTCCAAACTACAAAACCTTTGAGCCCTTTGCCAAACTCAAGGGCCGGAGCAAGTGGGTGCGCTTTGCCAAGGAGCTCGGCTTCAACTATCTGCCCCAGAGCGTGGCCTTCAACAGCGAAATAAGCCGCACATACTATGAATTCCAGGAACGCGACATCGAGAACCTCGACAATAACAGCTTACCCCTGAGCTGGGCCAGCGACTTCCTGTGGAACAGAAGTTTCCAACTGCGATGGGATTTCACCAAAAACATTCACGCAAGTTTCAGCTCTGCCACAAACGCTGAGATTGAGCAACCCTACACCGCCGTGAACAAGGATCTCTATCCCGACCGCTACAGCGCATGGAAAGACTCCGTTTGGCATAGCATTCAGCGGCTGGGCGAACCGCTGGCCTACCAGCAGACTTTTGACCTGTCGTGGAGAGTGCCAATCAACCGCGTTCCCATTTTCGAATGGATCAACGCCGACGCATCCTACAACGCCACCTACAACTGGACTCGAGGAAGCCAGCTCGACAATGGCACATCGCTGGGAAACACCATTGCCAATGCGCGCAGCATGAACGGAAACCTCAAGTTCAACCTCGAGACACTCTACAACTACTCGCCCTTCCTGAAAAAAGCAAACCAGAAGTACAAGAGCAACACATCGTCGAGCAGTTCAAACAAGAAGCAGGAGGAGAAAAAGAAGAACTTTGAAAAAGAAATCACCCTCAAGGCCGACACCACACAAACGCTGCAACACAACCAGAAGTCGAAGAGAGTGCGCGTAGTTGCCATCAAGGCCGACGGCAGCCGCTACCCACTGCGCTACAAAGTGAAAGATGCCAACAGCATCCTCATCCTGTCGCAAGACACGGTGCCAATCAAGGTCACCGTCAGCGCCAAAAAGCGCACGGAAGACCAGACATGGTATAGGACCCTTCAAGTGGCCTCACGCATCGCCATGATGGTGCGCAACGTTAGCATTAGCTATCGCAACACATACAACATGTCTGTTCCCGGCTTCCTGCCCAAAGTGGGCGACATACTGGGACAGCGCAGCCGAGGCGGCCTTTCGCCCGGACTCGACTTTGCCTTTGGACTCACCGACGAGCACTATCTCGAAAAAGCTGCCGACCGAGGCTGGCTTCTCATGAGCGACAGCATCATCACACCCGCTACCACCAGCGAAACCGAGGACCTTCAGATTCGCGCCACGCTCGAGCCATGGCCCAACCTCAAGATTGACCTCAACGCCATGCGCAATCGCAACACCACACGCAGCATACAATATATGTATGCCGGCATGCCGCGCACAGAAACCGGCTCGTTCAAGATGACAACCATCAGCATTCACACAGCATTCGCCTCGATAGGAAATGCCGACAACAGCTATAGTAACACCACATTCAGGAAATTCATTGGCAAGCTCGAGCAAATGAGGAGCCGCGTGGAGGCACAATACAGCGGCACCACTTATCCGCAAGGCACAAGCCTGGCCGGAAAAACCTTCGACCCGACAAACGGAACCGTCAGCCCGTATAGTGCCGACGTCATGGTTCCCGCCTTCCTCGACACGTACACCCTCTCGGGCGGAGCGCTCGACATATTCCCCGCACTGCTGAAAATGCTGCCTAACTGGTCGATAACCTATAACGGACTGGCCAAAATTCCCTCGATGAAGCGCATTTTCAAAAGCTTCAACCTGAACCACTCCTACAAAAGCACCTACGACGTGGGCAGCTACAGCACCTTCTCCAGCTGGGTGGCGCTAACGGGCGGACGGGGCTTCGCAAGCGACGTAACAACGGGCATGCCAATCCCCACAAGCATGTACGACGTCTCCACCGTGAGCATCAGTGAATCGTTCTCGCCCCTGTTCGGAGTAGACATGACCTTCCTTAACGGCATGACGGGCAAGCTTGAATTGAGAAAAACGCGCCAGCTTTCGCTGAGCATGACCTCTCAGAAACTCACCGAAACACATTCTCACGACTACGTCATCGGAGTGGGTTATAAAATCAACAACCTGAACCTCTTTGCCCCCAAACGCACCGTCAAGAGCAAACGCAGTTCGAAGAAGAGCGGCAACAACGATGAGGGACAGACGCAGACCACATCGACAAACAGCCGCGGATTCTCCAACGACCTCAACCTGAAGCTCGACATCACCCTGCGCAACCAAACAGCCCTGAGCCGCGACATACTCACAGGCCTCAGCCAGGCCACTTCGGGCAACAAGGCACTCCAGATAAGCTTCAGCGCTGACTATGCACTGAGCAAATTCCTCACGGTGACGGCCTACTACGACCGACAGACCAACACGCCGCTCATGACGTCGAGCAGCTATCCCATCACCACGCGCGACTTTGGCGTGAGTCTCAAGTTCTCGCTCACACGATAGGCATGTTCCAAAACGCCGCGCCGAGCGCGGCAACATGAAGCGGAACGGACCTGAACAGACAAAAGAAAACTCAGTGCCGCAAGCCAATTGGTTTTGCGGCACTGAGCTTCTTCATTTGTCGGGGCGACAGGATTCGAACCTGCGACACCCTGGTCCCAAACCAGGTGCGCTACCGGACTGCGCTACGCCCCGTGCTTTCTTGCAAAAGCGGATGCAAAAATACACCAAAGGCTGAGACTGGCAAAATTTTGAGGAACTTTTCGAAAACAAAACGCCTTTTTTCATCAAAACTACGACCTTAGAAATGCTATCGGTAAGGCAGAAAAACGTATCTTTGCACGAAAACTAAATGAAACCGGCCTTCAGGCCTCAGCAAGGCCCCCTCACATAAAACAAATGCCAAAGATAAAATTCCGGAAGCGATACTTCCTCATTGCCTTCTCGCTCATAGTGGCAACCCTCTTCACGATAAAGACCATAAATCCCGACATCACATTGTCAAAGCTCGGCGACATGCTGACGAGCACACAGCCACCTTCCATGCCAACCGACACCGTAGGCAGGCACAGCCTGATGGTTGACGCAATTCTGCACAGCGCCCGCCGCCCCTCGAGCCTGCTGACGAAGAGCGGCGAAGCTGTAAAAAACAAGGTGCTGGGCGTCCATTCGTTCGAGGAGAGTTTTCCCGACCTGAACGATGTGCAGCTTGCCACCGCCTCGAGCATGGGCATTGAAACCATAGCCAATCGCGACGAGGCCGCCCGAAGGCAAGACGAGCTGGTATATATAGACGACAATCCCTACTACCACGTGAAGCGACTGAACCACTCCATTCCCTATCTCGCGCCTCGCGCGGCACTGTTGCTCGAGGAGATTGGCCGCGCCTTCATTGATTCGCTCTCCACCAAGGGCTTCCCGATGCATCAGATTGTGGTTACGTCGGTGTTGCGCACCGAGGCGGATGTGAAGCGACTGCAGCGTTTCAACGCGAACGCCACCACGCAGAGCTGCCACCAATATGGCACAACCTTCGACATAGGCTACAACATCTTTGAGCGCGTGCAGCAGCCCGGAAAACCCGAACAACCAGGCAGCAACGGCGTTTTGCTCAAGTCGATACTCTCCGAGGTGTTGCGCGACATGAGGGAGCAGGGCCTGTGCTACGTGAAGCACGAACACAAGCAAAGCTGCTTTCACATTACGGCACGATGAGCCCGCCTTCCGAGGCGAAGGCAAAGCACGAAAAGGTGGGCAAAACAAACAGCTCCGAGATAGTCTGAATTATCTCGGAGCTATTTTAAATTATCTCCGAGGTAGTTTAAATTATCTCGGAGATAGTTTTTTCTATGTGGCCGACAGTGTTTTCACCGGCCCTTTCAGAATTCCTCGTCGGGCACGGGCTCCACTTCTGTGGGCTCCTTGCTTGGCACGAGTTGCTCCACGGCCTCGTCGGCTTCGCCAAAGTCGGGCACGTCGAGCGAATCGGTTTCGACGGCCGCAGTGTCAACGCGCGGAGCGTAGTAGGAAGCACTGTAGTCGGCGGGCTGAATGCCGTCGGGGGCCGGTTCGTATCGCTTCATGTAGGTGGGGCTCAGACTGCTGTCGGAGAGCACTTTTTTCATAAACAGTCCGAAGATGGGGAGCGCCGTTTTGCTGCCTTGTCCGAGGCGGCCGGTGCGGAAGTGGATGCTTCGGTATTCGCCGCCCACCCATGCTCCGCCCACAAGGGCCGGGGTTACGCCCACAAACCACGCATCGCTATGGTTGTTCGACGTGCCGGTTTTTCCGCCAAAGTCGATTTTGCCATCGAAGGAGCCCATATACATCATGGCCCCCAGTGCCTGCGATGTGGCACCGCCATCGCGCACGCCGGCCTCGAGCATTTTTTGCAGATAGAAGCTGGTGGTGGGGCTCAGGGCCGTGCGGCGCTTGGGTTTCGCCTCATAAACAACGCGGCCCTCGGCATCGAGAATTTTGCTCACAAGGACGGGCTCCACATGCTCGCCGCCGTTGGCCACGGTGGCATAGGAATTAACAAGTTCGAGCAGGTTGACGTCGCTGGCCCCAAGCGGCAGCGAGGGTATGGTGTCGAGCGGCGAGATAATACCCATTTTGTGGGCGGTGTTCACAATGGTCGGAATGCCCACTTCCTGTCCCAGCCTCACGGCCACCGTATTGATGCTCTGCGCAAAGGCTGAGCGCAAGGGGACGTCGGCATTTGAAAAGCGCCCGTCGGCATTGTGGGGCCGCCAGTCCACCTCCTCCTTCTTGCGGGCGTCCCACGTCTTGATGCTGATATAGGAGTCGCGCACACGGTCGCTGGGTTTCATGCCCTGTTCGAGGGCGGCGGCATAGACAAAGAGTTTGAAGGTGGAACCAGGCTGGCGCATGGCCGTCACCTTGTCGTACTTCCAGGTCTTAAAGTCGATGTCGCCCACCCAGGCGCGCACATAGCCCGTCTGAGGCTCCATGGCCACAAAACCAGTGTGGAGGAAGCGTACCATATAGCGTATGGAGTCCATCGTGCTCATCATTTCCTCGCGCTGCGTGCCGTCGTAGGAAAAAAGTTTCACGGGATGAGGCTGGTTCATGTAGTAGTCGATGGAATCGGGCTGGCTTTCGAAACGGGCGGCAAGCATTTTATAATGTGACGTGCGCTTGGCTATGTTTTCGATGAAGCCAGGTATAACGTTTCCTCGCTCATCGCGCCACACATCGCCCATGCCGCGCCAGTGGCTGTCGAAGCTTTGCTGCACCCTCTGCATCTGCTCGTCGACAGCCTCCTCGGCATAGCGCTGCATACGGCTGTCGAGGGTGGTATAGATGCGCAGGCCGTCGGTGTAGGGGTCGAGCTCGGGCACATGCTCTTCGATATAATTGGCCACTGCATTGCGGAAGTAGAGGGCTTCGCCGTCGTAGGCACTCTCCACACGGAACTTCAAATCGATGGGCAGGCATTTGAGCGAATCGCATTGCGCCTTGCTCAGCACATGGTGGGAACGCATGTTGTCGAGCACCACATTGCGGCGGCTAAGGCTGTTCTTGGGATTGATTTTGGGGTTGTAGGCCGACGTAGCCTTGAGCAATCCTACGAGCACTGCGCTCTCCTCGGCCTTGAGGCGGCTGGGCGTGGTGTCGAAATAGGTCTTGGCAGCCGTCTTGATGCCGAATGCGTTTGAACCGAAGTCGACTGTGTTGCAATACATCGTGAGGATTTCTTCTTTAGAGTAGAACATTTCTATTCCCACGGCGAGTATCATCTCCTTGCTCTTCATCACGAGCATTTTTACGCCGGGAATTTTTCCGAGCAAGCCGTTTGAATATTTCGTGCGCACGCGAAACATGTTTTTCACCAGTTGCTGCGAAATGGTCGAAGCGCCTCGCGCCCTACCCTGCGTGGCATCCTTCAGCGCGGCGAAGATGCCTTGCACATCAATGCCGTGATGCTGATAGAAACGCTCGTCTTCTGTCGAAACAAGCGCCTTGATAAATATAGGACTGATGCTGTCGTAGGGCACAGGTTGGCGATTTTCATTGAAAAACCGGCCCATGAGCTTTCCGTCGGCCGAATAGATTTCGGAGGCTGCAACGGTCTTGGGATGCATGATGTCGCTCAACGACGGCGACTTGCCGAAAAGCCAGAGAAAGTTGGTCATCACGGCCACGCAATAGAGCACGATGAAAAGGACGAAGGTGGCAAGAATGGTGAGCAGCTTTTTCCACCAAGGTCCGCGGTAGAGATTTCTGTACCATGCCCACGCTTTTTTGACGAGGTGCCACAACTGAGCAGGAATCTGCGCTATTTTCATGTTTAGATTTGTTTTAGCGTTCCAAATTTACGTTAAGCAAAAAAATGCTCCAAATAAATTAATTTTTTTTAGCAATATACTGCATCACAGCTGCCTCGTCGTCGGGATGAAACCAGGCTATTTCGCTGTCACGGCGGAACCATGTGAGCTGCTTTTTGGCATAAACGCGCGTATTGCGGCGGATTTTTTCGAGAGCCTCGGGCAGGGTCATTGCACCGTCGAGATAGGCAAACAGTTCTTTGTAGCCCACTGTGTTGAGCGCGTTCTCATGGCGGAAGGGGAGCACGCGCTTCGCCTCGTCGAGCCAGCCCTGACTCATCATGACGTCGGTGCGCGAATTAATGCGCTCGAAGAGTTCAGCACGCGGGCGGTCGAGACCTATCTTGACGATGTTGAAAGGTCGCTTTCGAGCCTTGCCACGATGAAAGGACGAGAAGGGGCGCCCAGTTTGGTAGCACACCTCGAGGGCATGTACCACGCGCTTAGGGTTTCGCAGGTCGCACGCAGCATAATAGTCGGGGTCGAGCAGCCTGAGCTCGGCCACAAGAGGGTCGAGGCCTTCGGCATGCAGGCGGTCGTGGAGCAACTGTCGCGTCTCGGGCTCCACGGTGGGTATGTCGTCGATGCCGCGACACACTGCATCGACATAGAGCATTGAGCCGCCCGTGAGTATGACTACCTCGCGCTGCCCGAAAAGGCGGGGAAGGAGTTCCAACACATCGGTCTCGTATTGCGCAGCGCTGTAGTAGTCGGTCAGCGCGCGGGTGCCCACAAAATAGTGGGGCACAAGGCTGCGCTCCTGCTCTGTGGGGGCAGCAGTGCCTATTGGCAGGTCGCGATATATCTGGCGCGAGTCGGCGCTGACCACTGCTGTGTCGAAATGTGTGGCAAGCTTCAGGCTGAGGGCTGTTTTGCCCACTGCTGTGGGGCCTACTATCACAATGAGGGTAGCCATAGAGGGGTGTGAAGATTTCGGGATGGCGTATTGGAAAAAAAGAGGGCTTATGAAAAAAAACATAAGCCCTCTTCGCTTTTCTGACTTAGTATGGATTCTGACTTATCTCAAAGCCTTCGGGATCGAAGTCGTCGTCGTTGAAGGCATCAGAGCCATAGAAATCGTCGTCGTCGGTGGCAAGATAGTCATCGCCTTTTTTGGTGATGTCGGGCATTGAGAAATCGAGCTCGGCAATGTGAACAGGAGCGTCGCCCTTTTGGCGCGTGGTTTTTGCCTTTTGGTCCATGGTTCCACTAAGCACGTCCTTCACATTGAGAAAGAACGAGCGTTCCGAGAAGGGGTCGAACACGAACTCGAGTTTCTGACCTTTTTCGTCGAGAAACTCCGACAGCCGCGTCGACTGCATGACATAGGTGTCTTCGTCGGCCCCTCCGCCGCCCATGTCTTCGCGCGTGATTTGCTCGCCGCGCTCCCACTCATCGCTACATACGTAGAACGACGTCATTTGGTCGTCGGGATAGCCGCAGGAGTCGAGGATTATTTTGTTGAGATCGAGGAATGTGGCCTCGCTGTCTATTTCGTATTCGCGAAGAAAGCCATCTACTTCGTCGGAAACAAGGCGTATTTTGAAATACATATTCTTTCGTAGGTTTTAGGTAAGCGAGGGGATGACACCTCGCTTGGAGTTTTGCAAAAATTCGAGGATATATTCTATTTCCTTGCTCATGGGCACCGTTTTTCTGATGAGTTCGATGCGCTCGTTGAGCAGGAGGTCTTTCTGATAGACTATGCGATAGGCCTCGTGTATGTTGTTGATCACGTCGGGAGCAAAGCCTCTGCGGCGCAGGCCCACAATGTTGAGCCCACAATAGGCAATGGGCTCACGAGCCGCCATAACGAAGGGCGGAATGTTCTGACTGGTGCGCGAGCCTCCGCCCACCATTACATAGCCTCCCACACGGCAGAACTGATGGACGAGCACATTGGCGCTGATGATGGCGCAATCGTCGACCACCACTTCGCCGGCCAGTTTAGTGCCGTTGCCAATGATGCATCCGTTGCCCACTACCACGTCGTGGGCTACGTGCATGCCTTCCATGAGCAGGTTGTTGCTGCCCACCACGGTTTTTCCCTTGGCAGCAGTGCCGCGGTTGATGGTCACGTTTTCGCGAATGGTATTGTTGTCGCCCACCTCGGCCGTTGTTTCCTCGCCCTGGAACTTCAGGTCCTGGGGAATGGCGCCTATCACGGCTCCGGGAAAAATGTGGTTGCCGCTGCCAATGCGTGCACCATAGAGCACGGTGACACTGTTCATGAGCACGTTATTGTCGCCAATGACTACGTTTTTATCGACGTAGCAGAATGGGCCAATTTCGCAGTTGCTACCGATTTTGGCCTCGGGGTGTATGAATGCTAATGGGCTAATCATATAGTTCTATTTGGTCTTAGTGATTTGTGCAGTGAAGGTTGCTTCGGCTACGAGCGATTCGCCCACGAAGGCAAAGCCTCGCATGGTGGCTATCTCGTGGCGGATGGGTGTTACGAACTCGACGTGGAAAATGAGTGTGTCGCCCGGCACTACTTTCTGGCGGAATTTCACGTCTTCGATGCGCAGGAAGTAAGTGCTGTAGAGCTCGGGAGACTCGGTCTTGTTGAGCACGAGTAGCCCGCCCACCTGAGCCATGGCTTCGACCAGCAGCACGCCGGGCACTACTGGCTCGCCGGGGAAATGGCCTTGGAAGAAGGGTTCGTTGACCGTGATGTTCTTGACGCCTACTATGTGGTTTTTGCCTATCTTGATCACCTTGTCGATCATCTGCATGGGATATCGGTGGGGCAAGAGGCGACGTATGTCGTTGACATTGAGCACGGGCTCTGCGTTGGGGTTGTAGGCCGGTGCCTGCACTTCGTGCTTGCGAATTTCGGCGCGCATGTGGCGTGCGAACTTGTTGTTGATGGTGTGTCCGGGGCGTGTGGCGATGATGCGCCCTCGGATGGGGCGGCCTATGAGTGCCATGTCGCCAATGATGTCGAGCAGTTTGTGGCGGGCCGGCTCGTTGGGCCAGGCCAGAGGCTTGCTGTTGAGATAGCCAAGCTTGGTGGCATCGCGATGTTCCACGCCAAGCTGGTCGGCTATGCCGTCAAGCACTTCTTGTGTGACTTGATGCTCGTAGATGACGATGGCATTGTCGAGGTCGCCGCCCTTGATGAGGCCTGCTCCGAGCAGGGGCATGATTTCGCGCACAAAGACGAACGTTCGGGCTGCCGATACTTCGGCTTTGAAGTCGGCCATGTCGTCGAGCGAGGCAAACTGACTGCTCAGGAACTGCGAGTCGAACGAGATCATGGCGGTGATGGAGAATTCTTCGTCGGGCAGGATGATAATGCTCGAGCCGGAGGCTTCGTCGTTGAACTCGATTTTGTGTTTTATGACGTATTCGTTTTTCTTTTCTGCCTGCTCCACGATGCCTACACGCTCGATGTTTTCGACGAAGTAGCGCGCAGAGCCGTCGAGTATGGGGATTTCTGGGCCATCCACCTGTATGAGGCAGTTATCTATGCCCAGCGCATAGAGGGCAGCCATGCAGTGCTCTATGGTGCTGCAACGCGCCTCTCCGTTGGCCACAACGGTGCCGCGCGAGGTGTCGACCACGTTTTCGGCAATGGCTGCAATGACAGGCTGGCCTTCAAGGTCTATGCGCTGAATGCGGTAGCCGTGGTTCTCGGGGGCGGGCAGAAAGGTGGCCGTGAGCTGAAGGCCTGTGTGAAGGCCCTTGCCCGAAACTGAGAAACTGCTCTTGAGTGTTTTTTGATTGAACATAGTTTTTTATGCAAGGGACGACGACGGGCTTTTAATGCCTTCGAAATCTTTGTGTGTATCGCGGTTTGACGAGCCGTGTCCCGTAGGTTTTTTATGGTTTGCTGATTTGTTGCTTCAGTGCAGCCAGTTCGTCGCGCAACTGGTTGAGTTCGCGATACATGTCGGGCAGTTTTTTGAACACGATGGCTGAACGTGTGAAGTTCTTATAGTCGATGGCTGGCGAGCCGAGCACGGTGGTGTGTCCCTTGGGCAGACTTCCGGCTATGCCGGCCTGCGCGCCGCTCTGCACGTGGTCGCCTATGACGGCGTGGCCGGTGATGCCCACCTGTCCGCCAAACATGCACCATTTGCCAATCTTTGTAGAGCCGGCCACGCCCACTTGCGAAGACATGACGGTGTGTTCGCCCACTTCGCAGTTGTGGGCCACCTGTACCAGATTGTCGAGTTTCACTCCGCGACGCACGTAGGTGGACCCCATCGTGCTTCGGTCGATGCAGGTGTTGGCGCCTATTTCTACGTCGTCCTCGATGGTGACGATTCCTATTTGGGGAATTTTTTCGTAGCCGTCGGCCGCAGGGGCAAAGCCGAAGCCGTCGGCGCCTATCACGCAGCCGCTGTGAAGAATGACGCGATTGCCCACCACGCAGTCGTGATAGACAGACACACCGGGATAGATTATGCATGCCTCGCCCACTTTGGCGCGCTCTTCAATCACCACGTGGGCATAGATTTGGCTGCCGCTGCCCACCGATGCGCCCTCGCCTACGTAGGCAAAGGGACCGATGTAGCAATCGTCGGCCACCTGGGCCGAGGCTGCCACGCAGGCAAGCGGATGGATGCCCTTGCGGCGCGGCTTTGACTGCTCATACATAGTGAGCAAGCGGGCCACACATTCATAGGCATTGTCTACCTTGACGAGTGTGGCAGACACGGGCTGCGAGGGTTCGAAATCGCGATTGACAAGCACTACGCTCGACTTGGTTTCGTAGATGTAGTGTTCATAATGTTTGTTGGCCAGAAAAGAGATGGCTCCTTCCCTGCCCTCTTCTATCTTGGCAAAGTCGCTGACAACGGCCTGGGGATTTCCCACCACCTCGCCGCCCAGAAACTCTGCTATCATTTGAGCTGTAAATTCCATGTTTTTTGTTTGGCTTTATGAGCTATGCTTTGCTATTAAGCGAATTGTATTATAGTTTAGTGCAAATATCGGACAAAAAACTTAAACAATTGACATAAAAGACTAAATAATTTTCATAAAGTTCCTTAATGAAGGGCAGAACGCCTGCTTTGCGCTCCTATGCGACTATATCGCGCAATTGGCTCGCCCGATGCTCATGGCGGTCGGCTTGATGGTTTTTACTATCGCGGCGACAGTTTCAACTACCTCGGCGATAGTTTTTACTGTCGCGGCGATAGTTTTTACGGCCTCTGAGATTATGAAATTGAGTGGCCGAAAGGGAACGGCAGCATGCCGCCTTGGAATGCAGCCACTGGGTGCGCAGCTGTGACTATAGGGAAACGCATTTTCAAAAAACGGATTATATTGTCAAGACGACGTCCTTTTTTACACTATCTTTGCATGCATATATTTAGTGAACCATGAAGATTTTGAACCTCCTGCTTCCATGCAGTTTTCTTTTGCCCCTGACGGCAATGCCGCTCGAGCTCAGTGCTCAAACCAATAGTAATACAACTTTTAGCCAAAGGCTGCAACAATTGCGTTCGCCAAAGGCGAAGGGCTACGTGTGGGTGGCAGCCCATCGTGGCGATTGGAAATATGCCCCCGAGAACTCGATGGAGGGGCTGAGGAACTCGCTGTTTTTTGGCGCCGACATCATTGAGACCGACGTGAGGCAAACGCGCGACGGACACTTCATCGTGATGCACGATGCGACCGTGGACCGCACCACTAACGGGAGCGGCACGATTAGCGAAATGACACTCGGCGACATACGCAAGCTGAGACTTAAAACAAATTGGGGTCAAAGCACACAGATGCTTGTGCCTACACTCGAGGAATATATTGACTCTGCGCACGGCAGAGCTATCATCTATCTTGACAAGGCTGGAATAGACCTTCCCCAGGCTACCCAGGGCTCCACGGTGCAGGCCCTGCTCAAAGTGCTTCGCGCAAAAAAGACACTGGGCGAGGCCATGTTCGTGCTCGACTGGCCTTATGAAAAGGCACGCCGCATTTTCGGCACAGCGCTCGACAGCGTGATTTACTGCCCCGTGGTGGACGACCGCATTGCCAATTTGAGAGAATATGTGGATGAATATATTGAAAAGCTCCGCCCCGTGGCTTTCCAGTTTCGCATGCAGTCGCTCAACTCGCAGAGCTATGCACTGCTGCCGCACATTCTGAAGGCAGGGAGTCGCGCCTTCGTGGCTGCCACTTGGCCGCAACACACTGCCGGACACGACGACCATGCCTCTATCTTTGAGGGACACGAACGGGGCTGGGGGTGGCTCATAGATCAAGGCTTCAGCATTATTGAAACTAACTTTCCGAAAGACCTCATCCACTACCTGCGCACGGAGCACCGGCACTAAGCAATCGATGAAAGCCGCTCGCCCTTTGGTAGCTGCTGCAAAAAAAATCCCTGCCGTCGCCAAGGCGAGGCAGGGATTTTCGTATGGTGATGGCTCCTTGAGCCATAGGGTTTAATAAACGGGGTTCTGGAGATACCAGTTGTCCATGCTGATGAGACGGCCGTAGAGGGTGGCGTCGCCCACGTTGGTAGCATCCTCATAGGGTGCCAGGCCGAGCGCACGGCGTGCTACGAGCCATGCAAACCAGCGGGTTCCGTAGTCGGGCTGAACCACGTTCTTGTGGCGAGCCATGCGGGTAAGATCATAGAAACGCGTTCCTTCGAAGCTGGTTTCGAGAGCCAATTCGTCGGCGATGAGGGTTTCTACGGCATTCTGGTGGGCCAGCAGCTCTTCTTCGTCCATCTGTTCGGGAAGCGTAAGGCTTACGATGGTGTAGCTGGGAGTTGAAGTGCTTTCGTCGTCCATCATGCGGGCCGCATATCGGCGGGCCTGTTCTACATTACCGCCAGTACGAATTGCCTCGTCGATGATGCGCTGACCAACGGTGGTGGCATAATTGTAGGCAAAGTTATCGTCGGACGAAACGCCACCTCCGTGCTCGTGAATGCCATAGTTGAGGAAATTCACGTTGAGGTCATAGAGGTTCAGATAGGGCACAGCCGCGATTGTGGTGTCGGGACCCTGATAGCCAAGGGCCGCAATAAGCTCGTAGGGGCGAATGAAGTTGGCTCCATCTTCGATGCTGTCGAGTACGAGAGTCGCTGTCTTCACATAGTTCACGCTATCTACGATGGTGTCGACACGCACGGAGGGAATCACCTCTGAGCAGAATCCGTCGCGCAGAATGGCGAAGGCCAAGTTGGGATAGCCTGCGCGGTTGATGGCCTCTGCGTAGTGAAGCATGATTTGGTGCATGCGATAGACTACGAGCGCATAGCGGAAGTTGAAGTTGGTTGCTTCGCCAAGGAAGCCATTGAAGTTGCGGCCTAAGCCATACTTCTGGATGAAGCGGTCGCGCGAGTCTTCGGTCACCACATAGGGTGCCACACCGGCAAACCGGGCATCGCCAACGTCGGGAAGCACCTCATCGGGCTCATCGGTCTCCTTGCTCTGCAGGCAATATGCCTGGGCTTTGCTGAGGGCTTCATACGAAGCCGAGGGAGCAATCTGGCGTGCACGCACATTGGGCGAAATAGAGATGGCACCTACGGTGTTTGTTTCGGTTTCGCCAGAAGAGTTGACACTCTGGCCTGTAGAAATCTCGGAGTGAGGCACAAAGCCGTAGAACTGGGGAACACGGGTGAGCACCTTTCCGAACGAAGCGTTGGCTGCCGAAGGAATGAGCGTTACAATTTCCTTGTCGCCATAGTTATTAGCAAAAAGGTTCATCCAGTTTTGAGGCGAGACAACGTAGTTAACCCTGTCGCCAAACTCGATTTTTTCATACGTAGCCGAATTTGCACGACGGTTTGAGAAAGCATCATGCTCATCGGTGAAGTATTCGTGGTAATAGGAGGCGGCCTTTTCAAAGTCGGACTTGCTGGCGCCACGCATCAGATAGAGCTCGCCCATGACAATGTCGCCGGGGAAGAGCATCTTCTGCGTAGAGATGGACACACCACCGGTAGATCCTGCAGGAGAGATGGCACCATATTGCGGGAAGCCATATTGCTTCTCAAACTCGTAGGCACGCTCGATGTTGCCCTTAGCTAAGAGGAGGTCGAGCAGATTGTCGGGAGTAGCCCAGTCTTCGGGATTGGTTTCCCAACCAGTGTCGGCCTTGTCTACAGGCTTCACGATGAACGGCACACGGCCATAGTTTTGCACCAGCTGCATGTAGGCCCATGCGCGGATGAAAGCCACTTGAGCAAATTCCTTACGCATGTAGAAGTTGTAGTTCTTGGTGCTGACGGTGTCGGCATTGGCCATATAGAAATTGCAGTGGTTAATCACGTTGTAGTAGGCGGCGCGACTAACGAGGGAATTGTCGCCATCGCTCACCCTCTCGAAATTGGCAAGTTTGGCCAACGAGTCGCTCGTATAGGCTGTGGTTCCCATTAAGTCGCTGCGCACATCACCAAGAATTATGTTCTGCTCGATAACTCCCTGGAGGCTGTTGATAATGCCGAAATAGCTATAGACGGAGTCTTTCAGCGATTTGTTAGCATCCATATAGTTATCCATGTCTGGGGTAAGCATGTCTTCACACGAGGATGTGGTCACGGTTACGCTCAGAAGGCAGAAGAAAAGTCCTATAATAGATTTTGCTTTCATTTTACTATGATGTTTATCGGGAGCGTGCAGGGCTTTCGGAACGAAAATGCCCATGAGCGCGCTGCACGCCCTTTGATGATTTGTTTAGAGATTAATAGTCAAACCAACATTGAAACTACGATTCGAGGGGAGCATGCCTGCATCGACGCCCTGATAGAGAACGCCATTGCTTACGCTAACCTCGGGGTCCTGGCCAAGATATTTCGTGACGGTGAACACATTGTTTACCTCGCCCCATACCGAAAGACCACGCAACCACTCGAGTTCGAGAGGCAGGGTGTAGGTGAGGCGCACCTTCTTGAGCTTCAGGAACGAGCCGTCTTCAATCCAGCGATCGGAGAAGCGCTCATTATTCACCCATTCGTCGTTGGTGTTGCACATGGTGCGAGGCACATCGGTTTCATGACCGTCGTAGCGCCAACGGTTAACTACGGCACGCGTTTGGTTCCAAGTGCTATTAGCCGACTCAAGCTGCTGGCGCTGATAGTTGAAGATGTCGTTGCCGAGCGAATACTTGAAGAGGGCGTCGAGCTGGAAGTGCTTCCAGTTGAACTTGGTATAGAAGTTTCCGTAGATGTCGGGGTTAGGATTGCCAATGACTACCATATCGGCTTCGCTGATCCAACCGTCACCATTCTGGTCTACGAAATGCAGGTCGCCGGCCTTGAAGTTGCGATAGGGCTGTTCGGCCAAGCCTGTGGGATAGCGCAAATAGCCAAACTTGCCGGCCTGAGAAGCCTGGGCATCGCTGGCAAACACGCCATTCGAAGCATAGCCATAGAATACGCCGACAGGTCGGCCAACTGCGGTGAGCACATTGTCGCGGCCGTATATATTAGATGTGTAGCCTTCGAAGGTATGCTTTGTAGCCTCGTCGCGATTGCCGTTGGCATCGAGCGCATAAGTAGTGAGGGTGTTAAGCTCCGACTTGGGAAGCGCGGTAATCTCGTTGTGGTAGTGACCTACGGTGAAGCCAGCCTGCCACTTAAAGTTCTTCGAGTTTACGATCACGGCATCGACCGAGAGGTCAAGACCAGTGTTCTTTAACTTACCTTCGTTGGTCCACATGAATCCGAGACCGGTGATGTCGCTCACCGACTTGCGTGTGAGGAGGTCCTTCGTATTGGCCCAGAAGTAGTTGAAGCCTACCATCAGGCGATTCTTCAGGAGACTCGTCTGCAAACCTACGTTGTAGCGATAAGTTGTTTCCCACTTGATTTCGGGGTTGGCAATGTTGGCCAGCACGAGAGCCGTGGCTTTGTCCATGAACTTCACATTCTGATAGTATGTGCGGCTGGCGTAATAGTCGACATCATCATTTCCTGTCATTTCGAAACCGGCAATGAGCTTGAGGTGGTCAACTCCTTTCACACGGAACCAGTCTTCGGACGAGATGAGCCATCCGGCCTGAACCGAGGGGAAGAGGCCCCAACGCACACCGGCCAACTCGAGGCCTCCCTTAGCCTTGTCGCCAAAGCGTGAAGAGGTTTCCATAGTTCCGGTTACATCGAGGAAGTAGATGTTCTTATAGTTATAGCTGGCACTGAGATACCAAGCAAGGTTGGTCCAGTTGTCCTCAAGGCCGCCCGCGCTCTTATATTGCAGCGAGTAGGCCATGTTTGGCATCTTGTCCTGGTCGTTATTGAAACCCTGCATGTAGGAGTTCGTATAGGTGAAGCTCGTATAACGGAAACCACCAAAGGCATTGAGGAAGTGGGCACCCATTTGCTTCTTCCAGTCGAGACGAAGGTCGTTGAAAATGGACGTCTGCTTGCCAAACTGTGTCTTAACGGCACTGGTCACATCGCCCAGGCCTTCTACTTCCTTGGCAGGTGTACCACTGCGGGGGAAGTAGTACTTCTCGTTCGTACGGTTGAGCACGTAGCTGAAGCGGTCACTCAAGGTAAGCGCGCGAGAGAAGCTGTAGCGGGGATTGACATTGATGCTGAACTGTGTCTGCTCCTGATAGTTCTTGTTCTCGCCGTGGCCATTCTGGAGAATCCAATATGGGTTGGCAAGACCTTCGTAGCCAAAGCGCGAGGCAAAGGCCAAGGGGTTGATTCCATTAGGGTCGTCATAAACCTTACCGGCATAAACGCTGGTAGAATAGTCGGGGACAAGTTTACCCAAGCCCTGGTCGTAACGAATGAAGTAGTAGTATGGGCTTACGAATGGCGACTGGAGCAGGCCCAGCACATTCGGCGACGAGATGTTAGCCTCTGAATAGTCGGGGGCCCAACCATTATCACGCAAATTATAGGCGCTGCGGCTGTACGCAATGTCAAGACCCAACAGGAGGTTGGCAAACATGTTGATGTCAGTGTTGAAGCGAATGTTCAGACGATTGAAATTGGTCTTCTTCGCTGTGGCATCGCCTTGGGTATATCCGAGCGAGAGGTTATACATGGCCACATCGTCACCACCCTCTACGCTCACTTTGTAGTTCTGGGTAAAGGCCGTGTGATACAGATCCTTCTGCCAGTCTACGTCCTGATGGAACATGGGGTAGTAGAGATAGTTGGGGTCCTCGTTGAGGAAGGGCACGTCGGTGGCTCGGCTGAGCGATTTGCCATACTCGGTAGTGCCAAGGAACTCCGTGACGAAGTTGCGATACTGGCCGGCATTCATCATCTTGGTGAGCGAAGGAGTTTGCTCAAAACCTCCAAAGACGCGGATGTTAATCTTCGTAACAACGTCCTTACCACGCTTGGTATTTATCTTCAGCACGCCGTTGGCACCTTTGGCACCATAGAGGGCAGTTCCGTTTTTAATTACCTCTACACTCTCGATGTCTTCGGGATCGATAGTGTTGAACACGTTGTTGTAAAATCCTTGGAAAATGCTTTCGCGGCTATACTGCATGTCCCACATGACTCCGTCTACGATGACGAGAGGCTGCGCATTGGAGTTGAGCGAGTTGAGACCATTGACAGCAAGGAAGGCGCCCATGGCAGGAATGCCTCCGCGGCTGACCATTCGCATAGAAGCATTAAGCTTCGCGTCTACATCGTTCTCAAAGGACTGTGCACTTGTTTGGTCGAGCTCGGCAGAAGCCGAATTCACAAGAGACATTGTGGGCTTGTAGTACTTCTTTGTGAGGCTGCTGTTGAGCTCCACTTCAAGTTCTTCGCCACTCTTGATGGCTTGCTGCACAGGGTTGAAACCATCGCACGTGAAATAAAGCGAGGTGGTAAACTCAGGCACTTTGATGGAGAAATTACCATTATCGTCGGTGAAAGCAGAGAAGCCTACCATGTTGAACGCACGAACCGAAACACCTGCAAGGGGAGCCTTGGTGGAGGCGTTGAGCACACGGCCTTTTACCTCCTTCCTTGCAGCTTTGGCAGCCTTAGGAGTTGTCGTTGCCTGTGCGGCCTGCGTGGAGGGAGCATCCTCTGTCACCTCTTGCGCAAGCAGATTGGTGGTTCCGAAGAGAGCCACACCTGCCATCAGAGTACGCAAGACATGATGCTTAAAATTAAATCTGATCTTATTCATTTCTTCAAACTTTTTTCTAAGAGAAGTGTTAGTTTAAGAATTCGATAAGGGGTTTTTGGAGAAAACCCTAACAAATTCCGGATTACTCACCTTCGTGTATAGGTTCAAGTATTACTTTCACGATATTCAGAGCGTTGTTATTCTTACCTTTACGCTTCTGATAGTTGTTGTTCATTTCTATCTTCAAAATAGGCCAAGAGTCGGCATTGTCGGGCAGGTTGGCATAACACTTGGGGAAGGTTACTTCGTCGAAGACGGTATAGGTCTTCACCGAGTCTTGATCCACTGTCTGGTCGATGGGGCCTATGATGCTGTTCCCCTTTTCGTCGGTTACCTGAACACGGAAAACGCTGACCACTTCAACGGGAGTGATGCCGTCATTTTCGGTTACGATATCAGAGATACGAGTGAAGTTGGGGGCCATCACCATCTTGAGACGGTATTTGGTTGACAACACATCGCGTAACTTGATTTGCACCGAAAGGGTTACGTTGTTTCCAAATACTTCAAAACGACGATAGACATCGGTGCCTTCGGAGTATATGGAGTCGTTACGATTGGTGGCATCCAAGCGCACGGTTTCACCCCAGGAGGTTCCAGTGATGCGATTGTATTCCACATTGTCGGCGCGGGCAATGTTAAGGTCGTTATCCATGGTCACTTCTTTCTTCTCTGCCCATATATAGGTCGGGTCAAAGTTGAACTCATCAAGTTCGAAGACGTAACCATTTGAGGCTTTGCGCGGAGCCTTGCCCTCAAAGAGGGGATTGGGCGAGCCGGGCGTGGGGTTAAAGATAACGTCGTGCGACGTAGTGATGATAGAATCAGCGTTTATCACGGTGCTGACAACTTCGGCAGAGTCGGACTTTGCAGTTAGACCACTAAAAGACGTGGCGCTGCTCACAAGCGAGCGAACTATCGCACTGCGAGCGTTGAGGGCCTGCAGAGAATCGGTTTTGAACTTAAGCGAAGTTGCGTTCGTACGGTTGATGAATTCATAGTTTGTCTGACTCCAAGAGTACCAGTAGTCGTCGCCGTATTTATAGAATTCTTTCGCCTTGTTATACATATTGTTCCATGCTTGATCCGTTGCGGGAACAAAGGCGATGAACAAGGAGTCCTCGTCTGAGATATTGCGTCCTATATAGTCGAGAAGAGCATTCGAGCGGTTGTAGATTGAGTCCACATACTCCATATTACCCTGGTTGTTCATGGCACCAGGGGTGCTGCCGCCCGGGCTAAAGGTAAGCTCATCGTAGGAATTAAGTATGGTCGACAGAGAATCATAGTTCTCCTTAAAAAATTCATAGATGCTCTGGTAGTATGGGCTATAACCATCCAACAAATGCAGCGTGCCGTTCGACGAAGGATAGCTGCCCTCGGCCACAAGGGGGACATTGCCAAACAACCTATTTCCTGCATCATAGTCGTTTACCTTTGAGTTCATCAAGTTCACCTCCTGGAGGGCCTTGTTCGATTCAAAGTTAAAACGCGCCAAGTGGTTTTGCACAAATTGGCGTCCCACGCGATAGCGCATTTCGAGCTTCGCTGCCTCGGTGGCTGCCGTATCGGCGCCAGCAAGCATGTCGAGATAGTATTGCGCATCGTAGGTACCATCTTTGGGAGCCCAGAAAGTCATGAGCTGCGGGCGATCAAGAAACTCGGCATAAGTAATCGTCGACTTATTGTCGGTGACGGACTTCATTACAGGCGTCTTCTGCAGAATGTTCCGGAGATCGGAGACATTGGGCGCCTCAACGAGGTTTTGCCAAATGGTTTTTGACGAAGAGGCCGTGCCCTCCACCACATCAAAGTGGTCGTCTGAACAAGCAGAAGCGAAGAGAGTCAGTCCTACTGCCAAGATACCATTGAAAACGTTACAAATATGTTTTGCGTTCATATTGATATTTCTTTTAATTTCTGTTCTAAACAGTGAAACTTCTTTGGAAGCGGAAGACAGATGCGCAGTGATGCTGTTCCTTATAATATATTATATTGTGTCAATCTCACTTGCACCTATCATTCTGCCCATTATTTCTCTCCGTATCTTATCCAAACGGGGTTTTGATAGAGATAACCTCCAGCCTGAACGCCTTGTACCTTCATCTCTGACTCGAGAATGGGATTATAGAAAGCCCAAATGGTACGAACGCGGTTCTTGACTGTATTCGATACGGTTACTATGGAAGACATTTGCTCGATGAGCGAACCGGGCTCGCTATAATAATTGCCGGCCTCCGCCTCACGCACAATGTCGAACCAACGCTTACCCTCCACGAGGAATTCGCGCTGACGCTCTTTATAGATCTTTGTAAGAAGGGTGTTCTGCACAGAGGTGGAAGTCGTATCGCTGGGCTGCATGGCTGGATTGTTACGAGCAAAGAGATGGTTGACCAGACGGTTGGCTTCGGTGAACTGACCCGTGGCGTTTGCGCGAGCAATGGCCTCAGCCTTAATAAGCATCATGTCGGCCAGACGATAAACGGGCCAGTTGGCATTCATGCTAGTAGAAAGGCGATAGTCGGGTTTTGTTTTTTCAGGGTAAGCTTCGCGGACATCCTCAACCTTCTTCACTAAGTAGTTAGTAACAACATTCTTCGTCAGAGGTAGTGCAGACGCAGATATAAAGTCGTTCGTATAGCAAATGTTTTGCAAGAAACGGAAGTCATACTTACCGAATCCGTTGTCGGGATGAGCTTGGCTCAATCCTGAGGTAAGAATGTCGGATGCCACAAGTTTGCCAGCCTGTAGGCTACCCGATGAAAAGTAGGAAGTATAGTCTGCGTAGACGGTCGGTTTATTCTGGTCGCCGTCAAATTGCAGTTCCATAATGCTCTCTGAAGAATTCTTCGAAACCCAGATGCTGTAGTAAACTTCATCGCCTACGTTTTCGCCTGTCGTAAACGGATACTGCTTGAGCGGATATACATTGGTTGTACTGAGCTCGCGCTGATTATATGCCATGCGGTTTTCTTGTATGTCCCGACGGTATACGCTGTCCATATAAGCAATAACATCAGTGGCACGCTCTGCAGCTTTGTTGAAACACTGTGTGGCCAAATTGTTGGCATAGGTGTCATCAATCTGAGTTGAGTCGGCAGCCACGTATCCGATAGTATCACCCTCGACACCATAACGGATTTGGTCGTCGATGTTCACGGCACGCAGATGTCCGGCAGCATCGAACTTCTTGCTGTAGTTCTTCAGCAAGCAGCCGCGCCAGAGATAGAGGTCGGCCAGTAGCGCACGAATGCTCAGACGTGTAAAACGTCCTTTGTTCTCACTATTTGAACCATAGTTGATGCTGGCAAAATCCTTCACTTCTTCAAGTTGATTAATCAGGTCACCCAAAATGGCTTCTCCGCTCGTGACGGGGAGTTTGAGCTTCTTGGCTTCGGCGTCGGTGGTTACCACATTTGTTACATAAGGAACGTCGCGGAAGGCACGAACGAGATAGAAATAGTAGAGCGCACGCAGAGCCTTCATCTCGGCATCGTATGCACGGAAGTCGGCTTTTGTGAAGCTCGGGTCGGTAAGTGGCTCGTTTGTCATTTCATTGCCAAACTGCAACACTTGATTGCAATAGTTGATTCCTGTGTAAAAATCGTCCCAAGAGAAGTTGTTGTTGCTTGGGCGGAGAATTGCCTGCTGCAGATAGAGCAGTTCGGTGTTCGACTGGTCTTTCAACTTTACGTTGTCAGAGCGGATTTCGCCCCAATAGAAGATTTTTGGTGTCAAATCCAGCATCTTCTTATAGGCACCAGCTCGCACGTTGTCCAAGTCGGTCTTGTCTTGCCAGAAATCTTCTTGCGTAATCTGCGTTGTGGGATATACCGTCAGAAAGTCTTCACAACTCGACAGTGTCATAGCCAGCAAGAGGCCTCCCACGCATATAGCTTGATTGAATATATTCAGTTTCATAATGTATTTCCTGAGTGATTAGAATCCAAAACTCAAACTTAAAGTAAACGAACGAGAGCGAGGAGTCTTTGAATTGTCAATACAAGGACTGTAACCGCTTGCGCTATGTTCGGGATCTACTCCCGAATACTTCGTCCAGAAGATGAGGTTGTTGCCCGAGGCTGCAAGGCGCAGGCTGCTCAGACCAAGTTTTTTAATCTTTTCGGTGGGGAAGTTATAGGCCAACTGGAAGTAATTAAAGCGAACGAAGTCGCCATCTTCCACGTAGCGGGAGTTTATCAAAGCGTTGTAGGATACTCCGAGAGTGGCGTTCATGGCACGAGGAATTTCAGTTACCTGACCATTCTTTCTCCAACGGTGCGCTACAGAGGCGCTCTGGTTGTTGTTGCCTCGCATTGACTCAGCGTTCAGACGGGCAAGGTTCAAAATCTTGTTGCCCATGCGGAAGTTGAACATCGTACGTAGCGTCCAGCGTCCGTATGTGAAGTCAACACCGAAGCCACCAGTAATTTTGGGGTTTGAACCGCCAAGATAAACGATATCGAGGTCGTCAATTTGTCCGTCGTGGTTTATGTCTTCGTAGATTACGTCACCGCCCTGGAACTGATAGTTCACGCCACCATAGTTGAAGTACATGGGGAGGGGGTTACCGTTCTTATCATAAATCACGTTGCCCTGAGCATCGCGGGCCACAGGAGTAGAAAGTTCTTGGCCTGTAGCATTCAGGCGGGCCGTATTGGGATTACCCTGAGCGTCCTTATAGTCATTCTTCGAAGTGTTATAACTTCCGTCCTTAGCCAGGAAGTAACCGTTGTGGTCGTAGTCGTAGGCATAGATACCTTTGAAGCGGAAGCCGTAGATACCGCCAAGAGCGTTACCAATCTGCACGCGCTTCAGCACTTCAAGGTTCTTGTAGCCATAAGCTTGGTTCTCATTGGCAAGAACGGTGGCATCCATCGACTCGATGGTATTGATCACCTGGGCGAAGTTGAGTTTGAAGTTCATGTGGAACTTACCAATCTTGGCGATGTCGCCAGTGTTCATCCAAAGTTCCCAACCTTCGTTTTTCATAGAACCCACATTGGCTGCGCTCAACTTGTTGTATCCCGAAGTAGAAGGTACTCTCATGTTGTAGTTGAGAAGGTCCTTTGTATTCTTGCGATAGATATCAAGGTTAAACTTGAGCAGGTTTTCGAAGAGCGAAACATCGAAACCAAGGTTCCATGAACTTGTTTTTTCCCAGTGAATTGTAGTAAGTCGCAAGTTGTTGGGGGCCATGGCCGTTGTTCCGTTATACACGCCAATCTTGCCGTAGTTATTGTAGATAAGACCTTCGCCAAACGAAGCGTTACCGGTTTGTCCCCAACCAAGACGGATACCGAAGAGGTTCACAACTTTCGTGAGGGGCTTGAAGAACTTTTCTTCGCTCACGTTCCAACGGGCTGAGATACCGGGGAAGAAACCCCACTTTTCGCCCGAACCGAACTTGGTTTTACCATCGGCACGCAACGTTACGTCGAGCGAATAGCGGCTGGCATAGGCATAGTGTATCGAAGCGGTACCTGCCATGCGGTGGCCTTCGCCTGTAGATGTCGTCGAATTGGTCATAAATCCGATAGCGGACGACGAGGTTATGCCTCCGTTAATACCTGAGTTCGAAAGGTTTTGGCTGGTGCTGTTTGTAGTCTCCAATTCTCCACGAAGAAGCACTTGCAACGAGTGGTCTTCATTGCTGAAATAAGGCTTGAATACCAGAGAGTGTTTCGTTTCGAAACGAGAGTCTTTATACTCGCCATTAGAGGTGAGGTTTACACCGTCCGACCAGGCCTTGGAGGTCAGTTGCTGGGGATAATATTTATTTACGGACTGTGTGTAGGCATAAAGTTGGACTTCGCCCTTATAGTTGAGCTGGTGCTCATCATCTTCCTTGCCCCAGAGCTTGTATTCAAGTGCAAACTGTGGTGTCAAGGTGTAGGTAGAAGTTTGGCTCCAAGCCAAATTTGCAGTGGCAACGGGGTTACCGTTGTTAATCATGTCGTTAAGATAGTAAGATGTGCGACCGCTACTGTTATCCACCAAACCGGCAGCACTGGCGCGGGGAGGCATGATAAAGTATTCGCCGGTATTGAAATATCTTTTAAGGTCGCGGTCGTATTCGTAACGATAGATCGACATGTTGGGCATGGCGTTGTAGGCTAAGCCAAGAATATCGTTATTATAGTTTTGGTCGTTCTTTGTATAAGCCAGCGAGAAGTTCGAGGAGAACTTGATGCGGTCGGACACATAGTAGTCCAATGCCATACGCATGGTAATACGATTCATTTCCTGGCAGATTACGGAACCGGTAGAGTGGTCATAGTTACCCGAAACGCGGAACTGAGCCTTTTCACCACCACCGTTGATAGATACGCCAAAGTTGTGTACCTGTCCGAACTGCGTAACTTCTTTCACCCAGTCGGTGTTTTTATTGTAGTTCTCGTAGTATGCAGGGTGTGTGTCGCGCAGATACATCAACTCCACAATACCCGAAGCTACGTCGCTCTGTTGCGGATTGAAGTAGGCTTCTTTCAGCATCATGGTATAGCCATCACCATTGAGCATCTTCATGCCCTCAGGCTGCCAGGTTCCAGTGAAGCGATAGGTGAAGTTAACGCGAGTTTTTCCGCGCGTACCGCGTCGTGTCGTTATTTCGATTACACCGTTCGAACCATCCGAACCGTAGATTGCAGTAGCTGAGGCATCTTTCAGAACCTTGATGCTCTTAATGTCTTCAGGGTTGATCTGCAGCAGGTTAGCAAACATTTGGTCGTCATCCATGTTTTCCAAATTCAGCTCGCTCTTGTCATAGCTCGGGAGTATATATCCATCGACTACGATAAGAGGCTCTTGATTACCGTTGATTGAGGTTACACCACGCAGACGCATGGACGTTCCTGCACCAAGGTTACCAGAGTTAGACACAATGTCGAGACCTGCGATTTGTCCTTGAAGAGCTTCACCGGCTGTTTCGAACGAGAGACCTTCCATGGCATCCATATCGAATGTCTGGGTGGCAATAGAAAGTTCCTTTTCAGGAATTACAAGTCCGTTAGACTGCACTTTTCTTGTTGACTTCACCACGGCTTCCTTGAAAGCATTGTTATCGATCATCTCGATGCGGAAGTTCGACCGAGAGCCGATAGGCTGCGCTGTCTTGTATGGTTTGTAGCCGATGTACGTCACCTGCAAGAAGTTGCGGTCGGGGCGCTTAATGACAATTGAGAAATTACCATTAGCATCAGTTTGCGCTGAAGTGACAGCACGATTTGACGGGTCAACCTCAGCAACGGTGGCCATAAAGATGGGGCCGTCCATTTTGCTGAACACATGACCAGTAACGCGTTTCTGGGCCGATATTGCTACGGCGCAGAAGCACATCGCTAAGGTTAGTAAATACTTTATGTTGTTCATATCTTTATGATTTATTTTCTGATTCTGTACTTCTTCACAAAGTTTTTAGCACGCGTAGCTGAGCTCCATGCACCATCGAAGCGGCCTGTCCAATCTGCAGGCTTCACAAAGTTAAGATAGTTGTCTATAGTGTGAAGCACGGCGTATGAGCAAATCTTGACGTGACCTGGAGTAGAATAGCTACCCACAGCTTTGTCGAATTGCATGTCGTTAGCCAGCTGGTTGTAGGGGGCTTCTACATTCACCACATTGCCCTGGTTATCCTTTATTGAGAGGGCACCGTCGGTCTGTGTGGTGTTCAGCATGATGTATGCGTTTGTGGAGTTGTCAATACAAGAGGTCTGGTACTCACCTGTTGCATTTACGTGGTCAACAAACAGGCTACGGTCCTGGAAGTGATACTTCAGGAAGTTCATCAGGGTTGTGCACATGGCCATTGCCTTTTGCTGTGCTTCCCAACGCTTATCTATTGCCTCGTCATACTTTGCCTGCTCCTCGGGAGTTGGATCTGACGGCAGGATAGGCACTTCTATCGACTCAATGTTTGTTGTTATGAATTGTTCGATGGTTTCCCATGTGGGCAAACCATAGTTATTAATAGCATCCTGAATTGCGCTGTTCTTTGGAACGTAGATAGTGTAGTTATAGTTGTTGAAGAAGCGCACAAGAGGTTCGTTGGCAGGAGTGAAGAAGTTTGAGCTCGACGGACGGAAAATGAGATATTTTGCACTCTCCTTGGCCCAGTCAACATCACTCATGACTGAGTCTTTCTTCAGCCGGTCGAAACCTGCTCGGCGGAGCAATGATATCGACACCTCGTTGCAAAGATTCAAGAAATCGCTGTACTCTGAGTTAGAGCGCATCACGTTGTAAACCGACTTGAGCGTAGGCTGCATGGGACGGTCGATAAGGTAAGTAATACCGTTACCATAGCTTTCAGCACCTGTGACACGGTCGATACCTGTTTGGTCGTAGCCTTCAATAACATTGCAGTCTTCATTGTTTTCTTCTACATCGTCGCCATTGAGCATCAGCTGCAAACCTCCGTTTACAACCATTCCAACGCCTGTGATGCCGTTCACTTTTCTCTTGACGTAAACGGGCGCACCATTACGAGAAAGATACCAGTCGGGAGCGCTGGCTACACCGTCGGCCTCGTTGCCCTTGTGCACCACAATGTGCTGGTCAACCAAGTCGGTAAGGAGGAACTTGCGCACCTCGCCCCAGCTCCTGTCGTTCGTAGCTTGCGTAGGACGCACAATGGCAATACCTTGTGCAGCAGCGTCAACAGCAGAATTGCGGCCTTGTGAGGCATTCCAGCGATAGGCGCGTGCCTGAATGGGAATCATCTTTGCCACGGCTGTTGTTGCATTTTGTCCTGTCGGGCGAACATATTCAAAGCTCCAATATCTCCACCTTCCTTGCAGCGTAGCACCTGCGCTATACATGAAGGGGTCTACTACGCCATAGCTCTTCATGGCCTCATCGGTAGGAACAAAGAAGGAGAAGTGCGACTGCATAGCCTTCAGATAAGTGCTGTAGTATTTCTGAAGGGGCGCATTGGCAAAGGCATTAGAACCATCGATAAAGTTATCGTCGGCCTGAACGAGCGACTTCATCACTTGCGTATTGCGGCTATAGAGGGCCGGAGCAATTACGCTGGCGAAGTCGGCAGGCGAAATAACTTGATTCATCACGTATACTACACCATTGTTTGCCAACATCACTTCGTCAAACAAAGCACGATAGGTTTCGTCTGTATACTGTGCTGGCGGGAACATCTGGTCCTGGGCGTCGTTCATGATGGTCTTCCACTTGCTGGGCACACTCTCGATGAACGAGGATTTCATAAGGTTATTAATAAGCGAACGCATGATGTCGAGCGGAATCTGATAGAGATTCTTCAGGAAGTTCGACTCATTAATAGTGGCATCTTTTGCAAAGCGTTCCATCAGGATGCGGCCTCCACCTTCCGTGAAGTAGGTATAGAGGGCCTGGTTCGTCGGAACGAACATGGCGGCCATATCCTGTTCCTTGGCAGTAGTGGCGCTAACAGCATACTGGTTCCACCCTGGGTCGTAAGCCAAAGCGGGGAACGTATTGTCGAGCGACTTGCCGTCGGGGTCGATTGTCAGGCGGCCTGCCGAACCGTTGTTCGAGACGTAGCGCTTCACGAACACGGAGTCGTCGCCGATATTGTGCATGGCCTTGTAGTTATAGGTTAGCTGCGAGTTGTAGTAGGGAGCCGAGAAACGGTCGAGCATAGCCGCAAAATACGTTGTCTTGGGATTCTGACGAATCATTTCGGCCATGTTCGAAGGAGTTACGAGCACCGAATCGAGCACGTGGTAATATCCGTTCATGCAAGTATTGTCGGCCTCCACAATTCTGCGGTTATAAATATAGTCACGCTTTTCAGCATCTTCGGGCCAGGGATTCTTGTCGTTGAGAATGAAGGTGATGTCGGAGTGCAAAAGGTTTTTTTCCTTCATCTGTCCTTCAAGGAAGTGGGTCAGCATTGGGTTAGTGCCATCAACAGCCATATACAGTCCGCCTGCGGCCTGAGTGTTGCGACGTCCCCAGAAGTCAACTCCGTTCCACCACTGAAGGTCGCTCACCACACCCGAATTGGGCACCGTGTCGCCTTCGTTCAGCAACTGTGGCAACTCGTTATACTTCCAATAGGGAATAGAGTCGAGCGCGGCTGCCGATGATATCTGGCGCAGACATTGATTTTTGTTAAGGGTATTGTTAAGGGTAACATTGGCCATCATCTCGAGCACGTAGGCATTGTCGAGCATAGAACCCTTGAGAAGTAACTTCTTTTGGTTTTCCGACAATTGTTCGTAGCTTCTGATGGGATTGTTGTTGATGTCTTTCCAATTGTTTGTCCGGAAGAATACCTCAAAGGCTTCATCGTCGGCCGCAAATATGGTTTTACTACCGGTTTTTGCGAGCACTTCGGCATAGTTGAGGTCGTCAATCAGCCGTACAAGCGTCTGGAATTTACGATCAGTTCGCGTCTTCAATTCGTCATAGATGCTTCCCTTTAGGAACGACGGCGCTTTTTCATCTAAATCGTAGTCGTCGGTACAGGAGTAGGAAACACCGCAAATTGAGACGAAACACATTGCATAGAGCAATGATTTAGCCATTTTGCTAAAACGGTTTTTCATACGCATTATTGATTTTGTTATTTTTAGTTTGTTTATTTATCGTGTTTTGTCAAGAGCACATAGCAATACTCCGTACAAAAATAATCCTTTTTTGCTTCCCGTTACAATTATTTCACAAATAAATCCACACGATTTAAGATTTTTTAAGATTTAAGCAAGAGAGCGAAACTGCCCGTTGCCGCTTCATTTTTGCGTATTTTGTGTTTATTAGGCACACTGTGGAGTAGGTAAATTGTTGAAGCACACCATATAATATTGTTATGGCGTTGTTTTGTTTGCTGTGCGAGACTGTTTTAATGTGACGGCTGCATGTACCTCATCATTTTAACATAATAAGGTTCGCGACGCCTTATTTTAGGGATGAATGCCGTAGCGTTGGCGCGCCACCGCCTGTAGCAGGTGTAGAAACTCGTGGTTTTTAAGCCCCCACCCTTTTGTGGCGAGCAGTTCGGGGGGCGACTGGTTGGTAAATCGCTCCACGGCAATGTCTTCGCGCAAGTGCTCCAGATAGTCGAGCACAAGTTCGGCATAGGATTGGGGGGTAAATGTCAGGAAGTCATCAGGAGCAGACTGATATTCCTGTTCCATGCGTGTGCCTTTGATGATTTGCAGCTGGTGGAGTTTCAGGGTTTCTATAGGCAGTCGAGAGAGTTCGTCGGCCTGGTGCAATATTTCAGTTCGTCCCTCACCCGGGAGCCCTACTATGACATGGGCGCCCGTATGCACTCCCCGGGCAGCAGTTTCCTCGATGGCCCTACGGCTGCAGGCGAAGTTGTGTCCTCTGTTTATGCGCTGCAGGGTTGCATCGCACACCGACTCCACCCCATATTCTACCATGACGTAGGTTTCGCGGGCAAGCTGGCCCAGATAGTTGAGCAAACTTTCATTCACGCAGTCGGGACGTGTGGCGATGACCAACCCTACGATTCCGTCTTGGCTTAGCGCCTCTTCATAAATTCGCTGAAGCTTAGACAGCGGGGCATAGGTATTGGTGAAGCTCTGAAAGTAGGCCAGATAGCGCATAGCAGGATATTTATATGCAAAGAAATCGCGCCCGCGCCTAAGCTGCTCGGCCACACTGAGTTTAGGCTGGCAGTAATCGGGGCTGAACGAGCGATTGTCGCAATAGGTGCATCCGCCCTCTCCCACCGTGCCGTCGCGATTGGGGCAGCCCAGTCCGGCGTTGACGGTTATTTTCTGCACCTTGCCTTCAAAGTGTTCGGCCAGGTGCTGGGCGTATGTTTTATAGAGTGTTTTCATAATGCGGTTGCGAAGTTAATGCAAACATCCTATTCTCACAAAAAGCGTTGGCCAAATTTCACGCGCGCGTGCGTGCGTAAATATTATATGGTGTATGGGACACAAAGTGGGCTTGCAACGCCCGTTGTATAGGCCTTGCACACTTTGCGCGCAAACGCGCACAATGTTAAAAAATTGCATTTCGGAGTCAAAATTTTATCAAAAAGTTTGGAGAGTGGCAGAACTTTTATACTTTTGCCTGCGTAATCCCTAAAAACTATAGCCTATCGAAACATCATTACTTCAATAACCAATAAAAGAAAGTAATGGAAAATTTGCATTTGCTAACCGATGACGAATTGGTGCAACTGTATTTAGCCGACTGCAACGAAGCCTTTGACGAGTTGCTTGAGCGCTATAAGGATAAGCTATACAACTACATCCTTTTCAACGTACACAACGAAGACACTGCCAACGACATTTTTCAGGAAACGTTCGTTCGTGCCATCATGACCATACAGCAACGCCGCTACGTGGCCAATGGCAAGTTTTATGCCTGGATTACGCGCATTGCCCGCAACCAGATTATCGACCAGTTCAGGATGGTGAAGAGCGAGAACCTCATTTCGAACGACGAGGTGGATGTCGACATTTTCAACAACGTCAAGTTGGCCGATCAGCCGCTCGAAGCTCAGTTGGTAACTGAGCAGACGATGGAAGATGTGCACAAGCTGATGAACCACCTGCCCGACAATCAGCGCGAAGTGGTCTATATGCGTTTCTTTCAGGACCTTTCGTTCAAGGAAATTGCCGAGCAGACCGGCGTGGGCATCAACACGGCGCTCGGACGCATGCGCTACGCTATCTTGAACATGCGCAAGATGGCTTCCGACCACGATATTTCGCTGGCGCTCTGAAATATTTTTAGTCAGATACACAATAATTTACACACAGGGTTCGTTTATAATCTATACGAACCCTATTTTTATTGGTGCCTATGACACATTCTACCTCCTCTCCTTCTCCGCGCGAAGAAACGTTGCAGTTCATCCGGCTTTTCGCACGCACCTATCGCCCGCAGTCGCCGAAAACTAATCATCACTTAAACTAACTTTTCCGACAACGGCTGCTGCAGCCTCTTTAGTTTGAACGCATAAAAATCGTGGAACACATCCTTTCTTGACAGTGTTCCACGATTTTTCCTTGTTTAGCCGCGGCCACTTGGCAGCCGGCACGTCGCGGGACGTCTATGCCTGGCAGGCGCCGCCCAAATGGCGCGCCAGGAATTTTTCCATGGCCCTATAGAAATCGAATCGGTTTTCCTGATTCTGAAATCCGTGGCCCTCGTTGTCTTTGACCATGTATTCCACTTCCACCCCGCGTTCTCTGAGGGCCGCCACCATTTGGTCGCTCTCGGCTTTGTTCACACGCGGGTCGTTGGCGCCCTGGGCAATGAAGAGCGGGGCCTTGATGCGGTCGGCATGCAGAGCCGGGCTGCAGGCTGCCAGCATGTCGTGGTCGGCCTCGGGGTCGCCCACCTGCTCATGGAGCATGTCGAGCAGCGGTTTCCAATAGGGCGGAATGGTTTGCATGAAGGTGAAGAGGTTCGACACACCCACATAATCTACAGCGCAGGCATAGAGGTCGGGCGTAAAGGCCACGCCTGCCAGCGCCGCATATCCGCCAAAGCTGCCGCCATATATGGCTATGCGCTTGGGATCGGCAATGCCTCTCTTGATGAGCCATTCCACACCGTCGGTGATATCGTCTTGTATGGCGCGGCCCCATTGTTTATATCCGGCCTCAAGAAATTTTCGGCCATAGCCTGTCGAACTGCGAAAGTTCATCTGGAATACTGCATATCCTCGGCTGCAAAGGAATTGCACTTCCGACGAAAAGCACCACACATCGCGTGCCCACGGTCCGCCGTGCGGATTAACCACCACAGGCAGTTGGCTTGCCGAATCGAGAGTTACGCCCTTGGGGAGCGAGAGATAGGCCTCGATGGTCAGTCCGTCGCGCGAGGTATATGTCACGGCGTGCATCGGCACCATGTCGTCTTCGGTCAGCCACGGGGCCAGTTCGGCCACTTTTGTTGGGCGGTCTTTGTGAATGTCGTAATAGTAGTAGCATCCGCGCGTGCGGTCGCTGCCCACATAGAGCAGCAGGCGCTCTTCGGCCTTGTCGCAGTCGGCCATGGCCACGCGGTAGCCGGGGAAGAAATTCTTGATTTTCTGCCACTGGGCCTCGTCGGCAGGGTCGAAGTAGTGGCGAATGGGTCTGTCGTGTCCTATCACACTGACATAGAGCAATTTACGACGCTTGCGCGAGTAGCATATTCTGTCCACGTCGTATCGCTCATGGGCATAGAGCTGCTCCACCTCGGTGCAGGTTGATGGGTCCATCAACACGAGTTCGGCCTTGTCGCGCCCCAAGTTTGTGGCAGCATAGACCATTCTGTCGTCGGGCGCAAAGTCCATGAACGACACGGTTTCCTTGAAGTTCGTGGTGAGCACGGGCCTGAAATCCTCGTCCTCGCTGTCGCGATAGAGTATCTGCGTATTCACGCCGTCTACGATAGCCGTAACCACTCGCAGGGCACCCTTGTGGTCGGTCATCCAGCCTTGCCAGTTCCCCGGGTTCTCGGCCAGCTGGGTGAGTTCGCCGGTGTTCAGGTCGAGACGATAGGGATCGAAAACCTCGGGATTGCGCCTGTTCATGCCGATGAGCACCTGTCCGGCCACATCCTCGAGGTCGTCGATGATGGTGGTGCGCACACCCGGAAAGTCGGTGTAGCCACGCAGGCCGGTGCCGTCGATGTTCACTCCATAGAGCTGGTAGTTTTCGTCGCCGCCCGTATCCTTCACAAAAAGTATGCGCTCGTTGTCGGCCCACATATATCCGCCCACACTGCGCTCCGTTTCGGCGGTCAGGCGCAACGGCTCGCCGCCCTCGACGGGGCGCACAAAAATGTTCATGCGCTCCTCGTAGGGAGCCATATACGATATGTGGCGGCCGTCGGGCGAAATTTGAAACCCCGTTTGCTCGCTGTTTCTGAAGAAGTCTTCGAGTGTGATCATGATTTGCAGAAATTTTGCGCGAAGTTAGCACAAAAGGCCGACATGACATTCGTCCTGGCCAAAAGAGTTGAGCCGGCTCTGAAAACAAACGCGGCAGTTGTTGAAAATAGCTCGGAGATAATTTTAACTGTTGCGGCGGTTGTCAGAAATATCTCCGAGTGCGCGAATCGGCACCACACATTGCGTTCGGCCACTGTCGCGCACAGTTTCCATGGCGACACGAGAAGTGCATCGGCCCAGGCTATTTTTCAGAAATAAACGGCCAAAATGCCGATAATTCTCAAGAAAGTCATACCTTTGCTTGAAATCTACGTAAACACATCAGCAAACAATCATTCTTAGAGCCATGATAGTCTCTCCTTCTGTGCTTTCGGCCGACTTTGGCCACCTGCAACGCGATGTTGAAATGCTCAACCAGAGCTTGGCCGACTGGCTTCACCTCGATGTAATGGACGGTGTTTTCGTGCCCAACATTTCGTTTGGTTTCCCCGTGATTAAGGCCATTGCCGCAGCCGCCGCCAAGCCGCTCGACGTGCACCTGATGATTGTGAGCCCCGAGAAGTTTGTATCGCAAGTGCGCGACACGGGAGCCCACATCATGAATGTGCACTATGAGGCCTGCCCCCACCTCCACCGAGTGGTGAGCCAAATCAAGGAGGCCGGCATGAAGGCTGCCGTGACGCTCAACCCCCACACCCCGGTGGCCGCTCTCACCGACATCATCGGCGAGCTCGACATGGTGCTCCTCATGTCGGTGAACCCTGGCTTTGGCGGTCAAAAATTCATTGGCCACACGCTCGAAAAGGTGAAGCAACTGCGATGCCTCATTGAGGCCCGGGGCTGCCACACGCTCATAGAGGTGGACGGCGGTGTGAACCGCGAAACAGGCCTCGCGCTGGCAAAGGCCGGAGCCGACGCGCTGGTGGCCGGCAATGCCATTTTCCATGCGCCCAACCCCACCGAAGAAATTGCCTTCCTCAAGTCGCTCTAAAACACTACGCAACTACAACTAAGAACCCCAATGGATATTTCGTTTACGCTCCCCAGCCTGCTTCAGCCTGCCGACCTCATGACACTGATGCGCCACATCAAGGAGAGCCGCAACATTGTGATTTGCGGCCACCACGCCCCCGATGGCGATGCGCTCGGCTCCACGCTGGCATGGCAGGGATATCTGCGTGCACTTGGCAAGAAGGCCAACGTCGTGATGCCCAATGCCCACCCCGACTTCCTGCGCTGGATGCCGCAGAGCCAGACGGTGAAAAACTTTCGCGACCACTACGCCGTGGCCCGGCGGCTCATCGACGAGGCCGACCTCTTCTTCTTTCTCGACCTCAACGAAATGCAGCGCATGCAGGCCCTTGGCAGCTACATAGCCCAACATTCGCGCGCCCCTCGGCTGGTTGTCGACCACCACCTGAACCCTAAGACCGAGGAATTCGACCTCATGGTGTCCTATCCCGACATGTCGTCGACCTGCGAACTCATTTTGCGCCTGCTCATCGAACTCGGTGCCTACGACGACCTCACCCCCACACAGGCCACGCAACTCTATACGGGCATCATGACCGACACGGGATGCTTCTCATACAGCATTGCCGACCCGCTCACCTTTGCGCTCGCCGGCATGCTCCTGCGCAAAGGCATCGATGCCGAGGAAATCAACAAAAACGTATATCACAGCTGGAGCGAAAACAAGCTGCGACTGTGGAACCACATACTGAGCAAAAACCTGCGCACCTATCCCGAACTACACACCTCGCTCTATACACTGACACGCCAAACGATGAAAGACTTCCACTTCATTCGCGGCGACGCCGAGGGACTCGTCAACGAGCCGCTCAAGGTGAAAGGCATGAAACTATCGATAGCCCTGCGCGAAGACACTGAAGAAGACGTCATCCGCGTTTCACTGCGCTCCACAGGCGGTTTCCAGTGCCGCGACATGGCCGAACAGTTCTTCAACGGCGGAGGCCATGCCAATGCCGCCGGGGGCAAGCTGCCCTTCCCCATCGAAGAGGCAGTTAAAAAAGCCGAAGAAGCCATTGCCGCCTATGCCGACGAGCTGAAAAAGCCTGCCGAGCGAAACATCAAAGACTAAGAAGAATTCAACCTAAATCTAACACATACACATGCTCAACGAAAAAGACCTAATACAACTCCAGAAAAAAGGAATCAGCCCCAGCCAGCTCAAGGCCCAGCTGGCCTGCTTCGCCAAAGGCTTCCCCTACCTGAAACTCGAGGGAGCCGCAAGCGTTGGAAAAGGCATTGTTGCCACCGACGAAGCCAGTCGCAACGCAGCCCTGCAGGCATGGGAAAACTATCTGCAGGGACAGCACGTCATCTCGAAGTTCGTGCCAGCCTCGGGAGCGGCCAGCCGCATGTTCAAAGACATGTTTGCCTTTGTCGATGCCGCATACGACACACCTGTCACCGACTTCGAAAAACAATTCTTTGCCCACCTCGACACCGCCGCCTTCAGCGACGACCTCGACGCCGCCTGCCAGAGACTGCATGGAAAAGACATTGAAACACTCCTTGCCGAAGGCCGACACAAAGACGTGGCGCGCGCCATGCTCTGCGCCGAGGGCCTCAACTATGGCCAACTGCCCAAGGGTCTGCTCAAGTTTCACAAGTATGCCGACGGAGCCCGCACTCCCGCCGAGGAACACCTTGTGGAGGGAGCCCTCTATGCGCGGCGCAACGACGGCAGTGTGAACATACACTTCACCGTTTCGCCCGAACACCGGCCACTCTTCGAAGCGCTTGTCGACAGGGTTAAAAACAAATACGAAGCCATGTTCAACGTGCGCTACAACGTAAGCTTCTCAGAGCAGAAGGCGAGCACCGACACCGTGGCCGCCAACCCCGACAACACTCCATTCCGCAACGAAGACGGTTCGCTGCTCTTCCGCCCCGGAGGCCATGGCGCCCTCATCGTCAACCTGAACGACATAGACAGCGACATAGTCTTCGTGAAAAACATTGACAACGTGGTGCCCGACCGCCTGAAAGCCGACACCGTGGTCTATAAGAAAGTGATAGCCGGCATGCTCGTAGGTCTACAGTCACAAGCATTCAGCTACCTCAGGCAACTCGAAGGCTCGCCCACCGAAGCCGAAATGAAAGAGATGCTCCACTTCCTCGAGAGCAAGCTCTGCTGCTTCGATGCCACGGCGCGCACCCTTGAGGGCCCGCAGCTGAAAGCCTATCTGCAAAAGAAGCTGAACCGCCCCATGCGTGTCTGCGGCATGGTGCGCAACGTGGGCGAACCCGGCGGCGGCCCCTTCTTGGCCTACAATGCCGACGGCAGTGTGTCGCTCCAGATCTTGGAAAGCTCCCAAATCGACATGGCCGACCCCGCCAAGAAAGCCATGTTTGAGCAGGGCACACACTTCAACCCCGTAGACCTCGTGTGCGCGCTCAAGGACTATCGCGGACAGCGCTTCGACCTGCCTCGCTATGTAGACCCCGCCACTGGCTTCATCTCGCACAAGAGCAAAAACGGCAAAGAACTCAAGGCACTCGAGCTGCCCGGACTGTGGAACGGAGCCATGAGCGACTGGAACACCGTGTTCGTGGAAGTGCCGCTGAGCACTTTCAACCCCGTGAAGACCGTAAACGACCTATATCGCGAGCAACACCAGTAGAACAACCACACAACCCACGTTCCGAAAGCGTAGGTAAAAATATCTAAAGATGCAAGAAAGTTTTTTTGGATATCCAAAAGAAGTTTCTATATTTGCATTTGAGAAACGTTTATCAACTCACTAAAATACATTATCTATGAAAGGTTTAAGCATCCTTGCAGCATTTCTCGGCGGCGCCGCTGTTGGCGCAGCCTGTGGCATTCTTTTCGCTCCCGAAAAGGGCACCGACACACGCGAGCGCATTGTAGAAGCACTGCGCAAGCGCGGCATCAAACTCAGCCGCGAAGACATGAACGACCTCGTTGACGACATTGCCGACGAGCTTAAGAGCGCTGAAGTTTAAGAAGCCTGCAGAAGAGTCAGTCTGAAGAACAACAGCCTTCTTCCCAAAGCCTCAGGCAAAGAGAGGAAGGCCCTTGCTCCTCCAGGCTGGCTCTTCGCCACACCACCTTTCTCACCCACCCCACCGACTCTCACCCATTATGCTCTCAAGCCAAAAGAACATAGAGGCCATGACCAATCTGGCCTCCGACGTGAAGGACTACGTAGAACTGAAATTCGAGTATGCCAAGATCGAGGCCGCCGAAAAGGCCACACATCTCATCAGCAGCGTAGTCGTATTCCTATTTGCTGTGATATTGGGAGCAGCCATTTTGGCCTTTGTTTCGTTCACCCTGGCCTTCATCCTGGCCCAAAAAGTGGGAATAGCCATCGCCTTCGGCATTATTTCGGTTTGCTACGTGCTGTTGTTTGTGGCGCTCTTTGCCCTGCGCAGGCGCTACATTGAGGAACCCGTTGCCCGCTTTTTTGGCAACCTCATTTCCGACAAGAAGAGCAATGGAGCCACCACTCAAGAACCCAATATGCTATGATCAAAAAGCGCAGCACAACACATGAATGGGACTTGCAAAAACAACAGCTGCAAGCCCAGTTAGAGGCCAAGGCTAAAGACATCAGAAAACGCATAGAAACCCTGAGGGAGCCCGACAGCAACGCCACTCTCCAAGAGCGCTGGATTAGCAACATTGGCCGAGGAGTGGCCATTGCCGACGGACTGCTCACTGGCTACCGGCTCTACAAACGGGCATCGAAGTTCTTGCCCACACGGCTTGTGAAGCGCAAAAAGAAATAGGCTTCCACACATTTTCACGACCATAAACTTAAAACTAACATACTCAACAATGAAAAAAACAATTCTGGTTACAGGCGGCACTGGCTTTATAGGCTCACATACTACCGTCGAACTGCAAAATGCAGGCTATGAAGTAGTTATCATCGACAACCTATCGAATTCCAAAGCCGATGTAGTCGACGGCATCGAAAAGATTACGGGCATCCGCCCCGCTTTCGAAGAAGTGGACTGCTGCGACCTGCCCAAACTCGAAGGCGTGTTCCAAAAATATCCCAACATCAGCGGCATCATCCACTTTGCTGCCAGCAAGGCTGTGGGCGAAAGCGTGGAACAGCCCCTGAAGTATTACGAAAACAACATCGTTTCGCTCATCAACCTGCTCAAGCTCATGCCTAAATACGGCGTGAAGGGAATCATCTTCTCCTCGTCGTGCACCGTATATGGCCAGCCCGATCCCGAGAACCTTCCCGTGACCGAAGAGGCTCCCATCAAGAAGGCTGAGAGCCCCTATGGCAACACCAAGCAAATCAACGAAGAAATTGTGCAAGACTTCGTGAAGAGCGGAGCTCCCATCAGCGCCATCCTGCTGCGCTATTTCAACCCCATCGGGTCGCACCCCAGCGGCATCATCGGCGAAATGCCCAACGGCGTTCCGGCCAACCTCATTCCCTACCTCACTCAAACAGCCATCGGCATCCGCGAACAGCTCATGGTGTTCGGCGACGACTACGACACCCCCGACGGCTCGTGCATACGCGACTTTATCTACGTGGTCGACCTGGCCAAGGCACACGTTGCAGCCATGGCGCGCATTCTCGAAGGCAAGAACACTGAGCCCGTTGAAATCTACAACGTGGGAACGGGCAAGGGTGTGAGCGTATTTGAGCTCATCAACACATTTGAGAAATGCACCGGAGTGAAGCTCAACTACAAGGTGGCTCCCCGCCGCGCCGGCGACATCGAAAAGGTGTGGGGCAATGTAGACAAGGCCAACAACGTGCTTGGATGGAAAGCCGTCCACACGCTTGAAGAGGCCCTGAGCAGCGCATGGAACTGGCAGAAGAAGCTGCGCGAACGCGGCATCATGTAAGTGCCAACCCACATTAAGGAAGCCTGAGAGCTTCGTAATAGAAACACGGGGCGGACTGGTAGAATGAAACACAGTCCGCCCCTTTTTAAGAAAAGATGAAGACATCCTCACCCACCTTCGAAGGCATAGAAACGCCCATGTACGTCGTGGAAGAAACGCTCCTGCGCCGCAACCTCGCCCTCATAGCCGATGTGGCCCGGCGCAGCGGAGCCGAAATCATCCTTGCCTTCAAAGCTTTTGCGCTGTGGCGCACGTTTGGTGTGTTCAGAGAATACATTGCCCACACCACGGCTTCGTCGCCCTATGAGGCACGCCTTGCCCTCGAGGAGTTTGGCTCGCTGGCCCACACGTATTCGCCAGCCTACGAAGCCGCGACGTTCGACGAAATAGCCCGCTGCAGCAGCCACATCACTTTTAATTCGCTCAGCCAGTACGAACGCTTTTTGCCCCTTACGAGAAAAGCCGACCACTCCATATCGTGCGGACTGCGCATCAACCCCGAATACAGCGAGATAGAAACGGCGCTCTACGACCCCTGCGCCCCCGGCTCGCGCTTCGGAATCATGGCCAGCCAGCTGCCCCCCACCCTGCCGCCGGGCATTGAGGGCTTTCACTGCCACAACCACTGCGAGAGCGACAGCCACGCACTGGAACACACGCTGCGCCACATTGAGCAAAAGTTCGGCCCATGGCTCAGCCAGATTGCCTGGCTCAACCTTGGAGGCGGCCACTTGATGACACGCAAGGGCTACGACGTGGAACACCTCATCGGCATTCTACGCTCCTTCGGGCAGCGCCATCCCAACCTGCGCCTCATTCTCGAACCTGGATCTGCCTTCGCCTGGCAAACGGGCCCACTCGTAGCCAGCATTGTCGACATTGTGGAAAACAACGGCATTAAGACAGCCATCATGAACGCCAGCTTCACGTGCCACATGCCCGACTGCCTTGAAATGCCCTATCTGCCAGCCGTGCGCGGAGCCGAAACACTCGACGAGACACTGGCCAAGGGCCACGAACGCGAGGCCACCGTCTATAGGCTCGGAGGCAACAGTTGCCTGAGCGGCGACTACATGGGCTACTGGCGATTTGCCGAGCCGCTGCAGGTGGGCAGCCGCATCGTGCTCGAAGACATGATACACTACACCACGGTGAAGACCAACATGTTCAACGGCATTCACCATCCCTCCATAGCCTTTCTCCACGCCGACGGGCAGCTCGAAGTGTTGCGTCGCTTTGGCTATGAAGACTATCGCGACCGCATGTGCTAAGACTATTATAATTAAAACCCTATAAGTATGTCAACAACCAAACTTCCCGAAAACGCCTTTCGCGAGCTGCGCGAGGGCGAAGAGTACAAACCCTTGATGAAACCCGAGAAGACCTACCGCGAGGTAACGCCTTGGTCGGTGGGCTGGGGCGTGGTGATGGCCATCATCTTCACGGCCGCCACAGCCTACTTGGGCCTGAAGGTGGGCCAGGTGTTCGAAGCCGCCATCCCCATCACCATCATTGCCATCGGACTGAGCACGGCCCGCCGCCGCGAAAACCCGCTGGGCGAAAATGTCATTATTCAGAGCATAGGAGCCAGTTCGGGCATGATTGTGGCCGGCGCCATATTCACACTGCCCGCCATCTTCATTCTGCAGTCCGACTATCCCGAAATCACGGTCAACTTCTTCCACGTGTTCATGGCCTCGCTCATGGGCGGCGTATTGGGATTGCTCATGCTCATCCCCTTCCGCAAATACTTCGTCAAGGACATGCACGGCAAATATCCCTTCCCCGAGGCCACCGCATCAACACAAGTGCTCGTTTCGGGCGAGAGCGGCGGCAGCCAGGCCAAGCCCCTGCTAATGGCAGGCCTCGTGGGCGGACTCTATGACTTCGCCGTATCGACCTTTGGCCTTTGGGCCGAAACCTTCACATCGCGCGCCGTAGGATTTGGCAACCTTCTGGCCGATAAAGCCAAGCTCTTCTTCGGCATCAACACAAGCGCTGCCCTGCTTGGCATGGGCTACATTGTCGGACTCAAATATGCCAGCATCATCTGCGCCGGCAGCATCGCCGTGTGGTGGGTCATCGTGCCCATCATCGGACTCTTTTTCCCCGACTTAGCCATCGACAACAAAACCGGCCTCCTTGCAGGCGACGCCTCGGCCGAGCAAATCTTCGGCTATGCCAAGAGCATCGGCATCGGAGCCATTGCCATGGCCGGCATCATCGGCGTCATCAAGAGTTGGGACGTCATCAAGAGCGCCATGTCGCTCATCGGAAAGATGAAGTCGGGCACCGACCAACACACCCAGCAAGTGTTGCGCACACAACGCGACCTCTCGATGAAAATCATAGGCATAGGCACGCTCGCAGCCATCCTCGTCACCACCATATTCTTCTTCTTTGGCCCCATGGACGGCAATCTGCTCCACACCCTTGTGGGCATCGTTCTCGTGGCCGGCATCGCCTTCCTCTTCACCACCGTAGCCGCCAACGCCATTGCCATCGTGGGCTCCAACCCCGTGAGCGGAATGACACTCATGACGCTCATACTCTCGTGCATCATCATGGTGCTCGTGGGGCTCAAGGGCACCCACGGCATGGTGGCAGCCCTCATCATGGGAGGCGTGGTATGCACCGCACTCTCCTCGGCCGGCAGCTTCATCACCGACCTGAAAATTGGCTACTGGCTCGGCTCCACGCCGCAGAAGCAGGAAACCTATAAGTTCATCGGAGTCATCGTGTCGGCAGCCGTCGTTTGCGGTGTTATCTACATTCTACAGCAAACCTACGGCTTCACCAAAGAAAATGCCGACGTCATGGCAGCACCCCAAGCCCGCGCCATGGCCGCCGTTGTCGATTCGCTCATGCAGGGCGAAGGAGCACCCTGGGCGCTCTACGGCATCGGAGCCCTCATAGCCCTTGTGCTCGACCGTCTTGGCATCAGCGCACTGGCCTTTGCTCTGGGCATGTTCATACCCTTGCAGCTCAACCTGCCGCTCATCGTCGGAGGACTCATAGCCCACCTCGTGAAGAAAAGCAGCAAAGACCCAGAAACGAGCAACAAGCGCCAAGAACGCGGCACCCTCATGGCCAGCGGATTCATAGCCGGCGGTGCACTCATGGGCGTAGTAAGCGTAGCCCTGAAATTTGCCGACATCGACCTCGAAATCCCAGGCTGGAGCTCCTCAACCGCAGGTCAGTTCCTCACCCTCGGCATGTATGCCCTCATCATTTGTTATCTCTACAAATCGTGCCTCAAAGCCTCAAACGAACAAACGACTTAGGCCACACAAGCTCTGAGGTAGCAGCAACAAGCTCAAAAACAAATAACACAACTACAGCATGAACAAATACCTCACATACGTTCTTTTCCTTATATCCTTGTTTTCGCTATCTGCCCAAGCGCAATTCTTGATGCGCATAAGTGGTGGCGGGCAGCAAAAAGCATCGTATATCCTTGGTACAATCCATACCCAACCTGGCTCCGTGCTCAACAATATGCCTGAATACGCAGAGGCCGAAGCACAGTGTTTGCAGCTGTATCCCGAATTCGACCTACTTGATACATTGAAAATAAAACAGGCTCAAACGACAGGGCTGAAAATGATTAAGCTCCCAGATGAGAAAACAATTTTCGATGTTTTGAACGAGGAACAAACCATACAACTCGATCGATGCTTCAAGGACTTGCTCCAAGTAGGGCTTAAGGATTCAATCACGAGTCCTATGTGGCATTTACATCCTAATGGTTTTATTTCTTTCTTCAGTATTATACTAGGTATAGAGGAAATGAAGAAATATCCCGAACTCCTCCAGACAGCCTCTCCAGAAGCGACCATTGACAAAGTGTGTATAGCGCGGGCTAAGGAGCGGGGTATGAGCATAGGATATTTAGACAAGATTTCTTCTGACGAAGTGGTGGATTCTATCAAAAACATAATGGCGCAAAAGTTAGATGCTGGCATCGATTCACTAATGGCCTTTCTTAATCATCTTGAAATACATCGCAGTCGCATAATAAAAGATACACAGCTGACTGTAAAAATGCTCAATTACTGGCAGCATCGCGACTTCGCAGGTTATTCTTCCGATGCAGAGGTCCATTCAATGTTGCAGCGCGACAGCCTTATTTTCAAGAAGCGAAACGAGCGTTGGCTTCCACAGATGGTAAATGCCATGCACAAAGCACCTACCATGTTCGTCGTAGGATGCGGCCACTTGGTAGGGACGGACGGAATGGTAGAACTTTTGCGCAGAGAGGGCTACGACGTAGAGCAAGTTGTGCCCACATACCTTGCCGCCATTCGCCGTTATCTCACATCGGAAATTGGTTTGCAATATGCTGAAGCTGACTATTGCGTGCCCCTTTGCCAAATCGTGGCCGTGGACGAAAGCAATGCTGAGGACATTCGCGTGTGGGGCGACTTTTGGGTTTAC
>CADBQP010000053.1 GCA_902796835.1 uncultured Bacteroidales bacterium
CCCACGCAGAAGTGAGAGAAAATATTATGGAGAGTTTCGTTAGACGTAATTTCGCCGCCGGTGATCTCGCCGAGGGTGCGGATTACTTGACGTAGGTCTTCGGCAATGAGCACAGAAGGAGCGTTGGACGTTAAGGAGTGGAGGACGGTGTTGAGTTGGCTATGTGCTCTCATGAGGGCGTCGTAGTGTCGAGCGGATGTAATGATGACAGTATTTTCAGTCAACTGGGGTATGTTTGCCATCAGCCTGATCGTTTTTTCTAAATCTGAGATTCCTGAACCTTGCTTGGCAGATATATTAACGGATGGCAGTTTGTTCACATAAGGACTCGATGAGACGGGCTGGAGGTCGGCTTTGTTTTTCACTAAAAGCAATGTTTTATTTTTTGTTGCTTCAACCATTTTTTCTACCTCATCGCTTGTGGGAGGAGCATCAACAACCCACAGCACGATTTGTGCCTTTTCAATTGTTTTCCATGTACGTTCGATTCCAAGCTGTTCTATTTCGTCGTTTGTGCGGCGCAGCCCGGCGGTGTCGACGAACCTAAAGGTTATGCCGTCAATGGTTATCGTGTCTTCGATAGTGTCGCGTGTGGTTCCGTGTGTGTCGCTTACAATGGCGCGCTCCTCTTTTAGCAGTTGATTTAGTAAGGTGCTTTTTCCCACGTTGGTTTTGCCAACGATGGCAACGTAGACTCCATTTTTGACGGCTTGACCTATTTTGAACGACTCGGCGAGCTCTGCTATGTGTGAGGCTGCCGTTTGTGCCAATTGGCTCAGCTCCGTCCGATCAGCAAACTCGATGTCTTCATGGTCGGAAAAGTCGAGTTCGAGTTCTAAGAGTGATGTCAGTCTGAGCAATTCAAGACGTAGTGAGGCCAGTTTGCTCGAGATGTTTCCCCTTAGTGCCGACATGGCGAGTTGGTGGGTTGCGCTGTTCGACGAGGCAATCAGGTCGGCCACGGCTTCGGCTTGGCTTAGGTCGAGTTTGCCTGCCAGAAAGGCGCGTTTTGTGAATTCCCCTGGCTCGGCCATTCTACATCCGTGGGTGATGAGTAGTTGCAGAATTTCGTTTAGTATGTAGGAGGAGCCATGGCAATAGAACTCCACCGTATCCTCGCCCGTGAAGGAGCGCGGCGACCTGAATACTGCAGCCATCACGTCGTCTAACGGCTCTTGTGTTTCGTCCTTAAATATGGTTCCGTGTGCAATGGAGTGGGAGGGTTGCTCTGTAAATTTGGTTTTGGAAAATGGCTTAAAAATCTCTGAAGAGATTTCCACGGCCTGAGGGCCTGAAACTCTGACGATGGCAAGTGCACCTCCGGTTTGTGTGGCTATGGCGCAGATATTCATAATCTTATATGGAATGGTCTATAATATATGGTGGTGTGGTAGGATGTTCGTTTGCTTAGCTGATTTCCGAGAAGTTGGACGTAGTGCGCTTAATGATGGCAAGCTGTTGTTCGCAAACGGCGTGTTGGGGAAGCTTCAGCTCGCCATCTATCTCCAAGAGCTTTTCTGCCGCTTTGCGTGCCTCGCTCATGAGCACCACATCGTGCAGAATGTTGGCTACGTGTAGTTGGAATGGTATGCCGCTTTGTTGTGTGCCTTCTATGTCGCCGGGGCCGCGAAGTTTCATGTCTTCTTCGGCTATGAGAAAGCCATCTGTGGTTTCTGTCATTATCTCCATGCGGCGTGCCGTGTTTTCGTTGAGCTGATGATGCGTGGCCAGAATGCAATATGACTGGTCTGCTCCTCGCCCTACGCGTCCGCGAAGCTGATGAAGCTGAGCCAGGCCGAAGCGATCGGCATCTTGTATGACCATGATGCTTGCGTTGGGAACATTTACGCCCACTTCAATCACAGTGGTCGACACTAGTATTTGGGCTCGTCCGCTCGAAAATTCGCGCATGGCTGCCTCCTTGTCGGAAGGCTTCATCTTGCCGTGCACTTTGGCGACTGCGTATTGGGGAAAGCAGTTCTTGAAGTATTCATAGCCGTTTTCGAGATTTTGCATGTCGGACTTCTCGCTCTCTTCTATAAGGGGAAACACAATATAAGCCTGTCGGCCTTGAGACAGTTCGTGGCCGATGCCTTGCAGCATGCGCGGTGTGTCCTGGGCCTGGTAATGTATGGTTTGAATGGGCTTGCGGCCAGGCGGAAGCTCGTCGATTACCGAGACATCAAGGTCACCATAGACGGTCATTGCCAATGTTCGCGGAATGGGGGTGGCTGTCATTACGAGAACGTGGGGAGGCCGAACGTTTTTCTGCCACAGCTTGGCGCGTTGTTTTACTCCGAAGCGGTGTTGTTCGTCGATAATGGCAAGGCCAAGGTTCAGAAAATGTACTGTCGGCTCAATCAGAGCGTGGGTACCCACGAGTATGTTCACCCTTCCGTCGGCAATGCCGCCAAGCACCTCGTCGCGCGCCTTTCCCTTAACGTTTCCTGTGAGTAGCTGCACGTTTACGGGCAGGTCTCCGAGTTGCTGCTTCAGCGTTTGCAGATGCTGCTCGGCCAATATCTCGGTGGGGGCCATCAGGCAGGCCTGAAAACCGTTGTCAATGGCAATGAGGCAGCACATGAGTGCCACCATGGTTTTTCCTGAGCCCACGTCGCCCTGAAGCAGTCTGTTCATCTGCTTGCCATGTCGCATGTCAGAGCGGATTTCCTTGATTACGCGTTTCTGAGCTCCGGTTAATTCGAAAGGTAGTCGCTCTTCGTAGAAACGATGAAACATTTTGCCCACAATGGTGAAAGGATAGCCCTGTGTGTCGCGTTTGCGGTGGTTGGCATAGCGCAGGATGCCTAACTGCAGGTAGAAGAGCTCTTCAAATTTGTGGCGCCTAACGGCTTCGGCCAGTGAGGCCGATGAGGTAGGGTAGTGCATGGTGCGCAATGCTGCGTTGATATTTTGCAGCCTGTGCTCAGCGATGATGCTTGCGGGCAGGGTTTCATCTATTTCAGAGCCAATGGCCGAAAAGGCGCTGCTCACCAGGTTTGACATGAGTCTCGACGAAAAACCTGAGCGCCGCATGCTTTCTGTCACATGATATTGAGGCTGCATGGGGTGCATTTCTTGCGCGGCATTTTTTGCTTCTTCGAGTTCGGGGTGGGCCATAGAGAAGCGACCGCCAAAGAGGGTGGGTTTCCCAAGGGCAATATAGTCTACGCGCAGCCTGAGCGTTTTCTCCACAAACTTGAGAGAACGAAACCAAACCAGTTCTACGACACCTGTGCCATCGGTGAAAAAGGCCTTGATGCGCTTGTGCGGACCAGTGGTTACTTTGTCGATGTTGATGATTTGACCTTTGAGTTGTACAAGAGGCATATTCTCTTGCAGGTCGGCTATGCGATGAATGGTGGAGCGGTCGATGTATTTGTTGGGAAAGGTGTAGAGAAGGTCGCGGAGCGTGGCCACGCCCAACTCTGCGCTCAAAACTTTTGCGCGCATTGGGCCTACACCTTTTAAATACTGAATGTCTTGCGACATTACGCCTCCGATTTTCATCTTTCCGTTCCTTCTGAATAGGGTTTGCCTCGCTTGTTTTTACAACCTCCGCGATAGTTGAAAATATCTCGGAGGTATTTTAAACTATCGCCGCGATAGTTTAAACGCTCGCGGCGATAGATTTTGCGACTTTGCTTTAGCAATTTTCGAAGAGCATACCTGCTCGCACACTCTCCAGTGTTGCTCCGTCTGCAAACTTTCTGCCTACGGCAAAAGCAAACTCAGCAGCAGCTGCAGGCCCGCGGCCAGTGACGATGTGCCCGTCGGTGACGGCCATCTGCTCGGTCACAATGGCTCCTTCAAGTTTTGCCTCCATGCCCGGATAGCATGTGGCTCGCCGTCCGCGCAATATACCCAGCGAACCAAGTACCATGGGAGCCGCACAGATGGCAGCCACCAATTTCCTGCCTTCGTGGGCTTTCAAAAGGGCGCGACACAAAGCCTCGTTAGCCTGCAAGTTTGTAGCGCCAGGCAGTCCGCCAGGCAGAATGAGTCCGTCGGCTTTAGAACAATCGGCTTCGTCGAAAACCATGTCGGCCTTCACCACAATTCCGTGTGAGCCCGTTACACACTCATCAGAACTATTGCTCACGGTTGCCACTTCAATGCCAAGTCTGCGCAGGATGTCAACCACTGTTAAGGCCTCGATTTCTTCGAAACCATTGGCTAAAAATACGTATAACATTGTTTATTTCTTAATTGTATGAATTGTTTATTCAAGGCATGCAAGATATTTTCTTACCGTGGCCTGAAGCCCCATATAAAGGGCATCGCAAATGAGCGCATGGCCTATGCTCACTTCGTCGAGGAAGGGAATCTGGGCCTTGAAGTATGCCAAATTTTGCAGATTCAGGTCGTGGCCCGCATTGAGCCCGAGGCCAACTTCCTTGCAGGCGATAGCAGTATCTATAAAGGGCTTTATTGCCTCCTTGGGGTCAGTGAGGAAGTCTTTAGCGTAGGGTTCGGTGTACAGCTCCACGCGATCGGCCCCCGTCTGCCTGGCAAAAGAGGGAAGTTCGCTTTGCGCATCAATGAAAATCGATGTTCTGATGCCATGCTCCTTAAATCGACCTACGATGTCGGTGAGCTCGCCTAAATGACGGGGGATGTCCCAGCCGTGATTGGAGGTAATCTGTTCGGGCGAGTCGGGCACAAGTGTCACTTGTGTGGGTTGTACTTCGCAAACCAGCGCAATGAATTCCTCGCTGGGATAGCCCTCAATATTAAACTCTGTGGAAAGCACTCCCGCAAGCTCGCGCACATCGCTATAGCGAATGTGGCGCTCATCGGGGCGCGGATGGACAGTGATGCCGCGGGCGCCGTAACGTTCAATGTTGAGCGCCGCCTTTACGACATCGGGGTTGTTGCCGCCACGCGCGTTGCGAAGCGTGGCTATCTTGTTGATATTAACACTTAGTTTCGTCATTCTTGCTGTCTATGTGCCGCTCAAGGCAAAGAAAATGCGGTGTTTTATTTCGATTTGCTTGGAGTTTGCCTTATCTTTGCTCGCAAAAGTAACACAAAAAGCGTAATATAGCTTCTAATTGCGCATATTTATTTTAGAAAAACGGCTCGTGAAAAAATGAAAGCTATCATATTTGGAAATATCTATCAGGAAAAGAAGGCAGCCTACGTTGAAAGCATCCTTTGCGAGCTCTCAATGGCAGGGTTTGACCTGATTGTCGATGAAATGTTCCACACTTTCATCTCAAAACACCTTGACGGCCAACTTCCACAGTATGCCATCTCCAGCGAGCTCGACAAGAGTGCCGACATAGCCATTTCCGTGGGTGGCGACGGCACATTTCTGCATACGGCAAGCCGAGTGGCCGAAGCAGAAATCCCCATTCTGGGCATAAATACGGGCCGCCTTGGTTTCCTGGCCGACATGGCTCCTCAGCAACTCCATGCCATGGCTTCCAACTTGGCAAAAGGTAATTTCAAGACCGAGCCAAGAACACTACTGTCCACGACGCTCTCACCTCTTGAGGTGAAACTCGACCATCCCTTTGCGCTCAACGAGGTGGCTGTGCTCAAACACGACAACTCCTCAACCATAGAAATCACTACCCACATCAACGGAAAATTTCTTACCAACTATACGGCCGACGGTCTTGTCGTTTGCACTCCCACAGGTTCCACTGGCTATTCGCTAAGTGCCGGAGGCCCAATCCTAACACCCGACTCGCGTGCCTTCTGCCTTTCACCTGTGGCTCCTCACAGTCTTAGTATACGCCCCGTAGTGCTCTGCGACGACGTTGAAGTTACACTCAGCGTAAGCAGTCGCACACATCATTTCATGATTGCACTCGACGGGAGAAGCCAAAGCCTCAAGGACGATGTGCAGATATCCCTGAAAAAGGCACCTCATACTGTCCACGTCGTAAAAATTGCGCATCCCGATTTCTTTGACACGCTCCGGCAGAAAATGATGTGGGGTGCAGATAAACGCATGTTGTAGTAAAGTTCCTTAGCTATGCCACATTCTCTCTCTAACAAGCCATACAAAGAAAGACTTCGCAACCTGGGACAGACATCGCGGTGGCTGTGGAACATATCGCGTGGTTATCGTTTGCAGTCTGTGCTCAACGCTATCGTAGGCAGTGCGCAGGTGGGCCTCGACTTGCTTTTTGTGTGGGCCACAAAATTCACCATCGACATCGCCACCCACGTCAGGACCTACTATTCGCTCTCTGCTGCCCTCGCTATGCTGGTATGCATCATCGTGTTTCAGATAGCCATGGGAATAGCTTCGCGCTGGATTAAGGCAATCCTTGGAGTGCGCGCTCAAAACAGCATGCAGCGCCGCATATTTGCCCACTTGCTGCAGTCTAAATGGGCCTCACTGCGAAAATACCACACTGGAGATCTTCTTAATCGCCTTGAACGCGATGTAACCGACGTCATTCAGCTCATCACCGAGCATCTGCCGGCTCTGCTCCACACAGTTCTTCAATTCATCGGTGCTTTTGCATTTCTCTATGTCATGGACAAGGGGCTTGCACTCATAGTCGTAATAATCCTTCCCGTCTTTATTGTGGCCAGCAGGCTCTACGTTCGCCCCATGCGTCGCATTACGCATCAAGTGAGAGCCACCGAGAGCAATGTTCAAAGCCTGTTGCAAGAAAGCCTGCAACACTCTTTGGTGCTAAAAACACTTGGCGCCATTTCAGGTATACGCGATCAATTATGGACTACGCAAAAAGCGCTGCACACACAAATCATCAAACGAACAAAATACGCCACCATCACTTCAGCCCTCATGAATGTGGGATTCGGAGTGGGCTATATGGTAGCTTTCGGCTGGGGCGTCGTCAACCTTGAGGCAGGACTCATAACCTATGGCACATTAGTCGCTTTCGTACAGCTTGTAGCACAAATTCAGTCCCCAGTAAGGAGTCTCACAAAGTTTGTGCCCATAATAATAGGCTCGCTCACTGCATCGGAACGTCTGATTGACTTGCAAGACATAGAAGAGGAACCACAACAAACGCCCCGCCAGCCAAAAGGACAGGGAGCAGAACTCGGTATATCGCTCAACGGTGTATCCTATGCCTATCCCGATGCGTCTAAGGAAGTAATAAGCCGCCTCAACTTCAACTTTGCTCCTGGCAGCATTACCGCCATTGTGGGCGAAACCGGAGCGGGAAAAACCACTCTGCTTCGTCTCTTACTCAATGTGATGGAGCCAACATCCGGCGCCCTCAAAGTATATGACAAATACGGGGGCGAGTGGCCGCTGACTTCGGCAGTGAGACATCTTTTTGCCTATGTGCCACAAGGAAACACCCTGCTCAGCGGCACGCTTCGCTACAATCTGTTGTTGGCCAACCCCGACGCTACCGACGAAGAGCTCTACAAAGCTCTCGAAATGGCCGAAGCAAGTTTTGTGAAGACGCTGCCAAACGGTCTGGACACGCATCTTGGAGAGTTGGGCGACGGATTCTCGGAAGGTCAAGCACAGCGCATTAGCATCGCACGAGCGCTACTGAGACAAAGTCCAGTCTATATTTTTGATGAAGCCACATCAGCCCTCGACGAAGCCACCGAGCAAAAAGTGGTGGGCAACATTGTTGAAGCAAAACGCAATGCGACCCTCATATTTGTGACCCACCGGCCCGAAGTGTTAAAATATGCCACGCAACAGCTACGCTTAGAATGAGGGCGGCTATCGAAAATAAAAGAGTTGAGCCAACAGTTTTAAGAGTCGCGGAGGCATTTCATTCTGTTGGCTCAACTCTTTGCAATAATTATCCGACTTAGCAATCAATAGAGCAACCAAGTCATACAAAAGCGCTTTCTGGGCGTTTGATAAGCGACTCTGTATGTAATTCAGCGCTTATCTTCCTTTATGTTGTCGAAAATGCGGCGCAAAACGTCCTGAGCAATGCCAATGTCGCTCAGACCGAGACCGCGAAGCGCTTCCTTTTGCGTAATCAGGGCAATCTTTTCGGCCTTGTCCTTGACAATATGGCCAAGCGGAGTGAGATGTATTAGATTAGAGCGATGGTCGGTCAGGTTTTCCATGCGTTCAACAAGACCCGACTGCTCCATCGTGTCAATAATACGCGTCATCGACGGTTTGTCCTTATACACCTTGTCGCACAACTGACGCTGTGTCACCATATCTTGCTGAGACAGGTAGAAGAGAACAGTCCATTGTTCGGGAGTGATGTGCAAATTAGACAGATTAAAGTTCTTTTGCAGTTTCCGATTAATGGCTGTGAAAACCTTGCCGTTGAGAATGGCGAATATAAGACCTACGTCAAAATTTAATTCCATGATTTATCCTGTCGAGAAGCGGTTGTAGCACTGAAAATCGATGCAAATTAAATAGTTTCTTTTGAAACAAAAAAAGATTTCACGGCATTTTCTTCGCAGTTTGTGGATTATGCACTAAATTCGTAGCCGATAAACAACATTCAAACCAAAAGCCATGTTTGTTATTGGAATTGCTGGCGGCACAGGTTCAGGCAAAACGACCGTAGTCCGCAAAATTATTGAAGAACTCCCCGCGGGCAAGGTGTCGGTCATACCGCAAGACTCCTATTACAAGGCCGCTGAGCCGGGCGTTCCGCTTACGGAACTGCAGAAAAAGAACTTCGACCACCCCGATGCTTTTGACTGGGATTTGCTATTCGAGCAGATAAAAGAGCTGAGAGAGGGTAGGGCCATCGAACAGCCACAATACTCATTCCTAACCTGCGACCGTCTTTCTGAAACTTTGCACGTAGAGCCAACAGACGTGATTTTGATTGAAGGAATTATGGCACTCTACAAAAAAGAACTTCGTGATCTCATGGATCTTCGCATCTACGTAGACGCCGACCCAGACGAGAGGCTCATAAGAGTCATTGAGCGCGACGTCATAGAGCGTGGCAGAACTGCCCGTGCCGTGATGAATCGATATCGCAAAGTGCTCAAGCCAATGCACGCTCAATTTATAGAACCAACCAAGGAATATGCGGATCTTATCGTGCCCCAGGGAGGAGAAAACGTGCGAGCCATCAATATGATGCGCTCATACATAGAAAAGATGGTGCGCCAGGCAAAATAACAACCAGCTCAACATTTATAATTATGACTCGGTCGTCAGTTGTATGAAGCCGCCTCGTACAACTGACGGCCCTTTTTAAATGAATACTTGCGCCAACTCTTGCCACATCACAATGTTTGGCGTAACTTCGCAGCACAAAAAACAAAATAAGCACGGCCTCGATGAAACTACTGTCGAAAGAAGAATTTGCAGAAAAACTCTCGAACAACGTATTTAAGGCTATCACACATGCAGCCGACCATTTAGGACTCGAATGCTACGTGGTCGGTGGCTATGTGCGCGACCTTTTGCTCGAGCGCCCCACAAGCGACATAGACATTGTCGTCGTAGGATCAGGCATAGACATGGCCGAAACCTTTGCCCAAGGACTTAAAGGAAAATACCACCTTTCTGTCTTCAAAAACTACGGCACAGCCCAAGTGAAATGGAGAGGCCAAGAGATTGAGTTCGTGGGAGCGCGCCGAGAAAGCTATCATCGCGACTCACGCAAACCCATCGTGGAAGACGGTACTCTTGAGGACGACCAAGAAAGGCGCGATTTCACAATCAATGCCCTGGCAGTGTGCCTCAACAAGCAAAGACTCGGAGAACTGGTTGACCCTTTCGATGGCATATACGACCTTGATGACGGAATCATACGCACACCCTGCGACCCCGACATTACCTTCAGCGACGATCCTCTGAGGATGATGCGCTGCATACGTTTTGCCACTCAGCTGCAATTCCTCATAGAAGACGAAACATTCGAGGCAATAGAAAGAAATAAGGAGCGCATAAAAATAGTAAGCAGCGAAAGAATAGTCGTAGAGCTCAATAAGATAATGGCCGCCAAGCACCCCTCGCGCGGACTTGCCGATTTGCAGCGCTGCGGGCTCATGGAAATAATCCTTCCTGAATTAGCAGCTCTTGACATCGTTGAAACACGAAACGGACGCTCACATAAGAACAACTTTTACCATTCTCTCGAAGTCCTTGAAAGCATCACAGAGAAGAGCGACAACCTTTGGCTCCGCTGGGCTGCCCTGCTGCACGACATCGGCAAACCTCGCAGCAAGCGTTGGGAGCCCCAAATAGGGTGGACCTTCCATAACCACAACTATCTGGGGCAAAAAATGATTGCTCCGCTATTCCGACGCCTCCGACTGCCGCTTGATGAGCGTATGAAATACGTAGAAAAACTCGTGGGGTTGCACATGCGCCCCATCGCCATAGCCGACGATGAAGTGACCGACAGCGCTGTGCGACGTCTCCTTTTCGAAGCAGGCAACGACATCGACGATCTGATGACGCTTTGCGAGGCTGACATTACCAGTAAGAACGAGCAGCGAAAACGAAACTTCCTGCAGAATTTCCAACTCGTACGTCAGAAGTTGCGCGACATCGAAGAAAAAGACCGCATTCGCAACTTCCAGCCTCCTATCAGCGGAGATGAAATCATGAAAATGTTCGGCCTGCAACCGAGCAAAGAAGTAGGTCTGCTCAAAACCTCACTCAAAGACGCAATACTCGATGGCGTAATTTCAAATAACTATGATGAAGCCCTCAACTTCCTGATTGCCAAGGCCGAAAGCATGGGGCTAAAGCCAATCTTGTAGAAGAGTATGGCAATGAACCTAATAATTTAAAATGCATCAGCATTAAATAATTCACAGAGCCTGAGATATTTATGAATGTTTGATAAATTAAGACTAAATAAGCGTTTTGATTTATCTGAGTATAAATTAAGATTTTTTCTTGCCGTTTTAAAAGAAAAGTTCCTATATTTGCTTCGAACGATGCCAAATAACGTTGAAAAAGCCCAAAATGTTGAATATTTCATCGCATATAAAGAAGCTATTGCTAAAGCATAACTGTGTGATAATTCCCGATTTAGGAGGATTTGTTACACAGTACATGCCTGCTATCTGCTCTCCAGAGAAGCAACAGTTGCTTCCGCCTTCTCGTTTCGTGGGATTTAATTCTCAGCTGACGTATAACGATGGTTTGCTCATTGAGTCTTTAATGAAGACGAACGATTCAAGTTATCCCGAAACCGAGAAACAACTCAAACTTGAGGTGGAAGCTCTGAAGAGGCACATTGCAGAGGAAGGTTCGTACGAATTTCCTGGAATTGGCCGCATCGTCCTCAATGTGGTAGGCAAATATCAGTTTGAGCCAGTCGAGTCTGGATTGGTCAGCCCCAACTTTTATGGACTCGACTACGTAAGTATTCGCTCATTCAACCGCAGGCAGGATTTATCGCTGAAACATTTTGATATTCCGGTGAGCCCGAAAATAAATGAGTCTCCTCGTTCCTACACCTTTAAAATAAATAGAGATTTAGTAAACTACGTTTCTGCTGCAGTGATAGCCATAATTTTCTACTTTGCATGGTCAACTCCATCCATTTTTCAGCAACGTGACAGTCTGGTTGCCGCTTCTTTTATGAGCAATGCGGCCTCTAAGATTTCTACTCCATCTGAGAGCCCGGTTGTTGCGCAGACACTTACGCCGAATTTGGAACTTAAACCTTCGGTTTCAGCGAATGAACAAGCAGAACAGCATGAAGAAATTTCGCAGAGCCCCGTTATATGTTACACGATTGTGGTAGCCTCAGCCATTAGCAAGAAAAATGCTCAGAACTTTGTTGCTGAGCTCGAAAAAAGCGGCGTTTCTGATGTGTTTGTGCATAAGAGCAAATCCATGCGTCGTGTTTTAAAGGGAAAATATCCAAGCGAAGGTGCCGCCTATACTGCCTTGCGTAGCCTAAGGAACTACGAAGGTTTCCGTGATGCCTGGGTAATGAAAATAAAGCTGTAGTTATATCGTTTTCCGGCATTTTTCTGCCCTTTTTCTTTTTGTCGTTTCTACATCACTCCCATATTATATATCATATCGTGAAACGTCGTATCAGATGCCCCAAGTGTGACGAACCAATCGTGTTTGACGACTCATTGTATGAGCCGGGACGCAGTTTGGTGTTTGAGTGCGCATCATGCCACAAGCAGTTCCGCATTAGAATTCCCGATAAAAAAGAGCAGGAAAGCGAAATTAAGGATGCGCCTGTCTATGGTAGTCTTGTTGTGATAGAGAATGCGTTTCATCCAAAGCAGGAAATTATGCTTCGCGAAGGTGAAAATGTGATTGGCCGAGGCGTAAAAGGCACTTCTATCAATGCCCCTATCATGACCGTTGACCCCAGTATGGACACAACCCACTGCATAATTACTGTTAAAGTCGATAAAAAAGGCAACGCCAAGTTCATTCTTCGCGATGCACCATCTAATACAGGCACGTTCTTAAGTAATGAGATTTTGGCCGACCGCGACAGAGTATATATTGACGATGGAGCCATTATAACCATAGGTGCCACCACCTTGATACTAAAGAGAAAAATTGAAAATAAAGAGGATGCTTGATATTCCTAAGCTCAGTTAAGTTATAAACCTCAGCTCTTTTCTTTGTGGCTTGACAGAAGTAACACTTGAGCCAACAGTTTGAATTAAAGCGTCGATAGTTTTTAATAGTTACGAGGTGTTTGTTCCAGCTCTGCCATGCCAATAAACATTATACGATATAGTTCTTTTAAACTCCACAAAATGAATTTCTTTCGCAGTTCAGCTACATTATTACTCTCGCTGTTTTTCTCTCAATTCATTAATGCACAAACTCAGAGCGACTCTCTGCGCGTCTATCTCTATAATTCTGAGAACAGTTTGGGCATATTTTTGGATCTGGTTGAGGAGAGTCAGGTAATACCTGGCTACGAATTTTTAGGAATGGTGCATGGCTATATGCGAGGAAAGTTGGCGAATGTCTGGATACTGAACAAATATGAGAGAAAAGGGGTATCGTACGAACTACGTTTCAGTGATGACAACGGCGCCGACTCGCAAACTATTTTGCTGACGCCGATAGACGAGAATACGTACAGCTATGAGGTAAAAGGGTCTAATAACGTGAAGCGCGTTGACAAGCGTAGGTATGTTAAATTGCCTTCGAACATGTTATTCAAGGTCACTAAGAAATGGTAGAATGGGCATACTATAATCATAAAAACGCTAAGAAAGGCAGATTTAGCCTTTCTTTTTTTGTATAGTTAGGTCTTTTGAAGTATATTTGCTCGCCAGCGGCGAGTATAATTGCCTCAGATTGTAGAATATGGCCGGAAAACTTGTCGCGCATCAGTATTAAAATAACTTCATCAAACATGTATAGAACTAAGAATTGTGGCGAACTACGTATCGCCAACGTTGGCGAAACTGTTACGCTCGCCGGATGGGTGCAGCGCGTTCGCAAAATGGGCGGAATGACTTTCGTGGACCTTCGCGACCGCTATGGCATCACTCAACTCGTTTTTAATCAAGAAGTGAACCCCAATCTGTGCGACGAAGCCAATAAACTTGGTCGTGAGTATGTTGTCCAGATAACGGGCAAAGTAGGTGAGCGCTATTCCAAAAACGACAAAATGCCTACTGGCGACATCGAGATAGAAGTAAGTGAGCTTTGTGTGCTCAACGAGGCTCTCACGCCACCTTTCACCATAGAAGACAATACCGATGGCGGCGACGATCTTCGCATGAAGTATCGTTATCTTGACTTGCGTCGCGACCCCGTTCGCAAAAACCTGGAACTTCGCCACAAGTTTTGCTTTGAAGTCCGTCGCTTTCTCGATTCAAAAGGCTTTCTTGAGGTTGAAACGCCCGTCCTTGTTGGTTCAACCCCCGAGGGTGCCCGCGATTTTATTGTGCCGAGCCGCATGAACCAAGGATGTTTCTATGCTCTTCCTCAAAGTCCGCAAACACTGAAGCAACTCCTCATGGTGGCCGGAATGGACAAGTACTTCCAAATTGTGAAGTGCTTCCGCGATGAAGACCTTCGCGCCGACCGCCAGCCAGAGTTCACACAGATTGACTGCGAAATGAGTTTCGTTGAACAAAACGATGTTATCGAAACTTTCGAAGAGATGACTAAATATCTCTTTAAGCAAGTGCGCGGTGTAGATTTGGGAGTGGCTCCTTTCCTGCGCCTTCCGTGGAGCGAAGCCATGCGCAGATTTGGATCAGACAAGCCCGACATGCGTTTTGGAATGGAGTTTGTGGAACTAATGGACGTTCTGAAAAACACCGGCGAGTTTGGCGTGTTCAATTCTGCGGCATATATCGGCGGTATCTGCGCAGAAGGTTGCGCCAGCTATACGCGCAAACAAATTGACGAGCTCACCAACTTCGTGAAGAGCCCACAAATTGGCGCCAAAGGTTTAGTCTATGCTCGCGTAGAAGCCGATGGCACTGTGAAGTCGAGCGTAGATAAATTCTATTCGCCCGAGGTGCTCAACCAACTCAAGGAAGCGATGCAGGCTAAAGCAGGCGATTTAATTCTCATCATAAGTGGTGATGACGCCATGCGTGCTCGCAAGCAACTTTGTGAGCTACGCCTCTTGATGGGCTCACGTCTTGGGCTTCGCGACAAGAACAAATTCGCCCTCTTGTGGGTTGTAGATTTCCCAATGTTTGAATGGAGCGATGAAGAGCAGCGTCTGATGGCCATGCACCACCCATTCACAGCCCCTAAACCCGAGGATATACCCCTGCTCGACACCGATCCTGCCAACGTAAAAGCCAATGCTTACGACATGGTTTGCAACGGTGTGGAAGTAGGCGGCGGAAGCATTCGTATTCACGACGCCATTTTGCAAGCCAAGATATTTAATATACTCGGGTTCACGCCTGAAAAAGCACAAGAGCAGTTCGGTTTCCTCATGAATGCCTTTAAGTATGGTGCGCCCCCTCATGGTGGTCTGGCCTACGGCCTTGATCGATGGGTGAGCCTTTTTGCAGGGCTCGACAGCATCCGCGACTGCATTGCTTTCCCCAAGAACAATGCCGGTCGTGACGTGATGCTCGATGCCCCGAGCCACGTTGACCAGAAGCAACTTGACGAGCTGGCGATAAAAGTTGTAGAAAAATAACCAATCAAAGATAATAATTGGGGTGCAGGGCAGACTGGCTCTGTTTACCCCTTTTTTATACTTTCTTCGTGTCAGGTTGTCGCTCTTAGCATTGCTTAACCAATCATTTTTTCTCAATTCTCAATGATAGACCACCAGACCGTTCAACGTGTGTTAGACGCCGCCGACATTGTCGACGTTGTCAAGGAATTTGTGACCCTACGCAAGGCTGGTGTCAACTATAAAGGACTGTGCCCCTTCCACGACGAGAAAACTCCCAGCTTTGTGGTTTCTCCCTCAAAGCAGCTATGCAAATGTTTTAGCTGTGGAAAGGGAGGTAATGTGGCAGGCTTCTTGATGGAGCACGAGCAGATGACCTTTCCTGAGGCAATAAAATGGCTTGGCCGCAAATATGGAATTGAGATTCACGAAAAAGAGCAGACCGAAGAGGAGAAAGCCGCAGCATCAGAGCGCGAAAGCATGTTTGTGCTCAACGAATGGGCGCGCGACTGGTTTTCAAATAATCTTTTCGGCAGCAGCGGCGGTGATGTGGTGGGCATGGCTTACTTCCGCAGCCGTGGTTTTCGCGACGACACCATACATAAGTTCCAATTAGGCTACTCTCCATCAGAACGCGATGCGCTGGCAAAAGCTGCCGTCTCAAAGGGATATAAAGAGGAATACCTAGTTAAAACCGGACTGTGCTTTAAGACAGAGGAAGGCAGACTGCTTGATCGCTATCATGGTCGAGTGATTTTTCCGGTACACAGCGTTTCGGGTCGCGTAGTGGCTTTTGGTGGTCGCATTCTGGGCGATAAGCAAAAGAATGTGGGAAAGTATGTTAACTCGCCCGAGTCGGAGATCTACAGCAAGAGCCATGAGTTGTATGGACTCTACCAGGCAAAAAGTTCGATCGTTAAGAATAATTGTTGCTATCTTGTTGAAGGTTATACCGATGTCATATCTATGCATCAGAGTGGCGTCGAAAATGTGGTAGCATCGTCGGGCACTTCGCTCACAGAGGGACAAATTCGGCTTCTGCGCCGCTTTACGTCCAACATCACCATACTTTACGACGGCGATAGTGCCGGCATAAAAGCCAGCTTGCGCGGAATAGACATGCTATTGGCCGAAGGAATGAACATCAAAGTGTTGTTGCTGCCCGACGGCGAAGACCCCGACAGTTTTGCCCGCACCCACACTGCGGAGGAATTCCAGCAATACATAAACGACCACCAGGTTGATTTTATCAGGTTCAAGACAAAACTCCTGCTCGACGACATAGGAAACGATCCGCTCAAGCGCGCGGCCCTGGTGAGCGACATTGTGAAGAGCATATCGGTGATTCCAGACGGCATTGTGCGGCAGATGTACGCTCGCGAGTCGTCTAACATCATGTCGGTCAGCGAAGAGTTGATTCTGAACGAGGTTATGAAACAGCGGCGCAAAGCTTCGAATGACCGGCGCAACGCTGAAAGCGAACAACCCGAACCTGTGGAAGATGCATCCCAAGTTTCAGCGCCGCAACAACCTCTTGTAGATAATTCCAATCGCGACATAGAAGAATTGGAGCGGCAGTTGGCCTCGCTCATTGTGCGCCATGGCCATCGTATCATGTTCAGCGATGAAAATGGCTCAGAAAACGTGGCGCAATACATTGACCAGGAAATGCAGCTCGACCAAATAGCATTCATCACTCCGCTTTACCAAAAAATACTCTCGGAAGCCCTGGAGCAGAGCCATCAGCCCGATTTCGATGCCGCCGTATACTTCTTGCAGTCGGCCGACCAAGAAATCAGCCTCTTTGCCGCGCAGGCCGACAGCGAGGACTATCCGCTTTCGAAACGCCTGCAGCATGGTTATGTCGAGGTGAAAAATCGTCTCGACGAGCTTGTGCCTCTGCTCATGAGCCACTATAAATATTATATTGTGCGTCAGCGGCTCGACGCGCTGCGTAAAGAATTGCTTAATCCCGACGTAAAAAATAACATATCACGCGTGATGGAAGTTATGAAGCAAATAAAGGACCTTAACGCTGTAGCAGAGGAATTTGCACGCCATCTCGACAGAGTGATTACAAAATAAGAGCAATACATAAACAACTTAATAACAATAAACCACACTCCTATGAAAAAAATCATTGCTTTAGGCATTTTTGCAAGCTTTGTACTCTTTTCCAACGCAGAAGTTGTAGACAAGACACCCGTGGAAGAAACAACGCCTGCGACATTGCCCGAAAAAAGCCCCTTGAGCGTTAAGAGTTTGCTTGAGGCAGCTCAGCCCACTGCTAAGTTTGGCGGATACATCATTGGTAAATACTCCATTACCGACCGCGATGGTCAGGCTTCGAACGGAGGCTTTGATCTCAGATTGGTACGCCTTTATGTGGACGGCAACGTGTTTAAGGATTTCTACTACAAATTACAACTTCAAGTGAACGGAGCTCCTGGCGAAGACAAGGGTCCGCGTATTGTCGACGCTTTTGTGGAGTGGCAAAAGTTCAAAGAATTTCGTGTAAAGCTCGGACAGTTTAAGCGCTCCTTCGGATACGAAAATCCCATGAACCCTCTTGATGTGGGCTTTGGTGCGTATTCACAGGCCACCACGAAACTTGTTGGTTTCAGCGACCGTGTTGGCGAGCATGCCTGCAATGGTCGCGACCTCGGCCTTCAAATTCAGGGCGACTTCCTGCCTGCCAGCGACGGTCACCGCTGGCTTCACTATCAAGTGGGATTCTTCAACGGTCAGGGTGTGAACCACAGCGACAAGAACAACCATAAGGATCTCATTGGCGGACTTTGGGTTTCGCCAATCAAGGGCATGCGCATCGGCGGTTTCGGATGGAATGGTAAATACGTCAATGAAAAATACAATGGCGATGCCAACACACTCCGCGAGGTGGACCGTAAGCGCTGGGCCGTGAGTGCCGAGTATGTTAGCGACTGGATGGTGCGCGGAGAATACATTTGGTCGAAAGGCCACAAGCCTTCAGATGCTCAGTCGGCAAACTATGCCGATGGTTGGTATCTTCAGGCAGGTTTACCCCGATATAAGAATTTCCAACTCATGGGACGTTGGGATTGCTATCGCGACAACAAACAGTGGAATTCACTCAAGTCGGTCTACGAAGTAACCCTGAGCTACTATTTCAGCAAGAATCTATTCATTCAAGCCGAATACGATTTCACGCACGACAAAACCAGCGTCGACCGTAACTATAATACTTTCGGTGTGCAGGTATATGCCCGCTTCTAACCGACATAAGTATTAATAGGTAGTCATTTATTAAAACGAAAGCGCCTTTAAAAGTATTTTCACCGTGGTGAAAAAGTTTTCTCACCACGGTGAAAAAGTTTTCCCACCCCGATGAGAAAGTTTTCTCACCACGGTGGGATTTTTTTTACATGCCTTCTCCATGAAAAGATGTCTTCTTTAGGGGGAGTATAATGGAACTATGCTTTTCTTAAGTCTGACCGCGCGTAAAGGGTGGGGGAGAAAGGTGTTATTATAAGCAATCAGGGAGCGCTAACATGCGAGTTAGCGCTCCCTGTTAAGTTATGGTTAAAAGCTTTTTAGTTTGTAGCTTGTGCGTTATAGGTTTCAACCATTTGCTTGCTGGGGATGAGATAAATCTCCACGCGGCGGTTCTGCTGACGGCCCTCAGCTGTGTTGTTGTCGGCCACGGGGCTGTCTTCGCCCATACCAGTAGTGCTTTGAATCTGCTTGTTCGACTTTCCTGCCTGCAAGAGGGCTGCTGTCAGGAAGTTGTTTACAGCCTGAGCGCGCTGTTGCGAAAGCTCTTGGTTCTTTTGCCTGCTTTGCTCAGCCGTTGAATTTTTCCAACCTTGGTTGTCGGTGTGGCCTACAATGGCTACGTCCATGTCTTGGTTTTCGCCAAGGACGGTGGTTGCAAACTTTGTGAGGTCGTTCTTTGCAGTTGTGCTCAGCGCGCTGCTTCCTGTGTTGAACAGAATGCCGCTGTCGAACGTAACCTTTACGTACGAAACGCCCTGTGCGTCTTGTAGCACTTCGGCCTGAGCGCTTTCAATGGCTTCGGCAGCTTTCTTGGCTTTGTCCATGCGGTTGCCAATCAACACACCGGCACCGGCTCCGACTGCCGTACCGATTGCTGCACCGATAGCAGCGCCTTTGCCTTTTCCTGCCATTGCACCAATAATACCTCCGAGGGCAGCGCCGCCGCCTCCGCCTATCAAACCACCCTTGGTGGTGTTGTTCATAGAGCAACCGCTCAGAAGGAGCAGCGAGCTCAGGAATAAAACTTTTACTTTCATCATGATGTAAATATTTTTTGAGAGTTTATGTAAGAAATGTGCCACAAAAATACACTAAATCGGCAGTAACATCAAAAATAAGCGCGTTTTTTATTAATTTTGCGCGGAAAATAAAGTTTTTTAACATGGCAACAGAATTAAAACACCTCACAAAACGAAGTGAGAACTACTCACAGTGGTATAACGAACTGGTTGTAAAGGCCGACTTGGCCGAACAAGCCGATGTACGCGGCTGTATGGTTATTAAACCCTACGGTTATGCCATCTGGGAAAAGATACAGCAAACACTTGATGCGAAGTTCAAGGAAACGGGTGTGCAGAATGTTTATTTCCCCATGCTCATTCCAAAATCATTCCTCTCGCGCGAAGCAGAACATGTGGAGGGCTTTGCAAAGGAGTGTGCCGTTGTGACACACTACCGCCTCAAGTCTGGCGACGAAAACCAAGGGCTCATTGTAGATCCTGCAGCAAAACTCGAAGAAGAGCTAATCATTCGTCCCACAAGCGAAACTACGATTTGGAACACCTACAAGAAATGGATTCAATCGTGGCGCGACCTCCCCATACTGTGCAACCAGTGGTGCAACGTGATGCGTTGGGAAATGCGTACACGCCTTTTCCTCCGCACCAGCGAGTTTCTATGGCAAGAGGGCCACACAGCCCACGCCACCCGCGAGGAAGCCGAAGCCCGTGCCAAGCAGATGGTTCGCGTTTATGCCGACTTTGTGGAACAGTTTATGGCCGTTCCGCTCGTCGTAGGCGTGAAGAGTGCCACTGAGCGCTTTGCTGGTGCGCTCGATACCTATACCATAGAAGCCATGATGCAGGACGGAAAAGCCTTGCAGAGCGGCACGAGCCACTTCCTGGGACAGAATTTCGGAAAAGCCTTCAATGTGCAATTTGTAGATAAGGAAAACAAGCTCGAATATGCCTGGGCAACAAGCTGGGGAGTGAGCACACGCCTAATGGGAGCGCTCATAATGACCCACAGCGATGACAACGGATTGGTGCTTCCGCCTAAACTGGCCCCCATTCAGGTCGTTATCGTCCCCATCTACAAAGGCGAGGAAGAGCGCAAGGCTTTCAGCGAGAAATTTGCCCCGCTCATCGAAACATTGCGTGCCAAGGGTATCAGCGTAAAATACGACGATGCCGACAATAAGCGTCCCGGCTTCAAATTTGCCGACTACGAACTCAAAGGTGTGCCCGTTCGTTTGGTTATGGGTGGTCGCGATTTGCAAAACAACACGATAGAAGTGATGCGCCGCGACACCTTAGAAAAAGAAACGCTTGCCTTCGACGGCATTGCCGAACACGTTGAAAAACTTCTTGGCGAAATCCAGGAGAACATCTTTACAAAGGCAAAACGCTTCCTCGACGACCACATCTACGAATGCAACGATTATGATGAGTTTAAGCAGCGTATAGCCGACGGTGGCTTCTTCCTTTGTCCTTGGGACGGCACTGCCGAAACCGAAGCCAAGATAAAGGAAGACACCCAGGCCACCATTCGTTGCGTGCCTTTCGACTATAGTCAGGATAACCTTGGCAACGACATGGTGAGCGGCAAGCCCGCAAAATTCCGCGTAGTTGTGGCGCGTAGTTACTAGTCTGAAATGCGCTTCTGGTGCTGCAAATTAAATAAGTCCGCAAGCTGATACTCATAGAGTGGCTTGCGGACTTATTTTGTACCTCATTAAAAAAATAAACCTACTTTTTGCCCAAATTCATGAGGTAGGCCAATTTAATAATTATGGTGCCGTTGGCCGAACGCGAGAAGAAGTCTTTCTTCGAGTTGCCATAAATGTCACCGAGTCCATAATAGTATCGTCCCTCAAGGTCGAAGTGGCCAATTTTTGTGCTCAATTCCAAACCAAGACCGGCAGTAATGCCATAGTCGAGCTTGTGATCCACCGATTTGCCATATTGATGCGTTACGTTGCCTGGGCGAATGGGAACGCCGGCATCGTCTGTTGTCCATTCGGCGCTCTGTGTTGTGCTCTCTCCAAAGCAGTAACCAATCTGTGGGCCTGCCAAAACATAGAACATCAGCCCTCGTTGTTCGCGTCCCCAGCCAAGACGTGCCAAGAGCGGCAGTTGCAAGTAGTGAAGATCGCGCCGATAGGTGTCGGGTAGGGGATTACTCTCTTTGTCTATGATATTTTCTCGCCATCCGAGGCTGGTGTAATTCAGCTCGGCCTGAAGGGCACAAACAGTGCTGAAATATTTTTCACAGGTATAGCGAAATGAAACACCTATAATGGGCGAAACATGGAAATACTGCTGAATTGTGGGGGTAAAGTCTATCTTATTGAGCGACACACCGGCGTTAACTCCCACGCACAACTCACTTCGTGGTTCGCCCACTTGAGCTTGTGCACAAAGGGCGGTTGAGAAGAAAAGAAGAGCGAGATATTTTTTTAGCATTTTCCGAGATTTTTTAGTCTTGCATGCTTTGAATGTGAAACATTTAAGCCGCGTGGTAGTTACTCAAGGCGATCGACTGTGTGGTTACGCTTGTAGTGCAGAAACCATACGTTTGCATTATAGTAGCCGCCAGTCTGATTTACGCGTGCAAAGCGAATGGGACTCTGAAGTGCGGCTTCGCTGAGCTTTCCTGGTATAACGATTGCTTCATCACCGGAATTTTGAGCTTCGGCAGGCAGCATCGTGCGAAGCGTTTCAAAGATCTGCTTGGCAGCATCGTAGCCCAGCAACGCCGCCCGGGGATAGACAGGGAGCAATGCGGTTCCGAACCACCGTTGATACGACCTTTCAAAATCTTTAGTAGCTTGACTGTAGATGTTGTGGTAGAAATCTCCGAACAAATATGTGTCAGCATAATATAGATCGGAAGCATTCTTAGCTGCGCGCTCAAACCAATCGGGGTAGCCCAAGAGCGATAGCTCAAACCCTGGTTTAGCCACGCGCAGAGCCTTTATGGATTTCAGGGCTTCATTGAGTGTTGTTTCTCTGTCGTCGTCGGGAACAAAGAGCGTGCGCTTGCCGGCTATTACGACCTTTTGAAAGGCCTCTGGCGTAAAGTTGAGTGGCAGGGTAGAGGTAGTGAAGCCTTCGGCCGCAATTCTGCTGCGTAATTGCTGCGCAAAACTTTGCTGATTGCCTTTTTCAGAAGAGAGAAAGACGACGTGTGTATTTTTGAACTCCTTGAAAAATAGTTCTACAAGGTGCTGAAATAGATAGCGTTCGGGCGTATGAAGTTCATAAACGTAGGGATTGTATGCCACCTGTGCGACCTTTGAAGAAAAAGGAACGATTACGGGACGTTTCACTTTGCGTGCAAATGCAGCAAGGTCATCGAAGTGTGACGGATAGAGGGGGCCGAAAACCACATCAGCTTTATGATTTTCCAACTTTGCGAAAGTGGCAGCAAGGGTGGGGTCGGCTGGGTTTTCATCGTAGGTGAAGAATGTGATGTCTGTGCCACTTTTTCTCACTTCGTCGGCTCCCATGAGCAAACCTCTGTAGAATTCCAGGCAGCGATAGGCTTCCGAGGTTTTCGAAGTGAGGGGAAGAATAACTCCCACCGATATAGAGCGGGCCTGCGGCTTTGTAGCTTCCTGAACTTCCACTTTTAGGGGAATGACCACCGTGCGTCCTTTTTTTAGCTTGGCGTCTGGTTGCTGAAGTTCAGGGTTGGCAGCAACTAGTTCGTCTACGCTAATACCATTTGCCTGCGCAATACTCCACATTGTATCGCCTTTTTTAATGGTATAGGTGACTACGTTGGGGGTCTGGGCAACAGCAAAGCCGACAAAGAGCATTGAACACACTATCGTCGAAACTATTTTCATGAAACCATTCCTATGCATATTATTTGGAGAGGAGGTTGTTAAGTTGTACTTGACAAAAGATTTTTTCATTGCAAAGATATGAAAAAGTGAAATGTTTTGTGTAATTTCGCCAGATAAAAATTCTTTTGTTGCCTTTGCAAAAAGTTTTAGCTATGAGACGTGTTTTCATATTGGCTTTCTCGTTGTTATTCTTTGCTTTTATGTGTCAGTCCGCAGCTGCTCAGCGCAGCAGAAAGCACACAAAGGCAAAATTGGCGTCTGCCCAAGTCAATGCTACTCCTCAGAATTTACCAGAAAACACGTTTGATGAAGCGCGAAAGTTGGTTGAGTCCTATCGTTTTAGCGAGGCCGAAAAACTTCTGTCAACACTTTTCAAACGAGGTACGAGCCAGAGTGAACTATTCAGCAGAGTTGACTCCCTTAGGAGCCAGATTGAAAAGCTACGTTCCCTGCTACAGGCCACACAACGCGTGATGATTATAGACAGCGTGTTGCTAAAGCGCTCCGACGTGCTGACAGCCTATAAGATGTCTGACGACGCCGGAAAGGTTGCCCCCCTCGGACAAATTGCAAGCAACAATTCGTTCTCTCAGGCCGATACGGAATCTTGCGCCTACCTTAATCCACTCGCAGACGTGCTTCTTTTCAGCGCCAAGACGGCTAATGGGAACTACACTCTGTTTGAATCGGCACGCAGCGCTACGACATGGGAAGAACCACACCATATTAATATTATAGGAGAGGCCGACCAAAATCAAGAATATCCCTATATGTTGTCCGACGGGCAAACTTTATACTACGCATCGCCATCATCGCAAGGAATGGGCGGCCTTGACATCTATGTGACTCGCTACGATCGCGACACACAGTCCTATCTTCAGCCACAACTTCTTGGAATGCCTTTCAACTCGCCGGGAAACGACTTTCTCTATGCCGTAGATGAGGCGCGCGGGATAGGATTTTTCGCAACAGATCGGCACCATCGAGGAACAGACTCCGTGTGTGTATATACTTTCATACCACCTCAGAGCATCGAAACATATGATGCCGAAAACACGGATGCCGAAAAACTCAGACAATTGGCCTTGCTCAATGACATTAAGTTGACACAGTATGATGAGAAGGCCGTTCGCGAAAAGCTAAATGAGCTATCAATAGTTACGCCATCCGACGAGGATAACGAACATTTGCGGTTTGTAATTAACGATGCCGTGGTCTATCATTCGCTTGAGCAATTTGCTAATCCTGCTGCCCGCCGCATTGCTGACGAGTGGCGCAAACGATGCAGAGAACTTCGTGAAGTAGAAAAAAAAATACGTCAAAAAGTGTGTACGCAAGGAGCCTCGGTCCGCGATGTAGCCGCACTTGAACGAAGGATCTACGACTTGAAAAAACAGATAGCTACGCTGCAAAAAAACATGAGCCAAGCCGAACTTAGAACAATCTGCAAATGATTTTATAGCGCGGCAGCCATTGTCAAATAATCCGACATACTACTTATCTAATGCATCACGCAAATAATCATCAGGAACAATAATCACCTCCATATCATCAACAGTTATTATGAAAACCTATTTTGAACCTTCAGAGCTAATCATCAATACCGACGGAAGTTGTTTTCACCTTCACATGCGCCCTGAGCAGTTGGCCGACCGCGTCATTCTTGTGGGTGACCCTGGGCGCGTGGCCATTGTTTCGGCACATTTCGACGAGATATTCCACCAGACAAGCAACCGTGAGTTCGTTTCGGCTACCGGCAGCTACAAAGGTAAAAACATCTCGGTAATTTCAACGGGCATAGGCTGCGACAATGTAGACATTGTAATCAACGAACTCGACGCATTGGCCAACATTGATTTTGAAACGCGCAAACTGAGACCTGAGATGCGCCAACTCGATATCGTGCGCATAGGGACGTGTGGCGGACTACAAGACTTTACGCCCGAAGGTACCATTATAGCCAGCCAAACAAGCATAGGATTTGACGGCTTGCTCAATTTCTACGGCGGTCGAGACGAAGTGTGCGATCTCGATTTGGAGAAAAAATTCCTTGAAGCCATGAACTGGAAAGGAAGTCAGTGCATAGCACATCCTTATGTGGTCCACGCCAACGAAGAGCTGCTCAACCAAATAGCAGCCGACGATATGGTGCGCGGAATCACCATTGCATGCGGCGGTTTCTATGGCCCGCAAGGAAGAGTTATCCGTCTGCCACTTGCTGACCCTGAGCAAAACACAAAGATACAGCACTTCGAATACCAAGGAAGGCATATCACCAACTTCGAAATGGAAGGTAGCGCCGTAGCTGGCCTCTCGCGCCTTTTGGGCCACCGCGCCCTGACATGCTGTATTGTCATTGCAAACCGCGTGGCACACAAGGCTAACACAAACTACAAAAGTTCGATAGACGGTCTCATCAAAACTGTGCTCGACCGCATATAGAGGTGTGTTGTGCTCAGGTAGAACCTCACCTTTCTGTAGGAAACTATATTCTCGGAATCAAATACAATAAAAATTTGAACAAGAAAACCATCATCACCGCGTTGCTCGCAGTATTATCTTTTACTTGCTGCATGGCAAAAGAGAAGAAGCCTGCAATTAAAGCTACGCTCAGGGGCTACCCATCGGGGACCATAGATGAATACCACTTCCATGCAGGAAAAGCGGTAGTCAGGGGGCGTTTTGTCCATCGTTCGGAACACAGTTTCTCAACTTTCAATGTGACAGGAACGGACCAGTTCTCCAATCAGG
>CADBQP010000054.1 GCA_902796835.1 uncultured Bacteroidales bacterium
ACCCGCCTCTTTAGCTCAGTTGGCCAGAGCACGTGATTTGTAATCTCGGGGTCGTTGGTTCGAATCCGACAAGAGGCTCAAGGATAGCCAATTCGCTTTTGCGAATGATAGGCGATAGCCAATTCGCTTTTGCGAATGAAAACAGCATTTGGAGAATACCTCAAGGTGTTCTCCATTTTGTTTTTAACAGCATGACTTACAGTGGTAAGCATCTCCAGTCACGCACGGCAGCCCTCAGCATCAGCAGTTATTCGGAGCGTCAGAAACGTGCAAATTCAAAGAAGAATACCGATGAATAAGTGCAAACGTCCACGCAAAGACAGATCCTCCACGGCTCGGAAGAATTATTTCCAACGAAGAGAGTAAATCGCTTCATAAAGTGCTCCCACATTCGCTTGACTGGCTTCGGTCTGCTGCAGGTGGCAGATGCGGTAAGTCATATCCTGCACTTGCTTCAGTTGGAAGCGTAGTAGCAGGACACCGCTGCGATAAACATAGAACCATCCGTTTTCCCAATAGAAGCCATAGCGATTATCCCAATCCGGCTCAAAGGCATAGAGCAGGATTCGTTTCTTCTCTTCATCAATCACCAAATCCACAAAAGGATTCTCCACGCTTTGCCATGTATGACGTTCAACGTTGGTCATGGCGTTGTTCTTTGGAAAGAAGATGCGCTGCTTGATTGCCCTTTCCTCAATGAAGTGCATCGGCTCTGGATAATCGCTCATCAATGCTTTGGGCCAGGTCATATACTGATATGGAGAATATGACTCTTCAGATTGGTATTTGCGCTTCACCATGTTATAGCGGCAGCCATACATTGCCCCAGCGATAGCCCCGGTGAAAGCGCCCATCAAGCGATGGTCGCCATTCATCCGCATGGCATTATGGATGGCACTGGTGAAGTCAAATGCACGGTAGAAAGCATCCCATGCGCGTAGCAGGTAAGACAGCATACCCTCTTCATGTAGCCAGTTCCAGTGATGGCGGCAATTCTTGAAGACAGAGCCAAGTTCTTCATACACCTCATCTTTTGTCTTACCCTGCCGCAGCAAAGAAATCATTTGATTCAGGAACATGCGGGTATATCCTTCCTCCTTTTCCCAATTCGGATCAAAGTACATTTCTTTGTCAGCTACCTCGAAGAAGGCACAAGTGGCCATCCGCAATATGGCGATTCCAAATAATTGTGATTGATAGCCACAGATAAAAGACCCCGTCCATTCAATCGTTTCCGGCGACATTTCCACTGAAGCCGTGCTGAAGTTGCGAAATGCCTGCCGTGTAAACCGAAGCGCTTCCTCCCTGGGCATGTTCGGGTCGGTGTCAATCAGTGCAGCCGTAGTGAGCACGGACAGCCCGAACTCAGACACCTTCGCTTCCTCAGAAACAAGGTGGCTCCAGAACCGTGTTCTGTCATGTTCGTATGTCCAGGCGGCGAGGTCGCCAATGATAGCACCAATCATGATGATTCCCCCCAAATCCAACCAATTATTAACAATAAGACTACGATAAACGCAATAACCAGTGGCCAGTTACTGTTATTGTTCCCATTATCCGAGCTTCCACCAGAGTTTTTATCTCCGTTGAAAAACTGGTCAAACATGATAAAGTCAAGTAACGGATGTCCTGTCATTGTTGTAGATTTAGTAGCTCATTCGCTGTATCAACCTTTGATTATCAAGTTAGGATTGGGTAGATTTTCCCAAGATGCTCCATCATCATCTGTTCACCCTTTTTCCTTGCTTCATCAGTGATATATTTGTCAGTTAGATAAAGAATTCTTTCGCAAGCAGCAACATTGAAGATGCCTTCAACTACTTCTTCAAGCGTGGAAGTAGGTAATTTTTCAATATCTTTTTCCAAATTATCACCGATAAATTGCATCCAATAATCATCGGAATGCACTTTAGTTACTTCCAACATAGGGGCTACGTCAAAATATGTGTGGCGTGGTATGCCATTTTCATCAAGATGAAGTTCCGTCCTTGCAGGAGTAGTAACAATAAAGTATGGAGAAGCTCCAGCTTTTAACAACTCAACGACTTCCTTTTCCATGTGTTGGATGGCAAAGTTAGCCAGACAAATATCCCTTTGTTCAATGCCTGTTTCAGTCAGTTCTACTTCGTCATCTTCATCAAAATATGGATTATCGCATGGTTCATCCATCCAATTCCATATAATAAACCCGAACTGATCGTAAGCAGTCCGTTTGATATTAGGGAACTGTTCTTTGTGAAGATGCCACATGGCTTCTACATTTAATGGTTTATATAGTTTGTCAATTTGCAGAGCGTCATTCATAGCCTGAGCAAGCTGAAAACTATCCAAAGTGCCAAAATTGGAAAGCCCTCTTCTTTCACCGGTCCAATGTGCAACGATAGCAGGAACTTTGCTTGAAGAAAGCAAATTGGACATTGTTGCTACATCACCACTCAATGTGGCAACAACAGCATTCCGCATATATTCATCTATCTCCAAGCTGTTCATTTCTTTAGTCTTGCTGTATAAGGAATTTGCTTAATGGCTCCCATTTATAACCTGTAAATCGTCCACGATTTATGTAAATCATGTTGTCCTTAACGTCCTCAACCGTATATTGCTGCTTTGTCATTCTTGAAATAACAATGTCTCCCTTTGCGACAGAAACTTTTTCTGCTTTCTCAATAGGAGTTTCAACAGATGTATTGTTTTTGGCCTTTTCAACTTCTGCCGAAACTAACCTCAAAGGCATGGTTTCTTGAATAGCTTTTAGTCTGAGGGAGATGTTTGCTATAACATTAAGCACTGCCCATGAAGCCAATGCACTGAGAATGGTTCCTATTCCGGCACCAATTCCAATCGCGTGGTCTTCTATGCCAAATATAAATATCAATGCAGCAATAACACCACCGATTAAGAGAATGGTGGCCACAGTCTTTAATGTACTTTCAGCACTTGCCGATATATTCGGCACTTTTACTTCAACTTTTTTTTGTTCCATAATATTGTCACTTTTTTATTACTATTTCTACAGGAATATGGTCACTGAGAGAAAGCCAATAGTCATGATTCTCAGCCACCTTGAATGAGGTTATGCGGTCTGGATCGATGAAACAACGGTCAAGATGATATGGCTTTTCTTTTTTGCGTTGCAAATAGAAGGTAGGGATTGTCTCTTCTCCTTCGGCTTCCCCCATGCTATAATTGTATGCATCTACAAGTCCTTTTTGATTTAATAAATCTACAAGCACATCGTGATTCTTATTTTTCGGATGATGGTTGTTAAAAACCGAGCAACTATTGGTATCACCCATCACCAATAAGTCATTTGTAAAAAGGGACTCATTAAGGTGGAAAAAGTCAATCATTTCCTCTACATACTTTCCATGTGGCCACACAGCCAGCATTTTGTAGCAGTTGTCTACATCAAAGAAAGCATACCCTAACATATGTAATGGATTTCCATACTTACACTTAGTACGACGAAGACTGTTACCCTTAGGTGCAAACACGCCGATTCCTTTCATCCAAAAGTCAGGAGTGCCCACATGGAAGCCTTTTTGGAATAATGCTTTGAACTCCCGATTATTATAAAAGTCTGGATTCTCACATTCCTGAATCATGAAAACGTCAGCATCAGGATATGCGTTGAACAGATCCATATATTTCTTTCTGAATCCTCCGTTACAGTTCCAGCTTACTATTTTCATACTTTCAAATATTTGTCATTAAAGGAATAGGTATTCCTAATGTGTAGAACGAATGAACCCCAGGCATTGGAGCAGCTTGCGAGAGGATAGGCTGTTCGGAAAGCGAGTATTTCTCACCAGAATATTTACCGTCTGGATAGATAATTAGACAAGGTATTTCAGAATTATCTTCCACCTTCAAGATATTTCTTATACGCTGCGAGCGGCTGTATCCGGACAATTCACGGATGTCTGCACGAAGGATGTCAGATGACTTCTGCGTGTAATATGTCTTATACTTGGCATCGACAATGAGCTGGGCGGACGGTACGATGTAGTCGGCTCGCCCCATGATTCCAGCATATTCTTGGAACAAGATACGATGCCCCAAGAAGTGGCGGCGCAGGACACCAAGAACATGGAACTCGAAGATGCGTGACATATCAATGGCAAACTCAGGTACCCGATGCGGGGTAGATGATGACTCCGATATGGCAAAATCAGTTCTTGCCAAGATACGTTTAGCAAGGCTGATGGCCTCCGGGTATTCACCATGTAGTTTATCACGCCGAATGGACTTAACTGTCTGTGGTGTAATGTCAGAACTTATGCCCGTGAACGCGAGTAAGCATTTGCGTACAAGCTGCAACAAAGAATTGTTAGGTACACGAAGCCCTAACAATAGGCTTTCAGCAGCGAGCAATCCTCGTTTCAGAAGACGGTTTTCTGGATAATCATACGAGTACTCTTGAAAACGGCAGAGAGCTTTCTCCACATGACCTCTCAGGATATTTTTCTGCAAATTTCGTAGTGGCAATATATGCCCACGCACCTTGCTTTTCAGGTTTTCCTCTCGTATTATGTAACTACGCTTCAGTCCCGAAGCAAGCAGCAGACGCATTACACTAAGAAAATGCGCCACCATGAGCGGAGTCAGCACTGCGTTCAAGGCTTTGTCTTCGATGAAAGGCGTGTCGAGTTTTATGCTATAAGCTTTTTGGAAATAGGAGGGTGAAACATTATCTACCAACGCTTCAGAAAAGATACCGAGGAAATCGATGTTGTCAATTTTGGGAAGAACCACTAATGGACGCGAATCCTTCTTAAGCCATACAGCCCCTACATAATAGCTGCTCCAGCCATCAGCAGACAGCCCCAGAAACGGCGGTATCGAGCCGACCTCTGAGGATGAGAAATCAAGGTTTAGAGAAGCAATATACGCTCTTCCTTGCTCATTCAACTGCTGTTGCTCACGGAGCACTATCGGGCTTCTGTCTTCCATTTGCGGTTTATGATGCCATCTTTAAAGTATTCGTCAAGAAGCGGTAAAATCTCGAAGTTCCATTTAAGGTTGAAAGCATCCTCATCGGGAGCCATAAAGAATGAGTGGCCCACCATTAAGTCCTCAATATCCATATCAGAGGAGCAATTTTCAAGGAATGCTTTGACCTCATCAAAACGGTCACAAGCAATATTCCCCAGTTCCTCTTTACCAATACGCTGATAGTATTCCTCTACCACGGAGCGTTCAGCCTTTATAGTAATGAAAGCAAAGCGGCGACGAAGAGCGTAATCCAAACTTCCTACGCTACGGTCCGTTGTGTTCATTGTCCCGATGATAAAAAGATTGCCAGGTACACTGAATTCCTCTTTTGAATAGGGCAGACGTACAGTGAGCGGATGGTCGCCATCACTGCGTTTGTCAGCTTCAAGTAGTGTAATCAGCTCTCCAAATATTTTGGAAATGTTGCCACGATTAATTTCATCAATGATAAGAACATATTTTTTATGTTTGTTCTCTGCAGTTATGCTGAAATGGTATTCATTGCGAAGATACGCTATCACACCAAGACCATAATAATACCAATCAGCATCTTGGTTTCCTTGCGCTGCTTTCAAAATCTCATTTTTGCGCAGAACACCATTCTTCTGTCTATTAGGACCAGTCAGAAGAGAGAGATTTCCTTTAGTGTTAGGGCAAACACCGAATTCTTTCCCAGTAGATGTTTTTAATATGAAAGGTTCACTTTCGTTCGATTCAGCGATATCTTTCAGGAACTGATCATACGCGGTCTCGAAATTAGAGGTCGTGCGTTGTGCAGCATTGCGACAAATTTGTTTGAAAATGCCGTTCTCAACATTATAGGATATGCTATCACCCTCCGTTTCAGGCTTGATACCCTCCACAAAATCCTCGTAGTCCATCGACATGTGGAACGTGACAAACTCAATTTGTCCCTGCTGATGCAGCTCCTCATATCGCTTCATTACTTCTGCGTGGTCCTTGAAGTTGATGTCACTTACACCTATGGCAGCGAGAGCCAACTGCGCGGTACTATATGTTTTGCCCGTTCCCGGTGCCCCTTGCAAGATAACGTTTTTCTTCTGCAAGAGTATCTGTTTCAAATTGTTCATGTCTTTATTCAGTGAGTCAAGTATTTCAGGTATTCTCCATGCAACTGTTGCCAGCATGATAGGCTCTTGTTCGGGGTATTCCTTCAACAAAAACTGCTGAAGGAGTTTGTTTTTTTGTAATGTTGAACCCCTGAAGTGTTTATAGTCAAAATTATCCACTTTGTACTTATGCAAGTACCATGCGATGTTAAGTAGGCTATTTCCCGTGACAACAGTTGAGAATAATTTCGGTTGGAGGGTGACTATCATGCGCACAGTAGCTGCATCATAGTGCCGTTCAGAGAATTTGCGAATGATGGTATCGAGGCGGTTGTATTCTTCCCACATATAAGTGTCAGGATTAAGGGCAATCTTTTGAAGGATGTCCTTAATCTCAACGCCCCAATTGTTGCGGATTTGCTTTTGAACTTCCAAGGGGAATCCTCCCTGCTGTATGGATGCCACGGAATGTCCACGATAGTCGCAGAGATATTCCTTGAATATTTTTTGATCCCATTCGTCGGGCATCTTTCCTTCGGACACATACGCTATGACTTTAGGTACAAATCGTCTATGATTTGTACCCCAGTCGTCGTCTGTATCGTATTGATTGAAGGGTATGAGTTTGTTGAGCTTCATTTTTCTTAGATTTCAAGAAATCTTAATAACCAGGGTTTTGCCTCAGATTAGGATTATTCATCAATTCCCCAGAAGGGAATGGCATAAGCAACTCAAAGTCTTGACATCCAGTAACAGACTGAGCAAAGCCCAGTCTTTTTAATGCTGCCCAATATCCATATTCAGTACAAAGAGACTCTTTCCATTCTGAAGCAAGAGATTGAGTTTCACCTTGCTCCTCATAGCGTAGAAAATCATAATGTTTCTTTGTATATACTGGCTGGTAGTGTCCTTCTAATGTCAGGGCAAAGATAACAGACTGAGCATTCTCTATGCTACCGTTGTAAACAGTAGAAGCATCAGAAATCGGAACATTATATTTACTTGAATTGATTTTAGATAGTGTGCTAAGCGCTACATTTTTCTTCCCTTGAGAAAGAGAAACTTCTGCCAGCAAAATTTGTGCAGCATCACGAGTAATATAGCACTTGGTTTTGATAGCTGTGTCATATTGCTCTGGTAAGTCGTAAATAGCCTCCCCAATTTCCGATGTAACAAAATCAAGAACCTCTTTTCTGGTGGTTTGTGCAACAGTTGCAGCACCACTCATTATATCATCAATTGTATAAGTGCGAGTTACAAGGGGGATATCACCCCAAAGTACAGTCATGTTATAGAAAGTGAATGCCCTTATAATTCTCGCTTGTGCGAATATCGCTTCTCTTTCTCCAGTATCGAAATCATGTATTCTTTCAAACATTGTTTCCTGATGTTCAAGAAGCATGTTAACACGATTGATTGTGGTATAAGCATTATTATATGCTGTGTTGATTAATGAATAGCCAGAAGATATTTGAGCCGAAGAAAGTGCCGTGTTCCACCATGGGGCAGATTCAGCAACTTTATTCGTACGGATAAATTCTAGTTGCAGCTGGGAGTTTATAAATTGCTGCAGACCAGCATAGCAGCCATTCAGGACTGCATAGACATCGTTCTTTGTGTTGAAATAGTTGTCTTCGATGACTACTACATTTGGCTCCTCGTTTAGGCCTTCCTTGTCAGATTCATCAATCACTCCGTCACCATTGAAGTCAATATACTTTGAGAAGTCATCACATTGTATGGTAACATCCTTGTTGGTATAAAACTCCTTCATACGCTCTATAACCTTACTTGGATGAGCATTTTCTTGCCCTTTCTTGATGTCCTCTCGGATGGTGGCATTGTCAATCAGGCCATTGTCGGCGAAGTCGGTAGAGAATTTAGAGATAAACTCTGTAAATTCCGCCTCGCTACGGTTGTAAAGCATCACGGTAGAGATTGCTAACAAGATTGCGGAGTTCTTATTGTTGTCCGTGATAGACACCCCTTCCGGCACACTGATTTCATCGGTAATGGCAAAGCAGGTCAGAAGTTCCTTCTCTGCTTGTTTCTTTGCCGATGTAAAATCCATGCCATCGCGAACAAGTTTCTTTACACGTCCATACTCTAGATGAGTAATCAGATTGACATTCACTGAAGACCTGTTAGCTATATTAGAAAGGGCATTCAGGGTAATCTGTGAAGTGGAAAGTTCGCCTTTCACTTCGTTGTAGAAATAACCACTCGTTTCCAACTCCACAAATTGGCTGTTCAACTGGATAGGACTATCAAAGGTAAATGCGCCAAGATCACTGTTCGTCTGGGTCTTGAACGACTTTCCCGTTTGTGAGAGATTGGCTTCCAGCTCATACAATGTCACTTTAGACCCTTGTACAAAGGGGCCCTTTTCAATGTTACCCGAAACGTTGGATTTTTCAACTGTTTTCGGACTTTCGCCATTGTCATCACTGCTGCAAGAGAAGAATGCAGTAGAAAGTACGATGGCAAATAATGGTGCAAAATGTTTATATTTCATATAATGCTCTTTTATTTAATTGCAGCTTTAGCTACAAAGGTACAGATTTTTTGCGAGAATGCTGTCAATTTATGTCCACGTTTGAGAATTATTAGCATAAAAACATTCATTTTGGCTGATAAATCTCAGATTTTTAGGCTTACTTATATGTTTAGGGAGTCTTTTCTGCAATAAAAGGCTCAAAAACGACGAATTTGGCTCAAATAACATATTATTTGCCAAATGAAAAGCCTATACGGTGAATTTGTCAATAAAAGCATTAAATAAGTTCTATCTAACGAAAAAAATGTTGTAAACATTTCCTTTGAATGTAAGAAAATGTGCATCATTGCACCGAAAGTCGGCGGGATAATGTGTTTATTGCGTCAAAAAGTCGGCACGAAAACGTGATTGTATGTATAGAAGGAAGATTGAAAAAGTACTCCAATCGTGGTTGTCCGATACCTCGCACAAGCCACTTGTTGTGAAAGGAGTCCGTCAATGCGGCAATCCAGTTCACCGCTAAAGCTTTGCGCCTCGTTCTCGGCATAGAACGACTACGCCACCTCATCGAGGTATTCAAAGTTAGAAGCGTCGTACTTATGCCGCTCTCGCATGGAGTCGAAGACCTTTTCGATTTCGATTACTACTTTGAAAACGGACACGTTTTCAGAAGGTAGTTCGGAAAAGGTGCTGCTTGAAAATTAAACCGCTGCCGAAAAGACAGCGGTTTAATTTTGACTCTTACACAAAATCTATCTTTTTTCCGAGAGCTCTGGCTATTTTCTGTAAAATATCCAGTCCAACTGAATAACTACCATCTTCAATTCTACTCCAATTGGACGCATCAATACCTGCAATTTGAGCAAGGTATTTTGCTTTCATCTTCTTTTCTTCACGTATTTCTCTTATCCTATTTCCAATCCTTTTCCTCTCTGCATAACGATCACTTTCCTCAAACTGAATATAGCCATGATATTTGATAAAAGTCATATCTACAAAGACTTTATAAGTCATGTAGCCCTTATCATCACAGAAATGTTCATCGAAAGATTGAGCTAAAGTAATAGTGAAAGGCAAAATATCTTCTTCTTTCAAAGGTATTGAACGTATCTTAAACACCTCCCCATCTTTTGCTGTAACAGTAAAAGATTTTTTATCATCCTCTACTAATACCTTTGTCTGAAGTTGGTGACCCTCTTCTAAATCAAGTTCTAAGTGAACACCTTGATTTTCTAAATCCATAAGAGAACGAACCAACATATTCATCATTCCCAACGAGTAATACTTGTCAAAAAGGTTTGGTACTACTTCAACCAATTGTTCTTGTAATCTTTTAGAGATTGGTTCGGAAGATTTAAGTACCATAAAACTCCCATCGTGAATAGCTACACATATGCGGCTATCATTTAGAAAAATAGCTTTTATCATGATAATATGCCGAGTTTATCGCGTTGCCGCCGCTTTTAATGGTTTTTAGGGAAACATTCCCTGTGCAAAAATAGATAATTTTATAAACACCACAAAGGAAAATTGACAGATTTACCAATTTTTTGTATTCCCAAGTTATTACTTTGTCTTTTCCAACCCCACCCAAGCGTACTACCTTTGGCCTACCAAACCAAACGTAGCACGCTTGTTTTATGACCTCCACAGGCATCAAAACCATTGAACTCATCGTCAATAGTGAGCAAACCAATGAATGCCTTTACCAGTTTGCAGGCTAAACCAGTAAACTCCGTTTCACCACCCGAGCACAAATAAAACACCTATGCCGCAGGCTTGAAGAGAGCATATAAAGGTATTTGAATGAAATGAAATGCATGGCAAGACTAGTGCAAAAGAGCATCAGCTGCAATGCAAATCTCTTCAAATTCTGGCGCACACAAAACAAAAGAAAAACGGGAACGAAATGTTCCCGTTTTTCTTTGGTAGCGCCTACGGGAATCGAACCCGTGTTCCATGCGTGAGAGGCATGTGTCCTAGCCGCTAGACGAAAGCGCCATAAAAAAAATTGCGGAAGCGGGGGGATTCGAACCCCCGGTACGGTAACCCGTACGTCAGTTTAGCAAACTGGTGGTTTCAGCCACTCACCCACACTTCCTTGCAGGGCATGTTTTGCCAAATGCGGTGCAAATTTAGTCCTCTTTTTGAAACTGACAAATTTTTTTTGAAGAATTTCGAAAAACAGGGTTGTTTCTTGCAGCTTTTACTTACTTTTGTCTCTCGAAGGAAATTAAAATAAATTGATACTATTATGAATATCGTAGAACGCTTTTTGAACTACACACAGTTCGACACACAATCGGCTGAAGACGCCGGCAAGACTCCGAGTACTGACAAACAAATGACGTTTGCCAGATTTCTGAAAGAGGAACTTATTGAAGAGGGCCTCAAGGATGTGGAATTAGATGGCAACGGATATATCTATGCTACTCTCCCATCGAACATTGAAGGAAAAGAGGTGCCCACGATCGGCTTCATTTCGCATATGGATACCAGTCCTGATGCCTCTGGTGCCGACATAAGACCTCGCATTGTGGAACAATATGATGGAAGCGACATTGTGCTTGATGCCGAGGCGGGCATTGTGACCGACGTGGCCACTTTTCCTGAATTGAAGGCTCATGTGGGAGAAGACATTATTGTTACCGATGGCCATACGCTTCTTGGTGCCGACGACAAGGCGGGTATTGCCGAAATTGTTCAGGCCATGGTCTATTTGCAAGAGCATCCTGAAATCAAACACGGCACCATTCGCGTTGCATTCAATCCCGACGAGGAAATTGGCCTGGGTGCCCATCTTTTCGACGTGGAGAAATTCGGCTGCAAGTGGGCCTATACCATGGACGGCAGTGAGGTTGGCGAACTGGAATATGAGTGTTTCAACGCTGCTGCCGCTAAAATTGAGATTAAAGGAGTGAGTGTTCACACAGGATATGCTAAGGGAAAGATGGTTAATGCAGCACGCATCGCGAGCGAACTGGTGTCTCTCATCCCCACGACCGACCTTCCTGAGACAACCGATGGATATGAGGGGTTTTTTCATCTGCTTTCGATTGAAGGAAGCTGCGAACGCGCCCAACTTTCGTTTATCATTCGCGACCACGACCGAAAGAAGTTCGAATCGCGAAAAGATTTCCTGCAAAGTCTCGTCGAGCGCCTTAACTCCAAATATGGAGAGGGCACACTGTCCATTTCAATGCACGACCAATATTATAATATGCGCGAACGTGTGGAACCTGTAAAAGAAGTGGTTGATATTGCCCTCGAGGCCATGAAGCAGGTTGGCGTGACGCCAGTTGTTAAAGCCATCCGCGGAGGTACCGACGGAGCGCAGCTCTCATTCAAGGGACTCCCCTGCCCTAATATCTTTGCAGGCGGACTTAACTTCCACGGACCTCACGAGTTCCTGCCTATTCCCAGCATGGAAAAAGCTATGATGACAATCGTTAGAATCTGCGAACTAACTGCAAAACTATGAAATATCTTTTGGCACTGCTCTCCTTTGTTTTTGTCGTTCCTCTCAAAGCATGGAAATTCAACGACTATTTTGAAGACAAGACCTTGCGGGCCGACTACATCTTTTCGGGCAATAACAAAGAACAATCAATTGCCCTTTCACAGTTAAGCATGTCGGAAGGATGGCATGGACGCCGAGTGAACCTCGATAAGTTGCTCTTCGACGGCTATGCTCAGATTACGATGACTGACTCAGCATCGGGCAAAGTTATCTTTGCATATTCATTCAGCACATTGTTCCAGGAATGGCAACACACCGAAGAGGCAACAATGGTGAACAAAGCTTTCGAAAACACCGTGTTGCTGCCAATGCCAAAACATTCGGCCTATTTAACACTCAAACTACGCAACAGCCATAAGAAGACAGTGTGTGAAATGCACCACAAAGTTTCTCCGCACGACATTCTTATCAGAAGATGCACTTCTGGTCCACACTCCGACAAGCTAAAACCTTTCATGAAGAATGGTTCTACGGCGGAATGTATAGACCTGGTATATGTGGCCGAAGGGTACACCGACGACGAGATGCCACAGTTCTATGCCGACGTGGAAACGGCCGTCGAGGCAATGATGAGCCATGAGCCATTCGGAAAATATAGAAAACGCTTTAACATCTACACTCTGGCGATTCCTTCACAGCAAACCGACGTGAGCCAACCTCTTCAGGGAAAGTGGCACGACACTCCTGCAATGAGTCATTTTTCAACGTTCTACTCCGACCGCTACCTCATGACCGAGCGTCTTTTTGCACTCCACGACGCGCTTCAGGCCGTTCCTTATGAACATATTATTATTCTCGCCAACACACCCACCTACGGCGGTGGCGGAATTTATAATATGTATATGCTAACAACGGCTCGACACAGTCAATTCCAGCCCGTTGTGGTTCACGAATTTGGACACAGCTTTGCCGGACTAGCCGATGAATACTTCTATGACGACCAATATGAAACCTACTATCCTGCCGACACAGAGCCTTGGGAGCCAAACATCACCACTTTGGTAGACTTTAAGAGTAAATGGGCTTCTATGCTGCCCCACAAGAGCAATACCAAGCCAGGGAGCCCTGGGTTATACGAAGGAGGCGGATACCAGAGCAAAGGAGTATGGCGCCACAGCTTCGATTGTCGCATGCGTACAAACACGTGTTCCGAGTTCTGCCCAGTATGCAAGGCTGCCATAGAAAAGACCATACGCTACCACACTGAGGAACTAAAGTAATACTTTAACAAAATATCACAATAAACACTAATTGAAGTTTATACTTCTTCCTAAAACTTAAAGACACACCGACATGCCCCTCAAAGAAACCTACACCATATTTATGCTCCCCCTGAGCATCGACCCCGAAAAATGGAACGTTGCCAACGATTCCATATGGGAGCCTGCCGAGCTGAAATTGGAAAAAGACATTCTCTACCCTCACATTCAACAATGGTTGCAGGCTGCTGCAAATTCAAAAAACAGGGAGTCTATGCCACAAAAGCCGCAGAATTTCAGCATTTACAGTTTGCGCAACCGCCATGCCGATGCCTCTAAGAAACAACAATTGGCCATATGGAGAAAAATTGTTGGCACAGAATGGTGTTTGGAAAAAGACGGGATAGCCTTTAAGTTTTTTGGCAAAGACAACAACCTGCTTGGCACGAAACTCATTGTCAGCCCCTATACTCGGGTAGGTTTGCTGATGTTCACGCTTCAACTATCGGAGGCCAATGCCGAAACCGACCGTCTTGTAACACTCAACTACCGCCTCCATAAAATCGACAATCAGGCCCCGCAGATTGTGTGCGTGCCTCCCTCGGCGCCACTCCACCCTAAAAAGCTTGAAGAATTGCAGCAAATAACAGTTCTTCTACAATCGGCAACCACCGATGAAGGAATGCCTCGATGGACTTTGGTAAATCTCATTCGCTTTTTGCTCCATGAGTTCAATGGTGCATATTCGCTCATGAATTCCATACGACTTCATCTCTTCACATACCTGAGAGTGACTGCCGACGAGAATTCGCGAAACCTGCAAGAGATTTTTTTGCGCATCATCAGGGGCGAAAACAGCAACTATCTCCCCATGATGTCGAATACCATTGATAGCGCACAAATAATGCAGACTTTCCAAAACATTTTCATCGGGTCGTCGGTCGAGGGCGGAGGCATTATGACAATCGAACCCAATGAGGATCAGGCAGCCACCGACAGTCCGGCAAGCGGACACATTGCAAACTTTGGTGCTGCCAATTTGCCACAGCGCTATTTGTGGATATACTTGCTTGCCATTATGCAGCGCCACACGCTATTGCAGATTGCAGGCGAAATCACGGCCATAGACCATTCCTCGAACACAGACTACTCTCTCACCACACTCCATAGCATGGCAGAGCGCGTGGCACTGCTAAAGGCAAGCACCTACTTCACCGACGTGTCCGACTATACGCAACACAATCAGTTCTATCACTTTTGCGCAACGCAACTGGCCATTCGCCAACACTTCGACGAATTAAGCGAGAAAATGAATTTGCTCGAGACGGTCATCGCATCGAAGAAAGACGAATCCGATGACGTGAAGAACAACCGCCTCACCATCATCTTGGCCATACTAACAGTAGCCTCTGCCACCTGCGACACGCTCACTGTGCTCACTCTCGACAAGTTCAATCCCATTTCGGGCATTGTGCTGGCTTTGGCTCTTGTTGTCTTGCTCTTTGCCGCCTGGAATTGGAAAAAATAGAACATAATCGGGCCGCTGCTTTACAGAGACCTCTCCTAAAAAAAAATGCCATGATAAAAATTGCCTACGACCCTTCAGCCCTACCCTATACGCTTTCTGCCACACTCATTGGCGCCCTCGACGCCACCGAAAGCGAAAATTACGAGAAAGCCAAGAACCGCTGGCTCGACTTCATGGAAATTTCAACGATGTATCTCAGCCAGATACTCATTGCCCTCTTGCGCGAGCAAAGCCGCAAGGATACATCGCCACACACAGGATTAGAGCGCGTCGTGGCCTCCATCGACGCCAAGCGGCCCATGTCGTTCGGTCATTGGCTCAACGAAATTTTCGTTCCCCTGAGCAAAGTAGCCTGCGAAACTATGCCGCAACACCCGCTCGTTAAAGCCATAGGCGAGAGCCTCTTCACAGGGAAGAAGAGAGTATGCCTGCTTCTGGGCGACAAGCACACACCCAGTGTGGTTTTCATACGCAACCACAATGCCCACGGCACAGCTCGTTCTGAGGAGAAAAACCGCGAAACCATTCAACTCCTTCAACCTCATGTCGAGGCAATGGTTAGCGCCATGTCACCCCTATGCCACGCATCGGAAACCAATGTGGATGCACACTACGTCATTCAGCTCAATGCCGACGCCGAGACTCCCCTCGACCTCTACCCCCTCATGCTATATTCCGACAAAGGAGTGCCCTACATGTTCCACACATTGCTCGAAAACGAAAGTGTGCAACACATCACGGCCGATGCCAATGCCGACATCATGGTGAGCGACCAGCTGGCACCGCAACTCGACATCTACATGCAAGCCATCTGGCCACAGTTCAGTGTAGCCCGCGACAAAAACTGGGAAGGCATACGAGCCGCCCTTGCTGCCGAGAGTGCCCGCTATTTGTCGCGTGTCTATAAAGAAAAGAAATACAACCAAGAGCTCTTTGTGGAACGCCAGGCACTCACGCAATCGCTCCACAATTTCTGGCAGAGCCCCGCCAGCCTCTTTCCCCTCATTGGCGATGCCGGGCAGGGCAAAACCAACCAACTTTGCTACTGGACAGAACAACTCATCAAAGACGGAAAGGCTGTGCTTATTTTCAATGGAGCCGACTTCTCGAGTCTGCCTCTCGACCTGAAGCTCAAAGACTTGATGGGCGCCAACCCCAAAAAGGACGTAATGAAACTCATTAGGGCCATGCACGAAAAAGCATGCCAGCAAGATGAATATATCTACATTTTTTTCGATGCCATCAACGAGTGCCTGAACTATGCCGAAAGCCGGCATTCCATCACCAATCCGCCTGTGGGCGAAACCCTCAGCGAAACTCAGCTCGACAACAGCGGTTCGCTCCACCTCTACAACGCTCTCCGACAATTGTTCATCGACGAAGGAATGCCCCGTTTCAAGGTGCTCTTCACCTGCCGCACATATACGTGGAAGCAAATCATCCTGCCCAGTGTGAAAAAGGACGACCAGCTCATCTATCAGCCCACCAACAACGAGGAGACCACCATCAGTGGCTTTACCGACGAGGAAACCCGGCAAGCCTACCACATATATCGGAAACTCTATCAAATGCACACCGAATTTGGTGACATAGCCCGCAGTGTGTGCATCAGACTCAAAGACCCTCTCATTCTAAAATACGTCTGTACCAACTACCTGGGCCGTCAGCTCACCACCGATGTAGCCAGCTATACCAGCATCGCACTGTTCGAAAAAATGATGGCGGACATAGCCAACTCCTATGCCGGCCAGCTGCAAATAGAAATCCTGAAGCTCCTCGCTCAATACTTTCTGGAGAGCTACCTACGCAATTTGCCAATCGACGGCATCAGCATCGCCCACCTACGACAGGCCGAACCTGGCTCGCTGCTCCACAGGCTCAGCAGCCTCATCCTTAAAGACGACGGCATTTCAATAGCCTATGCCGAACTCCTCAATAAAGCCGAGCGACCGGTGCTCAGAGAAGTAGAGAAACAAACACCCGACGGACATACCGAAACACACATTCAGTTTGTTTACGAACGTTTTTTGGAGTATCTCATGGGCCGTTGCTTTGCTCAATTCTTCAAAGCCGAAGCCATGCAGGTCGATGTGGCCCATCCTGCCGAGCAAGCCCACCCCCTCTCCGCCTCCACCTACACCCAAGTGTTTGAAACATCGGCTGTCAACGCAGTCTTTATGGGAGCCATGCGCGATGCCATCATCATCGACTTTTTGCGCACGGGTCAAACCTCGACCATCATTGACCTTGCTGCCACTACCGACCACAACTTCAACCTTACCACCCTGGTTAGCCAGACCATCGACACCCTGATACGCGAAAACTACGAAGTGCAGCTCTTCGACCTCATGGGCCACATGCTTTCATTTCTTCCCGACGGGGCCGAAACTCTCATCCAGCAGTTCAACGAAGTTAACCAGGCTATAGCATCCAACAAGGCCACTCCCGAAATCATTGCTACCCACAAAGAGCTTTCGGGGCAGCTCGCCTCGCTCATTCAGTTGCGCAACGTAGCCTCGGTGGCTGTCATCAACGGCATTTTGCTCAGCGACTTTTTCAACGAAAATCTCTACCGACAGAGCCCGCTCGAACTCCTGTGGCAACTCATGACCGACTCGCTGCTGCCCGTGCGCAACACGGCATGTATGTATGCCTACTACCTTTCGAACCATACCCACACCACGGGACACACTCAGCTTCGGCAGAACCTCACGGAACACATTGTGGCACAGATGTATGCCAACCTGAAGAAGCACAGCCTGCCCGCCATCGCCATGAAACGCTCGCTGCGAGAGCGGGCACCCATCTTTTTCGAAACGGCCACACGCCTTTGTGTGCTTCTCATCATCGATGCCCAACTCGAAGGAGGTCACGACAGCAGCCAGCAAACCAACAAGCTGCTCAACGAAATTCGAAGCGTGGTGAGCCACTTTACGTGGCGCTACCGCCTCATTCGCCTTGTAATGCCTTTTGTGCAGATTGCCATGCGCCGCCAAATCACCTTCCAGTCCGATTATGTGAACAACGCCATTGAATATCAAGGTTTTTGGCACACCGACATCGTACCTGCCATCGAAACGGATGGAAAATGGTCGCGGCAAACAATGGTGAAGGCCATGGACTTCATCAATTTCTATGCCACATGGGGCGAAGGCAATCTTGAAGACCCTCGGCGCATGCAGGCCGAGCACAATTTCGCCAACCTTCATCCTGCTATTCTCGACGCCTACCACAGCGGCGACAGCCTCAGCTATTTTGTGCTCGAGCGCGTACTGGCCGTCATGGGCGCAGCCCGCTGGGAAAATATCCAGCCCGTGGTGACACAATTCTTCAGCGACGACATGCGACGCACCCCATGGTTCGACTATTCACAGATGTCCATGCTCTACGTGCTGCTGCAAACTCAGCTCCATTCATCACACCACAATGCCGAGCTCCTGTCAATCTATGAGCGCGAAGCCCGCGACTGGACCCTCCGCCTGCGAGGACTCTTCAAGGCACGCTTCAGCCAAAAGGCCAACCCGCAGGGGCTCTATAAACGCAATGTGCTCACATGGTATGCTGCCTGCTACCTCCATCTCGCCGAAGACAACCAGCCCCTACCTGGCGACGAGCGGGCCGCGCCGCTTTTCTATGAACTCATTGACCAGGCTACCAGCCAAACCGACAAGGAACTGCTCTATCACATCATTGAAAACGTGTCGGAACTCATTGCCGACTTCGGCTACATTCAGACGGGACTTTCCATCATGAAGTATATTATCGGACGTCTGCCCGACCAAGATATTGTTGACAAGTTTGATGCTATTGACTGCAGTCAGCGCGGCGGCATATACACCAACGCCATTGTGCCACTTGTGGGCAGCGTGCTCAGCACGGCCAAGAACTATCACCCCACGGCCGTCGACCGCTTTGTGCGCAGCGACATTCAAGGCATGCCATTCCCCGGAGTGAGCGCCTATCGCGAGGAAATCCTTACCTACCATCCCAGTGGCGAAACGCTAAGCGACCTCTTCACCCACAAGTTCGGAAAATTCCTCATCTGGTCGCTCATGCACGAACCCGCCGTCGACCGCTTTGCCACCGACGCCATAGCACAGACGGCGAAGGCCTCCGACCTGCCGTCGTGGTTCTCAAAGGCCGTAAAAGTGCTCATGCTACACCTATTCGGAATAAAACTCTAAAAAAAATGAAAAAGAAAATGACCATTGTCATCCTTTCGCTCTTTGCGCTCTTTCTCTTCTACATCGGACTCCACTTCGTGCCTGCCCTCCTTGCCCCTCGCGGCTACTCAGCCGCCAAAATCAAGGGTCTCGAAATCGTAGGCCACCGCGGCGGGGCCAGTCTGGCTCCCGAAAACACCCTGGCCTGCATAGAAGCAGGCATCCAGGCCGGAGCGCCCATCATAGAAATCGACATCCACGAGAGCCGCGACCACCAACTCATCGTGTGTCACGACCAGACCGTAGACCGCACCACCAACGGCAGCGGACGCATAGAGAACCTCACACTGGCACAAATCAGACAACTACGCATAAAGAGCAAAGAGGGCGAAATCATGCCCTACGGCATGCCAACGCTCGACGAAGTGATGCACCTCGTGGCTGGCCGCGCCACCCTGCTCATAGAGATTAAACGAACCGGAAACATTTATCCCAACATAGAGCGCCTGCTATGTGAAACCATCAGGCAACATGAGGCCAGGGAGTGGACCATTGTGCAATCGTTCAACGACGGAGTGCTCGAGCGCATCCATCAGCTCGACCCCGGCATGAGGCTCGAAAAGCTCATTGTCGCCAAACTCATTGGACTGCCCCTGTGTTTCGACGGCACGCTCACGAGTTTCACTCCTGAAAAATACCGTCACGTAGAGTCAGTCAATCCTTGGCAATACACTGTAAGCCAAGGGTTCATAGACCGTGTGCAGGCCCAAGGCAAGCGCGTGAGGCTATGGACGGCAGGCAGACCGGAGCAGACACCCCGCTTCAGCGTAAACTCCATCATCACCAACTACCCGCAGGCATGGAAATAAAGACGTGTTTGAAAACAAAAAAGGGAAGAGAAAAATAAGAGTTGGCTCAACTCTTTAAACTATCGGCCCGAGTCTTTTCACTAAAGGCTCGGGCTTTTTTTGGGGCTCTTGGGGGCTTCTCTACTCTTCGTCCTCTTCAATGCAGAGGCGCAGCAGGTCATACATGGAGCCGTTGTAGGTATTGAGGTCCACATACCCCTTAATGCCGTCCACACGGCCGCGGTCGGTGTGCTGCCAGAAGCGCCATTGGCCCTCATATCGAAGTTTGGGCACGTAGTAGTGGGCTATCCAGAGGGGATAGCGCTCGAATTCGGGCGTGGAGAAATAGGTTTCCTTAAACTTCAGGTTGGTGTAGATGATAGGAGGTGCGCCCACTTTTTCTTCCACTTCGCGCAGCCATTGCAGGGCAGCCTTTCTGATTTCGTTGGCCGAAAGGCTACCAGTGGTTTCAAAGTCGAGCACGGGCGGCAGGTCGCCTGGTTCGAGGTGTACCTGCCGCAGATAGAAACGGGCCTGCTCCAATGGCGACACACCTGGGGAAAAGAAATGGTAGGCACCACGCACTATTCCCTGGCGCCGGGCCTGATAGAAGTTCTCATTAAATTGGCGATCAATGAGCGTTTCGCCCTCTGTAGCTTTAATGAAGACGAACGACACGGGAACATGGCCTATGGTAGCTGCCGAGAGGCGGTCCCAATCAATGATGCCCTGATGATGGCTCACGTCGATGCCCAATATGCTATATCCCTCGGGCAGGGCCACCGTCGATGAAAAAATGGCACGCCAGCGAGAGCCGTAGGGGTTCACTAAACTATAGAACAAAAAAACGTAGACAGCACACACGATTATCCCACCCAGCCATACGGGCAGGGCCTTGCGGCTACCCAGCCACGAAAAAAAACGGCGCAACGGAGCCAGATTCACATGGCTCGAATGGCGGCGCGCTGGGCGACGTTTTACGGTTTTTTTGCGGTGCATTGCTACGCGTAGTTTATCAGGGGTTATACATGTCGGGCGCACTGAACTCGAGTATGCTCTCTATCATGGCTCGCGCCTCGGCAGCCGGCGATTCGGGGTCCAGCTCCTGGGCGGCCATGTAGCAGCGCAGGGCTTCGTGCCAAAGCGACAATTTTGTAGCCGCATGTCCGCGCAGGCAGAGCAGTGTGGCATCGGGACCATAGTTTTCAAGAGCTGCCTCAGCCTGTTCCATAGCTGCATGAGCATCGGTGTCGATGAGCTGGCGCAGGGTGGCATAGAGCGACGAGGGTATCAGTGGCATAAGAGAAAATGTTTCTTAGTTGTCGGAAATGCTTTCGCCATAGTTCTACCAGGGTTAAAAGGTCCTTGGACACATTCACCACGAGGTCCACCAAAGGCCGCGCCACGCCACTTGCCACCGTTTTCTAACGCCAAAAGAGCTTGCTCCATAGACAATCTTATACTATATTTGTGGCAAAAATAAACAAAAAAAGCGAGAAAAGCCCACTTCCACCCATCACAATGCCTGATTACTCATTCAGCCAAGCCATATACGCCGTCGTAAAACAAATACCACCGGGCCGCGTAGCCACCTATTTGCAAATAGCCCAACTCGTAGCCAGCAAGAAACACTGTCGGGCAGTAGGAAATGCACTGCATCGCAATCCAAGCCAAGGCAGCATACCCTGCCATCGCGTAGTGAATGCACAAGGACGCCTTTCGCCCAACTTCGCTTTTGGAGGGCTGAATGCACAACAAGCCCTGCTCGAAGCCGAAGGGATAACCGTTGCGAAAGGAAAAGTCGACCTGAAAAAATATGGATGGAAGCCTACCGAAAACAAACAACACCATAACCTATAATCCGCAAATAATTATCGATTGCCTGATTTTACTCTTGATTGCGCCGATTCTGTCTGATTTTGGGCTTAGAAGCTCTTGACATGACTTGTTTGCAGACTCCTTCCCCTTA